>NZ_AP023189.1:3625714-3927142 GCF_012767755.2 Pseudomonas tohonis
GCTCCACCAGGTGGCGCGGCAGGATCAACGACAGCTGCCGGGAATTGGCGCCGTAGGTGAAGTCGCTGGGCAGCGAGGAGTCGATCAGAGTGATGTCGCCGGGCGCCAGGCGCACGCGGTTGCCGCCCTGTTCCATGTTCGCCTCGCCCTGCAGCTGGAAGGCGGCGAAGAAATGCCGGCTGTCGCTCTGCGCCACCTCGTGCTCGGTGCGATAGAGCCGGGCCTGGGCGACATCGACGAAGCTCAGCTTGATGGCGCCGGACTTGTATTCGCGGACCGCCCCGGAGAATTCATCCCCGAGGGTCTTGGCGCAGAAGCGTCCGCATACCTGGTTGATCCGCTGCAGCCATTCGTCGAAGCGGTCGGTTCTCAGTGCACGTGCAGTCATGGCCATGGAGCCTCTGGCTAGCTTTCTTATTGTTATTCAAGGCCGCATCGAGGCGGCCTTCGTTCATTCTTCCTCCGTGCCATCCCGCAACCTGCGGTGCGGCCCGGCGGGACACGCCAAGCACTTCGCCCTCCAGGGCATTTCGAGACAGGGAGCCCTATTTAAGCCCGCCGAATCGCCGATAGAAACTTTCGCCGACATCCGGCAGGGGTCCGTCTGCGGTTTCCAGTGCGCCATTGAGCCATTCCTCGGCCTTGGCTTGCACCAGGCGATAGATATTGCGGCACAACTGGCGCGCCGCACGCCCTTCCCAGTCGCCCGGCAACAGCTCGTCGGGCAGCTGCGGGTCGCGCAGCAGCAATTTGCGGTACTCGTGTATCAGCAGGGTTCGTGCCAGGAAGCAGTCCTGCGGCTGCAGCGCCTCCTGTTCGCGCAGCGCCTGCCACAGCGGGCGGAACAGCTGGATGAATTCGCTGTAGTGCGCCGCCAGCTCGTCGATGTTCCAGCTCTCGCGAACCTGCATGCGCAGGGCCCTGGAGGCGAGCACATCCTGGGCGGTGGTCTCGAAGACGATGGTTTCCTCCAGGGCCTCGAGGTCCTGCAGGGTGGCGTTCACATCCACGCGGTCGCAGCGCGGGCAGGCCAGCACGATGGGGGAAATCGCACCAAAACCTTGCCATTCCAGTTCCTCGCGCACCTGTTTGCGCTTCTCCTGGGGCAGCTGCGAGAGCATCACCAGGCACCAAGAACCGTCCCAGGCCGGCAGGCTGGAGCTGTACACCCGCTTGAAGGCCTTCTCGAAACGCCGCCGCCCGGTGCCGGTGAGGCTGTAGTAGCTGCGCCGGCCGACCTTCTCGGCGGTGAGCCAGCCTTCCTTGGTCAGGCGGAAGATCGAGGTGCGGATCAGGCGCTCGTTGACGCCGATCGGCTCCAGCAGCTGGATCAGGCTGCCCAGCCACACGGTGCCGCCATGGGGCTCGATGGCATCGCCGTAGAGGGTGATGATCAGGGAGCTGGCGCGCAGCGGCGTCTGCTCCTGGAAACGGGTGATGAGGTGCTGCAGGGGAGCGAGGGACGTCATGGGCGAACCGGGCGCTGGAAAGTTGCCGAATATACCCGTCGCATCGGCGCGCTGACCACAGCCGCACTCACGCCGACTCCCCCTTCGGACGCAGTCCATCGACACGGTTGCGCGGGCGACCGGCCTCCACCGCCGCCAGCGGCTCGCAGGCCACCAGGCTGGCCATGCAGCGCCGCGCCAGCACCTGGTACTCCCGGGTGCCGCGCTGCTTCCAGGCCACCTCCTCGTCGCCGAGGCGGCGCTTCACCTCGGCCGGGGCACCCATGACCAGGGACTGCTCCGGGCACTCGAAGCGCGCCTTGACGAAGGCCGCGGCGGAGACGAAGGAGCGCGCACCGATATGCGCGCCATCCATCACCACCGCATTCATGCCCACCAGGGCGTCCTCGCCGATGCGGCAGCCGTGCAGCACCGCGCCGTGGCCGATATGGCCGTTGCGCTCCACCACCGTGTCGCTTTCCGGGAAGCCGTGCATCACGCAGGTGTCCTGGAGGTTGGCGCCCTCCTCCAGGACGATCCGCCCGAAGTCGCCGCGCAGGCTGGCCAGCGGGCCCACATAGCAGTTGGGGCCGATGATCACGTCGCCGATCAGCACCGCCGATGGGTGCACGTAGGCGCTCGGGTCCACCACCGGAACCAGGCCGTCGAGGCTGTAGCAGGTCATGGCGCAACACCCCGCGCGATGGGTTGAAGCAGGAAAAGGCGGCTCATGGTCGATCCTCGCAAGCGGATACCGCGACAAAAAGCGATGCGGCAGGCGAGGCAACTTGTATCACATCATTTTTATCGGATAAAGCCAGCGATCGCGTATCGGTTGACGCAACGCCACCGACTGCCGCCTGCAACCCGCATGAATACTGGAAAGCAACCGCACACCCAGACAAAAGGACAGCGCCGACCACGCCGGGAAACGCAAGGAGACGCCCCATTAAAGACACACAAATACAATTCAATACTTATTGTTTTGTATCGCTTCATGCGTATACTCCGGCAAACGCCAGCCCGCCCCTCGGACGGATGCCTGGCCATCCAACAACAAATGCCGGCCCAGATGCCGTGCGTGCGCCGTGAGGGCCCCTTCCAATGCCCCAGACTCTCGTCGTCCTGCCACCGGATAGAGGCGTGCGCCTCATCACCCTGCAACGCCCGGAGGCGCTCAACGCCCTGAACACCCAGCTGCTGGGCGAACTGGCACTGGAACTGGACGACGCCGAGCGCGACCCACAGACCCGCGTGGTGGTGCTCACCGGCAGCCGCAAGGCCTTCGCCGCCGGCGCCGACATCAACGAGATGGCCGAGCGCGACCTGGTCGGCATCCTCGACGACCCGCGCCAGGCCCACTGGCAACGCATCGCCCGCTTCCCCAAACCCCTGATAGCCGCAGTCAACGGTTTCGCCCTGGGCGGCGGCTGCGAGCTGGCCATGCACGCCGACATCCTCATCGCCGGCGAGGACGCCCGCTTCGGCCAGCCGGAAATCAACCTCGGCATCATGCCGGGCGCCGGCGGCACCCAGCGCCTGCTGCGCGCCGTGGGCAAGTCCCTGGCCATGCAGATGGTGCTCAGCGGCGAGGCCATCGACGCCCGCCACGCCCAGCGCGCCGGCCTGGTGAGCGAAGTGACCCAGCCGGAATTCACCGTCGAGCGCGCCCTGGCCATCGCCCGCGTCATCGCCAGCAAGGCACCTCTCGCCTTGCGACTGGCCAAGGAGGCGCTGCTCAAGGCCGAAGACACCGACCTCGCCAGCGGCCTGCGCTTCGAGCGCCACGCCTTCACCTTGCTGGCCGGCACCGCCGACCGCGCGGAAGGCCTCGCCGCCTTCCGCGAGAAACGCACCCCCGAATTCACCGGCCGCTGACCCGGCCGCCCACCACTCGACTCCATAGAGCGCACGCCATGAATTTCGAGCACATCCTGTTTTCCATCGAGGCAGGGGTCGCCACCCTCAGCCTCAACCGCCCCGAACAGCTGAACAGCTTCAACGCCGCCATGCACGGCGAGGTCCGCGAGGCCCTCAAGCGCGTGCGCCAGGACCCGGAGGTGCGCGTATTGCTGCTCACCGGCGAAGGCCGTGGCTTCTGTGCCGGGCAGGACCTGGCCGACCGCAATGTCGCGCCGGGCGCCGAGATGCCCGACCTGGGGCTGTCCATCGAGCGCTTCTACAACCCGCTGATCCGCGCCCTGCGCGACCTGCCGCTGCCGGTGATCTGCGCGGTCAACGGCGTGGCCGCCGGCGCCGGCGCCAACATCCCGCTGGCCTGCGACCTGGTGCTGGCGGCGCGTTCGGCCAGCTTCATCCAGGCCTTCTGCAAGATCGGCCTGGTCCCCGATTCCGGCGGCACCTGGAGCCTGCCGCGCCTGGTCGGCATGGCCCGCGCCAAGGCCCTGGCCCTGCTGGGCGACCGGCTGAGCGCCGAGCAGGCCGAGCAATGGGGGCTGATCCACCGCGTGGTGGACGACGCCGCGCTGCGCGACGAGGCCCTCAAGCTGGCACGCCACCTGGCCACCCAGCCCACCTACGGGCTGGCCCTGATCAAGCGCGCCCTCAACGCCAGCCTGGACAACGGTTTCGACCAGCAGCTCGAGCTGGAGCGCGACCTGCAGCGCCTGGCCGGGCGCAGCGAGGACTACCGCGAGGGCGTGGGCGCCTTCATGGAGAAACGCACCCCGAGCTTCAAAGGACGCTGAGCCCATGCACGCCCTGAACAAGGAAACCCCGGTGGCCGTGATCGGCGCTGGCGCCATGGGCGCCGGCATCGCCCAGGTCGCCGCCCAGGCCGGGCACCCGGTGCGCCTGTACGACACCCGCACCGGCGCCGCCGCCCAGGCCATCGCCGGCATCGACCGGCAGCTCGCGCGCCTGGTGGAGAAAGGCAAGCTGGACGCCGCCACCCATGTCGCCACCCTCGCCCGCCTGCGCCCGGCCGATGAGCTGGAGGCGCTGGCCGACGCCGGCCTGGTGATCGAGGCGATCGTCGAGAAGCTGGAGATCAAGCGCGAGCTGCTGCAGCGGCTGGAAGCGCTGTGCGCGCCGGGCTGCATCCTCGCCAGCAACACCTCGTCGCTGTCCATCACCAGCCTCGCCGCCGGCCTGCGGCACCCGGGCCGCGTGCTCGGCATGCACTTCTTCAACCCGGCGCCACTGATGGCGCTGGTGGAGATCGTCTCCGGCCTCGACAGCGAGCCGGCGCTGGCCGGCTGCCTGTTCGAAACCGCCCGCGCCTGGGGCAAGCAGCCGGTGCACGCGCGCTCCACCCCCGGCTTCATCGTCAACCGCGTGGCGCGCCCCTTCTATGCCGAAAGCCTGCGCCTGCTGCAGGAAGGCGCGGCCGACTGCGCCACCCTGGACGCCCTCATGCGCGAGGCCGGCGGCTTCCGCATGGGCGCCTTCGAGCTCACCGACCTGATCGGCCACGACGTCAACTACGCCGTCACCTGCTCGGTGTTCGACGCCTACTACGGCGACGCCCGCTTCCAGCCCTCACTGATCCAGAAGGAGCTGGTGGAAGCCGGCCGCCTGGGACGCAAGAGCGGCCGGGGCTTCTATGACTACAGCGAAGGCGCCGAACGTCCGCAGCCCTCCACACTCGCCAGCACGGCGACGGTGGAGGCCTGCGCCCTGGAGGGCGACCTCGGTACCGCCCAGCCCCTGGCACAGCGCCTGGAACGGGCCGGCGTGCAGGTCACCCGCCGTGACGGTGCCGGGCTGCTGCGGGTCGGCGACGCCACCCTGGCCCTGAGCGACGGCCGCCTGGCCACCCAGCGCGCCCGCGAGGACGGCCTCGACAACCTGGTGCTGCTGGACCTCGCCCTCGACTACGGCCGCACCGAGCGCCTCGGCATCAGCTGGGCGGCCGGCACCCGCCAGGGCGCCATCGACGCGGCCGTCGCCCTGCTCGCCCGCGCCGGCATCGGTGCCAGCCCGCTGGCGGACGTCCCCGGCCTCGCCGTGCTGCGCACCGTGGCCATGCTCGCCAACGAAGGCGCCGACGCCCTGCTCCACGGGGTCGCCAGCGCCGCCGACATCGACCTGGCCATGTGCGCCGGGGTCAATTACCCGCGCGGCCCGCTGGCCTGGGCCGACACCATCGGCCTTCCCCAGGTGCTGCGGACCCTGGACAACCTGCAGGCCGCCTATGGCGAGCCGCGCTACCGCCCCTCGCTGGCCCTGCGCCGCCGGGTGGCCGAAGGGAGGACCCTGCATGACCAACCGTGAAGCCCTGTCGCTGGCCGAGGCCTGCGCCAGCACCCTGTACGAACGCGACGCCGCCAGCCAGGCCATGGGCATGCGCCTGCTCTCGGTGGCCCCCGGTGCCGCGCGCGTGGGCATGAGCGTGCGCGCCGACATGCTGCAAGGCGTGGGCACCTGCCATGGCGGCCACCTGTTCGCCCTGGCCGACTCGGCCTTCGCCTTCGCCTGCAACACCTACAACGAAGTCACCGTGGCCATCGGCTGCAGCATCGACTACGTGGCCCCGGCGCACCTGGGCGACACCCTCACCGCCCAGGCCACCGAACAGAGCCGCAGCGGCCGCACCGGCAACTACCACGTGCGCATCGAGAACCAGAACGGGCAGCTGATCGCCCTGTTCCACGGCAAGTCCTACAAGGTGCGCGGCACCCTGCTCGACGAGGAATCCCTGCATGAATGACGCCCTGATCATCGACGCCGTGCGCACGCCCATCGGGCGCTATGCCGGCGCCCTGTCCTCCGTTCGCGCCGACGACCTCGGCGCGGTGCCGATCCGCGCCCTGATGCAGCGCCACCCCGAGCTGGACTGGAGCGCCGTCGACGACGTGATCTACGGCTGCGCCAACCAGGCCGGCGAAGACAACCGCAACGTCGCGCGCATGGCCGCCCTGCTCGCCGGCCTGCCGGTCACGGTGCCCGGCACCACCCTCAACCGCCTGTGCGGCTCGGGGCTGGACGCCATCGGCAGCGCCGCCCGCGCCCTGCGCTGCGGCGAGGCCGGGCTGATGCTGGCCGGCGGCGTGGAATCCATGTCCCGCGCGCCCTTCGTGATGGGCAAGTCCGAGCAGGCCTTCGGCCGCAGCGCGGAGCTGTTCGACACCACCATCGGCTGGCGCTTCGTCAACCGCTTGATGAAGCACCAGTACGGCATCGACTCCATGCCCGAGACGGCGGAGAACGTCGCCGAGCAGTTCGGCATCAGCCGCGCCGACCAGGACGCCTTCGCCCTGCGCAGCCAGCTCAAGGCCGCCGCCGCCCAGGCCAGCGGTCGACTGGCGAAGGAGATCGTCCCGGTGGAGATCCCCCAGCGCAAAGGCCCGTCGAAGTGGGTGGAGCACGACGAACACCCGCGCGGCGACACCACCCTTGAGCAGCTCTCGCGCCTCGGCACGCCCTTCCGCGAAGGCGGCAGCGTCACCGCCGGCAACGCCTCCGGCGTCAACGACGGCGCCTGCGCCCTGCTGCTGGCCAGTGCCGATGCCGCCCGGCGCTTCGGCCTCAGGCCACGCGCCCGGGTGGTGGCCATGGCCTGCGCCGGGGTCGAGCCGCGCATCATGGGCATCGGCCCGGTGCCGGCCACGCGCAAGGTGCTGGCCCTCGCCGGCCTGTCGCTCGCCGACATGGACGTGATCGAACTCAACGAAGCCTTCGCCGCCCAGGGCCTGGCCGTGCTGCGCGAGCTGAAACCGGCCGACGACGATCCACGGGTCAACCCCAACGGCGGCGCCATCGCCCTGGGCCACCCGCTGGGCATGAGCGGCGCGCGCCTGGTCACCACCGCGCTGCACGAACTGGAAGCCCGCTCCGGCCGCTACGCCCTCTGCACCATGTGCATCGGCGTCGGCCAGGGGATCGCCCTGGTCATCGAAAAACTGTAACCGCCACACCGGGCCGGGAAGGCCGGGAGTATCCTGCCTTCCTGCACTCAGGCGCCCAGCGCCACGCACAAGAACAATACGAGTGATGAAATGAACATGATCGCCAATGCCGCCTTGCTCGACCCGATGGAAACCGCCAGCGTCGACCAGCTCCGCCAGCATCAGCTGGAGCGCCTGCGCTGGAGCCTCGACCACGCCTACCGCAACGTGCCCCTGTACCGCCAGCGCTTCGACGAACTGGGCGTGCACCCGGACGACCTGAAGAGCCACGACGACCTCGCCCGCTTCCCCTTCACCGGCAAGTCCGACCTGCGCGACAACTACCCCTACGGCATGTTCGCCGTGCCCCAGGAAGAGGTGGTGCGCATCCACGCCTCCAGCGGCACCACCGGCAAGCCCACCGTGGTCGGCTACACCCAGAACGACATCGACACCTGGGCCAACGTGGTGGCGCGCTCGATCCGCGCCGCCGGCGGCCGCAAGGGCGACAAGGTGCACGTCTCCTACGGCTACGGCCTGTTCACCGGCGGCCTGGGGGCCCACTACGGCGCCGAGCGCCTGGGCTGCACCGTGATCCCCATGTCCGGCGGCCAGACCGAGAAGCAGGTCCAGCTGATCCGCGACTTCCAGCCGGACATCATCATGGTCACGCCCTCCTACATGCTCAACCTGGCCGACGAGATCGAGCGCCAGGGCCTGGACCCGCACAAGCTGGCCCTGCGCCTGGGCATCTTCGGCGCCGAACCCTGGACCGCCGAACTGCGCCGCGCCATCGAGGAGCGCCTGGGCATCACCGCCCTGGACATCTACGGCCTCTCGGAAATCATGGGCCCGGGCGTGGCCATGGAATGCGCCGAGACCAAGGACGGCCCGACCATCTGGGAGGACCACTTCTACCCCGAGATCATCGACCCGGTGACCGGCCAGGTGCTGCCGGACGGGCAGATGGGCGAGCTGGTGTTCACCTCCCTGTCCAAGGAGGCGCTGCCGATGATCCGCTACCGCACCCGCGACCTCACCCGCCTGCTGCCGGGCACCGCGCGCCCCATGCGGCGCATCGACAAGATCACCGGGCGCAGCGACGACATGCTGATCATCCGCGGCGTCAACGTCTTCCCCACGCAGATCGAGGAGCAGGTGCTCAAGGTCCGCCAACTGGCCGAGACCTACGAGATCCACCTCTCGCGCACCGGCAACCTCGACAGCATGGAAGTCCATGTCGAACCCCGTCATGGCCTGGAGCCGCTGGACCAGGCGCAGGAACTGGCGCTGTGCAGCGAGCTGGGCCGCCACATCAAGACCTACATCGGCATCACCTCGCGCGTCGTGCTGCGCCCGGCCTATTCGCTGAAGCGCTCCGAAGGCAAGGCCTGCCACGTCTACGACAACCGCGCCAAGGCGTAAGCCGCCGCAAATGAAAAGCCCCGCACAGGCGGGGCTTTTTCATGCTGCTATCGGTCAGGCGTGGGTCGGTGGCTTGATCAGGCTCTCCGCAGGGATGCCGAACATCTCGTGCAGCTTCCAGATCATCGGCAAGGTGAGGGAGCGCTTGCCATTGAGCACCTCGTAGACCCGATTGGGGCGCCCAATGGCCGGCACCAGATCGGCCACGGTCAGCCCGGATTGTTCCATGCGGAACTTGATGGCCTCCACCGGCCCCGGCAAGTCGACCGGGAAGTGACGCGCCTCATAGGCCTCGATCAGGGTGAGCATCACCTCGAAGAAATCGCCCTCGGGCGTGTTCGGCTCCGGCTCATTCTCAAAGAGCGGCGCCACCAGCTCGAGCGCTGCGCGGTAATCCGCATCGGTGCGAATCGGGCGAATATTCATGGTCTCTGATCCATTTCCACGGTGTTGGCGTCGATAGCGTCGTACTCCCGGTGAGTGCCGACGAACTTGATATAGAGCGCACCGAAGCGGCAGGCGACCGCAACCACCAGCCGATAGTCGTTGCCCTTGATATTGAAGACGACCCGGCGGCTTTTGAGGATGCTCGCGTTGCGGTACTGGTCCTTGATATCGGCTGGGCTTTCCCACTGCGCCCGCCTTGCCTCATCGATCCAGGCCAGCAGGGGCTGCTCCGCCTCGGGATGACGCTCCCAGAAAGCCTTCAACTGGCTGATCGCGACGATTCTCATGGAGGGCGATGCTAGTCCCAGGATGGGATCATACACAACCTGGAACCGCCACGCCGCCTGTCGGAACAACACGGGTATCCGCCCATGAATTGTCTCAATCGCCAATCCTGAAACGACTACCGAACGAGAGCGGCACGCGGATCGCCGCGCGCCACGAACCAGGAGATCGCTCATGAGCTATGTAGATGGATTCGTCGTCCCCGTGCCCACCGCCAAGCGCGAGGCCTATATCGCCCTCGCCCGCACCGCCGCCCAGGTGTTCAAGGACCACGGCGCCCTCAGCGTCGTCGAGTGCTGGGGTGATGACGTGCCGGAGGGCAAAGTGACCTCCTTCCCCATGGCGGTGAAACGCAAGGACGACGAGACGGTGGTGTTCTCGTGGATCACCTGGCCCTCCCGCCAGGCGCGCGACGAGGGCATGAAGAAATCCATGGACGACCCGCGCCTGCACCCCGATCCCGAGAAGATGCCCTTCGACGGGCAACGCATGATCTATGGCGGCTTCGAGGTGATAGTCGACGCCTGATGGGCATGGGTAGCCCGGCTTCAGCCCGGGACTTCTTCGCGAATGAATTCGCTCCCACAAGGGCGGCGCGATGCGCCGCTTGGCGACTGAAGTCGCCCCTACAGAAAGCGGTCAGCTCCGGCGTTGGGGTGTGCTGAGCGGTGGGCTGAAGCCCACCCTACGCACACCCGATCAGGGCTCCAGCATTGGGGATTGCAGGGCCACCAGCACCCCGTCCGCCCAGCGCAGGCGTGAGGCGACGCGGCCCGAATCCTCGCGCGCGGGTGCGGCCAGTTCGGTGGCGCCCTCCGCCAGGGCCTGGGCATGCAGCTCGGCCACATGCGGGGTGACCAGCAGTACTTCGATCGCTTCCATCAGCCCCTCGCCTCATCGGTTGCCGTGGACGAGCCCGCGCAGCGAGCGCACCAGCCAGGCGACGGCCATCAGCTCCAGCGCCACCAGCACGCCCAGCAGCTCACCGAGCTCGGCCGAGAACAGCGGCAGGCACAACCCGCCATCGGCGCAGGCGAAGAACGGACGCAGCACCGCCACCAGCACCACCATCCCCAACCCACAGGCCAGCAGCGCGAGTGCCAGGCGCCCGAGCGCCACCGAAGAAGGCACCGCGAACGGCCACGCCCCCTGCCCCCGCCAAGCCACCAACGCCGTGCCGGAACCCGGATGGAAACAGAAGGAAGAACACCCGCGCCTGAACATGAAAGCCTCCAATGCCGATGGCAGGCCGGCAGTATGCAAAGGCGCGCGACGCCGGTCTTTTAAGCTTTGGAAGGCAATTGTAAAAAATAGTAAAGGGAACGGAAACTGACGGCTTCTCCTGAAATATTGAATCTCTTTTCATTAGCCGGAAGCTTGAAGCCTGAAGCTGGAAGAAAAAGCCAACAAGCGCCCAGCCACAGCCAATCACTCTGGCTCTGGCTCTGGCTCTGGCTCTGGCTCTGGCTCTGGCTCTGAGCTTCAAGCTTCAAGCTTCAAGCTTCAAGCTTCAAGCTTGCCGCTTGCCGCTTGCCGCTTGCCGCTTTCAATTCCGACACCCGTTTTTTAATTTGATATTTATTTTTGTATCATTTAAAACTAGCGCCATGGCCAAGCCACCCCACGAACCCGCATGGCTGGAGAACGGCATGTACGCACAATTGGTAGAGACCGGCGTGAAGCGCGTGAAGGCGCTGGAGGAGATGTCCCCGGAAGAGCGCGCCTTCCAGGAAAAGATCGATGCGGAAATCAAGATCGAGCCGAAGAACTGGATGCCGGACGCCTACCGGCAGACGCTGATCCGGCAGATTTCCCAGCATGCGCATTCCGAGATCGTCGGCATGCTGCCGGAGGGCAACTGGGTGACCCGCGCGCCCACCCTCAAGCGCAAGCTGCAGCTGATGGCGAAGATTCAGGACGAGGCCGGCCACGGCCTCTACCTCTACAGCGCCATGGAGACCCTGGGCGCCTGCCGTGACGAGGAAGTGGCCAAGCTGCACAGCGGCCGCGCCAAGTATTCGAGCATCTTCAACTACCCGACCCTGAGCTGGGCCGACATGGGCGCGGTGGGCTGGCTGGTGGATGGCGCCGCCATCGTCAACCAGGTGGTGCTGCAGCGCACCTCCTACGGCCCCTACTCCCGCGCCATGATCCGCATCTGCAAGGAAGAGTCCTTCCACCAGCGCCAGGGCTACGAAATCCTCCTGCACATGATGCGCAACGGCACCCGGGCGCAGAAGGACATGGTCCAGGACGCCATCAACCGCCTCTGGTGGCCCTCGCTGATGATGTTCGGCCCCAGCGACGAACACTCCCCCAACAGCGCCCAGTCCATGGCCTGGAAGATCAAGCGCCAGGGCAACGACGAGCTGCGCCAGCGCTTCATCGACCAGACCGTGCCGCAACTGGAGCTGCTCGGCTGCACCGCGCCGGACCCGCACCTGAAGTGGAACGAGGAACGCGGCCACTACGACTTCGGCGAGATCCAGTGGGACGAGTTCTACGAAGTGCTCAAGGGCAACGGCCCCTGCAACCACGAGCGCATCGCCACCCGCCGCAAGGCCATCGAAGACGGCGCCTGGGTCCGCGAAGCCGCGGTGGCCCATGCCCGTAAACAACAACAGAAGCGCGACGCCGCCTGACCAACAAGAAGCGGCCTGACACGAGCAGGCCCACGCGAGGAGATAAAACCATGTCTGAATGGACCCTTTTCGAGGTCTTCGTGCGCAGCAAGCACGGCCTCAACCACAAGCATGTCGGCAGCGTGCACGCCGCCGACGCCGCCATGGCCATCGAGAACGCCCGCGAGCTGTACACCCGCCGCAACGAGGGCGTGAGCCTCTGGGTGGTGCCCTCCGCGCTGATCACCGCCTCCTCCCCCGACGAGAAGGAGCCGCTGTTCGACCCGGCCGAGGACAAGGTCTACCGGCACGCCAGCTTCTACGAGCTGCCGGCCGAAGTCGGCCACATGTGAGGCGCCTGCCATGACTGCCAAGCACGACCTGATCGAATACCTGCTGCGCCTCGGCGACAGCGCCCTGGTGCAGGGCCAGCGCCTTTGCGAGTGGTGCGGCAAGGCCCCGGCCCTGGAAGAGGAACTGGCGTTGATGAACGTCGGCCTCGACCTGGTGGGCCAGGCCCGCAACTGGCTGGAATACGCCGCCGAGCTGCAGGGCGAGGGCCGCGACGCCGACCACCTGGCCTACCGCCGTGACGAGCGCGCCTACCGCAACCTGCTGCTGGTGGAACAGCCCAACGGCGACTACGCGGTGACCATCACCAAGCAGTTCCTCTACGACGCCTGGCATTTCCAGGTGCTCCACGGCCTCAGCAACTCCAGTGACGAACGCATCGCCGGCATCGCCGCCAAGGCCCTCAAGGAAGTCACCTACCACCTGCGCCGCTCCAGCGAATGGGTGCAGCGCCTGGGCGACGGCACCGAGGAAAGCCACCGGCGCATGCTCGCAGCGACCCGCGAGGTGTGGCGTTTCACCGTCGAGCTGGTGAACGGCGACGAGGTGGAGCAACGCCTGGCCGCTGCCGGCATCGCAGCGGAGCCTGCGGACATCGCCGCCGCCTGGCGGGCCAGGGTCGCCGATACCTTCGCCAGCGCCACCCTGCCGCTGCCGGAGCCGGCCAGCCACTTCTACCTCTCCGGTCGACGCGGCCTGCACACCGAGCACCTGGGCCTGCTGCTGGCCGAGATGCAGTTCCTGCAGAGGGCCCATCCCGATGCGTCCTGGTGAGCTGATCGCCAGCGACCGTGGCGCCCGCCCCGGCGTGCCCGCCGACCTGGCGCGCGCCTGGTCGGTGCTCGGCGCGGTGATGGACCCGGAAGTGCCGGTGGTCAGCGTGGTCGACCTCGGCATCGTCCGCGCCCTCGACTGGCAGGGCGGCCACCTGCACGTGGTGGTCACCCCCACCTACTCGGGCTGCCCGGCCACCGAGGTGATCGAGCGCGACATCGAACGGGCACTGGAAGGCGCCGGTTTCGCCGCGCCGAACCTGGAACGCCGCCTGGCACCGGCCTGGACCACCGACTGGATCAGCGACGAGGGCCGCGAGCGCCTGCGCGCCTACGGTATCGCCCCGCCCAGCGGCAGCACCAGCAAGCGCGCCCTGTTGGGGGACGCCCCGGAAATCCGCTGCCCGCAGTGCGGCAGCGTGCATACCGAACAGTTGAGCGAATTCGGCTCCACGGCCTGCAAGGCCTTGCACCGTTGCAAGGACTGCCGGGAGCCGTTCGATTACTTCAAGTGCATATAGGAGAGCGAACACAGTCCGTTGCCACTGGCACCGGTTGTATTCGTCCTCCATGCGGTAAAGCCGCGGGAGAACAACAATGAGCAAGTTCCACAGCCTGACCATCAAGGACGTGCGCCCGGAAACCCGCGACGCCGTATCCATCGCCTTCGACATTCCCGCCGCGCTGCGCGAGAGCTTCCGCTTCACCCAGGGCCAGCACCTGGTGGTGCGCACCCAACTGGACGGCGAGGAAGTGCGCCGCTCCTACTCCATCTGCACCGGCGTCAACGACGGCGAGCTGCGCGTCGCGGTCAAGCGCGTGGCGGGTGGGCGCTTCTCCAGCTGGGCCAACGAGCAGCTCAAGGCCGGCCACAGCCTGGAGGTGATGCCCCCGTCCGGCCACTTCAACGTGCCGCTGGACCCGGTGCGCCGCGGCCACTACCTCGCGGTCGCCGCCGGCAGCGGCATCACGCCGATCCTTTCCATCGTCAAGACCACCCTGGAAACCGAGCCCCACAGCCGCGTCACCCTGCTCTACGGCAACCGTTCCAGTGCCTCCGCACTGTTCCGCGAGCAGCTGGAGGACCTGAAGAACCGCTACCTGCAGCGCCTCAACCTGATCTTCCTGTTCAGCCGCGAGCAGCAGGACGTGGACCTCTACAACGGCCGCATCGACGCCGACAAGTGCGGCCAGCTGTTCCAGCGCTGGATCGACGTGCGCGCCCTGGACGCCGCGTTCATCTGCGGCCCGCAGGCGATGACCGAGACCGTGCGCGACCAGCTCCGCGCCAACGGCATGCCGGCCGAGCGCATCCACTTCGAGCTGTTCGCCGCCGCCGGCAGCGAGCACAGGCGCGAAGCCCGCGAGGCCGCCCAAGAGGCAGGCAGCGCGCAAAGCCGGGTGACGGTGATCAGCGACGGTCGCGAAGTGAGCTTCGCGCTGGCGCGCAACAGCCAGAGCCTGCTCGACGCCGCCAACGCCCAGGGCCTGGAACTCCCCTACTCCTGCAAGGCCGGCGTCTGCTCCACCTGCAAGTGCCGGGTGGTCGAGGGCGAGGTGGAGATGGACAGCAACTTCGCCCTGGAGGACTACGAGGTGGCCGCCGGCTACGTGCTGTCGTGCCAGTCCTATCCCGTCAGCGAGAACGTGACCCTGGACTTCGACCAGCTCTGACCCCAACCCCGAACCGTAGGGTGGGCCGGGCGGCGCTCCGTTTCAGCCCACCAGCACGCCACGCGCGCCCATCGGTGGGCTGAAGCCCACCCTCCGAGAAGCACCAGCTCCGCCCGTTTCACTTGCGCTGCACCGCCTCGACAACCACAAGAAAAGAGAGAGCAACCATGACCCCGCACGACCTCGATCGCATCCGGCAACACCCGGATTTCATCCAGCTGGTCCGGCGCAAGCAGCGCCTGACCTGGTCCCTCACCGCCGCCATGCTGGCGATCTACTACGGCTTCGTGCTGCTGGTGGCCTTCGCCCCGGAGCTGCTCGGTCGTTCCCTCAGCGGTGGGGTCACCAGCGTCGGCATGCTGGTGGGCGTGGTCATCATCCTGCTGGCCTTCGGCCTCACCGGCATCTACGTGGCGCGCACCAACCGCGTGCTCGACCCGCTGAACGACAAGCTCAAGCAGGAGTGCGCGCCATGAAGCCCCTCCTCGCCCTCTGTGCATCCTCCGCCCTGCTGGCCTCGGGCACTGCCCTGGCAGCCGATGCCGGCGCGCGGCCGTTGAACTGGAACGCCATCTACATGTTCCTGGCGTTCGTCCTCTTCACCCTCGGCATCACCCGCTGGGCCGCCCTGCGCACCCGCTCCACCGCCGACTTCTACACCGCCGGGGGCGGCCTCAGCGGCTTCCAGAACGGCCTGGCGATCGCGGGGGACATGATCAGCGCGGCGTCCTTCCTCGGCATCTCCGCGATGATGTTCATGAACGGCTACGACGGCCTGCTCTACGCCCTGGGCGTGCTCGCCGGCTGGCCGATCATCCTCTTCCTGATCGCCGAGCGCCTGCGCAACCTGGGCCGCTTCACCTTCGCCGACGTGGTCTCCTACCGCCTCGACCAGAGCCCGATCCGCATCACCGCCGCCTTCGGCACCCTCACCGTGGCCCTGCTCTACCTGGTGGCGCAGATGGTCGGCGCCGGCAAGCTGATCGAGCTGCTGTTCGGCCTCAGCTACCTGCAGGCCGTGCTGCTGGTGGGCGTGCTGATGGTCTGCTACGTCACCTTCGGCGGCATGCTCGCCACCACCTGGGTGCAGATCATCAAGGCGGTGCTGCTGCTCTCGGGCACCAGCTTCATGGCCTTCATGGTGCTCCGGCACTTCGGCTTCAGCACCGAGGCGATGTTCGCCGCCGCCACCTCGGTGCACGCCAAGGGCGCCGCGATCATGGCCCCGGGCGGGCTGCTGTCGAACCCCGTCGACGCCATTTCCCTGGGGCTCGGCATGATGTTCGGCACCGCCGGCCTGCCGCACATCCTCATGCGCTTCTTCACCGTCAGCGACGCCAAGGAGGCGCGCAAATCGGTGTTCTACGCCACCGGCTTCATCGGCTACTTCTACCTGCTGCTGATCGTGGTCGGCTTCGGTTCCATCGTCATGGTCGGCACCAACCCCGAATTCCGCGACGCCGCCGGCGCCATCATCGGGGGCGGCAACATGGTCGCCGTGCACCTGTCCCACGCCGTGGGCGGCAGCCTGTTCCTCGGCTTCATCTCCGCCGTGGCCTTCGCCACCATCCTCGCGGTGGTCGCCGGCCTGGCGCTGTCCGGTGCCTCGGCGGTGTCCCACGACCTCTACGCCTGCGTGGTGCGCAAGGGCCAGGCCAGCGAGCGCGAGGAGATGCGCGTATCGCGTATCGCCACCCTGGGCATCGGCGTGCTGGCGGTGATCCTCGGCATCCTCTTCGAGTCGCAGAACATCGCCTTCCTCTCCGGCCTGGTGCTGGCCATCGCCGCCTCGGTCAACTTCCCGGTGCTGTTCCTCTCCATGTTCTGGAAGGGCCTGACCACCCGGGGCGCCGTCGCCGGCAGCCTGGCCGGCCTGGCCTCGGCCATCGCCCTGCTGGTGGCGAGCCCGGCGGTCTGGGTCAACGTGCTGCACCACGAGCAGGCGCTGTTCCCCTACGCCAACCCGGCGCTGTTCTCCATGACCCTGGCCTTCTCCAGCGCCTGGCTGTTCTCGGTCACCGACCGCTCCGAACGCGCCACCCGGGAACGCGGCCGCTACCTGGCCCAGTTCATCCGCTCCATGACCGGCATCGGCGCTGCCGCCGCCAGCCGTCACTGACTCCTCGGCCGCCCCATGCTCCTGCCGGAGCCGGGCGGCCCCTACACCTCGGACACCGCCTCAAGGAGAACCACCATGAGCAACCTCACCACCCTGCAGAGCCTCATCGCCGGCCGCTGGATCGGCCAGCACGGCGCCCAGACCCTGCGCAGCGCCATCGACGGCAGCGCGCTGTGCCGCACCCATGAAGAGCGCCCGGATTTCGCCGAGGCCGTCGAGTTCGGCCGCCGCCGGGGCATCCCCGCGCTGATGGCGCTGGACTTCCAGCAACGCGCCGCGCGGCTCAAGGCCCTGGGCCTGTACCTCAACGAGCGCAAGGAGCAGCTCTACGCCCTGTCGCGCCACAGCGGCGCCACCCGCGCCGACAGCTGGATCGACATCGAAGGCGGCAGCGGCACCCTCTTCGCCTATGCCGGCATCGGCACCCGCGAGCTGCCCTCGGGCAACGTGGTGCACGAAGGCCCGGCCATGCCGCTGGGCAAGCAGGGCCTGTTCGCCGGCACCCACATCCTGGTGCCGCGCGGCGGCCTCGCCGTGCACATCAACGCCTTCAACTTCCCCATCTGGGGGATGCTGGAGAAGTTCGCGCCGAGCTTCCTCGCCGGCATGCCCTGCATCGTCAAGCCGGCCACCGCCACCAGCTACCTGACCGAGGCCGCCGTGCGCCTGATGCACGAATCCGGCCTGCTGCCCGAAGGCAGCCTGCAACTGGTGATCGGCGGCACGGGCGACCTGCTCGACCGCCTCCAGGGCCAGGACGTGGTGACCTTCACCGGCTCCGCCGACACCGCCGCCAAGTTGCGGGTGAACGCCAACCTGGTGCGCCACTCGGTTCCCTTCAATGCCGAGGCGGACTCGCTCAACTGCGCCATCCTCGCCCCGGAAATCACCCCGGACGACCCGGAGTTCGACCTCTTCGTCAAGGAAGTGGCCCGCGAGATGACGATCAAGGCCGGGCAGAAATGCACCGCCATCCGCCGCGCCATCGTGCCGGCGAAACACATCGACGCCGTGGCCGAGCGCCTGCGCGAGCGCCTGGCCAAGGTGGTGATCGGCGACCCGGCCATCGACGGCGTGAAGATGGGTGCCCTGGCCTCCCACGCCCAGCAGGCCGACGTCGCCGCGCGGGTGGAAACACTGCTGGCCGGCAGCGAGCTGCTGTTCGGCGCCCGCGACGGCTTCGCCCCGCAGGGTGAAGGCGTCGCCGAAGGTGCCTTCTTCGCCCCGACCCTGCTGCGCGCCCGCGACCCGCATGCCGAAGGCGGCGCCCACGACATCGAGGCCTTCGGCCCGGTGAGCACGCTGATGGCCTATGACGACATCGACGAAGCCATCGCCCTCGCCGCCCGTGGCAAGGGCAGCCTGGTGGCCAGCCTGGTGACCCGCGACCCCGCCGTCGCCGCTTACGTGGTGCCGCGCGCCGCCGCCCTGCACGGGCGCCTGCACATTCTCGATCGCGAATCCGCCGCCGAATCCACCGGCCACGGCTCGCCGCTGCCGATGCTCAAGCACGGTGGCCCCGGCCGCGCCGGCGGTGGCGAGGAACTGGGCGGCCTACGCGCGGTGAAACACTACCTGCAACGCACCGCCGTGCAGGGCTCGCCGACCATGCTCGCCGCCGTCACCGGCGAATACGTGCGTGGCGCCAAGCTGATCGAGACCGAGGTGCACCCGTTCCGCCGCTGGTTCGACGAGCTGCAGGTCGGCGAGTCGCTGCTCACCCACCGCCGCACCGTCACCGAGGCCGACATCGTCAACTTCGGCTGCCTCTCGGGCGACCACTTCTACATGCACTTCGATGAGCTGGCGGCCAAGGAATCCCAGTTCGGCAAGCGCATCGCCCACGGCTACTTCGTGCTCTCCGCCGCCGCCGGACTGTTCGTCTCCCCGGCCCCGGGCCCGGTGCTGGCCAACTACGGCCTGGATACCCTGCGCTTCATCAACCCGGTGGGCATCGGCGACACCATTCAGGCGCGCCTGACCTGCAAGCGCAAGATCGACCAGGGCAAGAAGAGCGCCAAGGGCGAACCCCAGGGCGTGGTGGCCTGGGACGTGGAAGTCACCAACCAGAACGGCGAGCTGGTCGCCAGCTACGACATCCTCACCCTGGTGCTCAAGCGCCCTGCCTGAGCCAGGTATCGCGCAGCACCTCCCCGCAACTCCAGGTAGCCCGGGCTTCAGCCCGGGTTCACCCCTCTGCCCTACACCCGAACGATTCCCACGCAATCTGGCATGCACAGCCAAGCGGTTGGCAAGCAGGCACAAGGCTCGCGCGAGGGCGATACGTACCATCGCCGCATGGGCCGATCCGCGTAGAGCCCCCCACGCCAACACCAACAACAACGGGAATCCCACGCATGCAAACTCTCACCCGCGTCACGCCGCTGTTCCGCCTTTCGACCCTGGCCCTGCTGGTGGCCTGCGCCACCCAGGCCGGGGCCTACGAGCTCTACGCCGACGAGGACACCCACCTCAACGCCGACCTGGAAGCCGTGTTCGGCGTCTTCCACAGCCAGAAGAACTACGCCACCACCGGCACCAAGGACAAAGGCTCGTCCAGCTGGCGCGAGGGCTACATCAAGTACGGCATCAGCGGCGACCAGGGCCTGGGCGGCGCCGGCACCGGCTACGGCGCGTTCAACCTGCTCAGCTCCGCCACCTGGGGCGATGGCGACGCGGCGGGCTTCACCGACGGCGACGAGCGCACCACCAAGATCGAGGACGCCTACCTCGGCTGGCGCTCCGGCAGCCTGTTCGAGGCCCTGGGCGAGGACGGCATCGACGTCTCCTTCGGCCGCCAGAACATCTCGGTGGGCGACGGCTTCCTGATCAACGGCGACGCGCTGAACCTGGGCAACGGCCCGGCCGATGGCGAGTTCGACCGTGGCGGCGCCTACTGGCTGGCGGCGCGCAAGGCCTTCGACCAGACCGCCGTGCTGCGCATCGGCGGCAAGGACGGCTGGCGCGGCGACCTGATGTGGCTGAAGTCCGACAACCGCTCCCAGGCCAGGCCCGAGCTGTTCGTCGGCACCCTGGAGCACGTGGCCGAGCAAGGCACCGTCGGCCTGACCTGGATCGACATCCGCGACATCGATGAAGAGTACGCCTCCCCCATCCAGCTCGACCGCGACGGCATGAAGACCTACAGCCTGCGCGCCCAGGGCAACGCCGGCGTGGAGAACCTGTTCCTCTCCGGCGAATACGCCTGGCAGGACAAGAAGACCGCCGACAACGAGGACGCCTGGTACCTGGAAGCCGGCTGGACCTTCGCCGACCTGCCCTGGAGCCCCAGCGTCAGCTACCGCTACAGCCGCTTCTCCGAAGCCTTCGACCCGCTGTTCTTCGGCTTCAACCGGGGCTACGGCACCTGGTTCCAGGGCGAGGTCGCGGCCAACTACGCCGGCCCCTTCAACAGCAACACCCGCGTCCAGCACGTGGCGCTGAAGGCCACCCCGCTGGAGAACCTGAGCATCGGCGCGCTGTATTTCGACTTCGACACCATCGACCGCAACCTGGGCAACTTCGACGGCCGCGAGCTGGACCTCTACGCCGAGTGGGCGGTCAACGACAACCTGGTGATCATGCCGGTGGTGGGCCTGTTCGAGCCCAGCCGCAGCGCCGACAACGGCGGCACCCAGATCGGCAGCAACGACCGCAACCTCTACACCCAGCTGGTCTTCGCCAGCCACTTCTGAGCCCCTGGCGGCGGGCCTCCCGCCGCCCTTCCCCCCGAGCACGCCATGCGTACACCTTCCCTGAGCATCCAGAGCCGCATCACCCTGCTCGCCAGCGCCTGCCTGATCCTCGTGGTGGCGCTGCTGGTGGGGCTTTCGCTGTACCAGACCCGGCTCAGCACCGAACGCGTCAAGGCCTCCAGCAGCCGCATGCTGGCCAACGCTGCCGAAGCCCACATGCAGGCCCAGGCCCGCGTGCAGGCGCTGCAGATCCAGCGCACCTTCCTGCAGACCTACGAATACGGCCAGGGCCTGTCGCGCTTTGTCCTCTACCTGCGGGCGCGGGCGACGGCCGGCGAGCTGACCGCCGCCGAACTGCGCCAGCGCGTGGCCGAACAGATGCGCAGCGCCGTCCTCGCCAAGCCCGACCTGCTCGGGCTTTTCGTCATCTTCGAGCGCGACGCGCTGGACGGCGCCGACAGCCAGTTCGTCGGCCAGGACCAGGCCTTCGGCAACGACGCCGGGCGCTTCTCGCTGTACTGGGTGCAAGGCAAGCCCGGCGAGCTGCAACCGGTGGTCGGCCCGGAGCAGATCCTCACCGACACCTCGCCCGGCCCCAGCGGCAGCCCCTACAACGCTTTCTACACCTGCCCCCGGGACAGCCGCCGCGCCTGCCTGCTGGAACCTTATTTCGACGACGCCTCCGGTACCCGTCGGCTGGTCACCAGCGTCGCCTTCCCGCTGATCGAGAACGGCAAGGTGATCGCCGTGGTCGGCCTCGACATCAGCCTCGACGCCCTGCAGCGCAGCGCCCTGGACGGCAGCGCCCAGCTGTTCGACGGCGCCGGCCAGCTGGGCATCCTCAGCACCGGTGGCGTGGTCGCCGGCTACAGCGCCGATGCCAACGCCCTGGGCAAGCGCCTCGACCAGGCCCTGCCCGAGGGCGCCGACGCCGTGCTCGGCAGCCTGCGCGAGGCCAAGGCGCGCAGCCTGGTGGACGAGCAGCGCATCCGTGTCCTGGAGCCGCTGGAGCCCATCCCCGGCGCCGCGCCCTGGGGTGTGCTGGCGACGGTGCCGCAACGCGTGCTGCTGGCCCCGGCCGAAACCCTGCAGAAGGAGCTGGACGCCGAGCGCCTGGCCAGCTCCGCCCTGGAGTTCGGCCTGGGCAGCGGCGCCGCCCTGCTCGGCGTGCTGCTGATCTGGTTCGCCGCCTTCCGCATCACCCGCCCGCTGCAAGGCCTGACGCGCATGCTCGAAGCCATCGCCCAGGGCGAAGGCGACCTCACCGGTCGCCTGGCCGTGCACTCCCGCGACGAGTTGGGCAAGCTGGCCGCCGCCTTCAACCGATTCGTCGAACGCATCCACGCCTCCATGGGCGAGGTGGCCTCGGCCACGGGGCGGGTCAACGAGGTCGCCCAACGGGTGCTGGCCGCCTCCAACGCCTCGCTGCGCAACTCCGACGAGCAGGCCCAGCGCACCAACAGCGTGGCTGCCGCGATCAACGAGCTGGGTGCCGCTGCCCAGGAGATCGCCCGCAACGCCGCCGACGCCTCGCACCAGGCCTCCGATGCCCGCGAACTGGCCGAGGAAGGCAAGCAGGTGGTCGGCAAGACCCTCACCGCCATGCATGAGCTGTCCAGCAAGATCAGCGCCTCCAGCGCACAGATCGAGACCCTCGCCGGCAAGACGGTCAACATCGGCCAGATCCTCGACGTGATCAAAGGCATCTCCGAGCAGACCAACCTGCTCGCGCTCAACGCCGCCATCGAAGCGGCCCGCGCCGGTGAGGCCGGCCGTGGCTTCGCCGTGGTCGCTGACGAGGTGCGCAACCTCGCCCACCGCACCCAGGTGTCGGCCCAGGAGATCCACCAGATGATCGAGGAACTGCAGGTCGGCTCCCGCGAGGCGGTCGGCACCATGAGCGAGAGCCAGCGCTACAGCCAGCAAAGCGTCGAGATCGCCAACCTGGCCGGCGAACGCCTCTCCAGCGTCACCCAGCGCATCGGCGAGATCGACGGCATGAACCAGTCCGTCGCCACCGCCACCGAGGAACAGACCTCCGTGGTCGAAGCGCTGAACATGGACATCACCGAGATCAACACCCTCAACCAGGAAGGCGTGGAAAACCTCCAGGCCACCCTGCGCGCCTGCGCCGACCTGGAGCAACAGGCCGAACGGCTCAAGCACCTGGTGGGCAGCTTCCGCATCTGACCGGCAGCCCCGTGCCCCCTGGGTTGAGTGGATCCCCGCGTTCGCGAGGATGACGAGGGGCGGAAAGGTTCGCGTTACCCCGTCACCCCGTGGGAGCGAATTCATTCGCGATGCGGCGCCCCAGGCAACGCCGTGCCCGCCGGCTTGAGTGGATCCCCGCGTTCGCGAGGATGACGAGGGGAGCACAACCATCCCCACACACCGTCACCCCCGCGCACGCGGGGGCCCACTGGACAACCGGCACTACACTTTCACCTGTACGCAACCCCCTGGCACGCCGGCACAACGGCTGGCACAGGCAGACAACGGGTTGGCAGACAGAGCAATTTCCCTGGCACAGCCACAAGGCAGACTGGTACTGCAGAAATCTGCCAACGTACCCGCGATCCGCCAGACCAATAATTCAGGGAGCCCCCCTAATGCGAATAAACAGGATCCTCGTCCATTCAGCGCTGAGCCTCGGCCTTGCGCTGGCGGGGCTGAACGCCCATGCGGACCTTCCCGCCGACACCATCGGCCAGGTGACCTTGCCCTTCCCGCCCGAACCGCACCGCGCCTACATCGTCGACGTGGAGTTCGAGAACTTCGTCGCCGGCCGCGTGACGGTGGTGGACCCGGAGAAGAAGAAGATGCTCGGCATGGTCAGCACCGGCTTCGCCGCGCCCTCGACCCTGAGCCGCGACGGCAAGCGCCTGTACACCGCCGACCTGTTCTATTCGCGCGGCACCCGGGGCACCCGTACCGACGTGCTGACCGCCTGGGACACCTCGACCCTGTCGCCGTCCTGGGAGGTGCTGATCCCCACCAAGCGCGCCGAGATGCTGACCCAGCGCTACTCACTGGGCACCAGCAGCGACGACCGTTTCGTCTACGTCTACAACTTCACCCCGTCCACCTCGGTGACCGTGGTCGACACCCAGGCCAAGGCGGTGACCGCCGAGATCGCCATCCCCGGCTGCGTGCTCAACTACCCGGTGGGCAAGCGCGCCTTCGCCTCGCTGTGCGGCGACGGCAAGCTGCAGGTGATCACGCTGGACGAGAGCGGCAAGGAAGCCTCGCGCACGCAGACGCCGTTCTTCGACCCCAACGCCGAGAAGCTGGTGGAGCGCGGCATCGCCGTGGGCGAGCGCTACTACTTCACCACCACCGAGGGCGAGGTGCGCGGGGTGGACTTCTCCGGCGACACGCCGAAGATGCTCGAACCCTGGTCGCTGACCACCGACGCCGAGCGCAAGGCCGGCTGGGCACCGGGTGGCTGGCAGCTGCTGGCCGTGGCACCGAAGCTCAACCGCCTGTACGTGCTGATGCACGACGCCCACGAGCCGATGAAATGGGAAGACCCGAGTCCCTTCGTCTGGGTCTACGACCTGAAGACCGGCAAGAAGGTCGCCACCCTGGAAGCGCCCAACCCGATCTGGAGCCTGGCCGCCACCAACGACGACAAGCCATTGCTGCTGGGTACCAACATCACCGGCGGGCTGGAGGTCTTCGACCTGGCCAGCGGCAAGCACACCGGCACCATGGAAAAGATCGCCAAAACCCCGATCCAGATCCTCAGCCACTAGGAGGTCCGCATGTACAGCGACCCGATCTTCATCATCGCCAGCGCCCTCGCCGTCGCGGTGATCCTGGCCAGCGCCGCGACCCACAAGTTGCGCGCCCCGGCCCGGTTCCGCGACCAGGTGGAGGCCTATCAGCTGCTGCCCAAGGCGCTGCTCAAGCCCTTCGCCCGGCTGCTGCCGCTGCTGGAGGTGGCCCTGGCCTTCGCCCTGCTGGTGCCCGCCAGCCGCAGCGTCGCCGCGCTCGGTGCGGCCCTGCTGCTGGCCGCCTACGCCGGCGCCATCGGCCTGAACCTGTGGCGCGGCCGTCGCGACATCGATTGCGGCTGCTCCGGCCCGGACCAGTCCCAGCCCATCCGCCCGCAGCTGCTGCTGCGCAACGCGGTGCTGGTGGCCCTGGCGCTGGTCGCCACCCTCACCCCCGGCGCCCGCGAACTGGGCGTCTTCGACGGCTTCGTGGTGATCGCCGCGGCCGCCGTCGCCCTGCTCATCTATGCCGCGGCCGATGGCCTGCTGGCCAACAGCCCCCGTCTGCTCAAACTCATTGGAAGGTGAAATATGGAAGGCCTGATCGTTTCCAACATCCTGCTCTGGTGCCTGCTGCTCGCCCTGGCCTTCGCCGTGATGGGCCTGGTGCGCCAGATCGGCGTCCTCCACGCACGCCTGGCCCCGGCCGGCGCGCTGATGATGGACAAGGGCGTCGCCGTCGGTGATGCCGCACCCAAGGTGACCGCCGCCGACCGCAACGGCCGCCCGGTGAACTTCGGCTACGCCGGCGAAAAGGCACAGCTGCTGTTCTTCCTCTCGCCCACCTGCCCCATCTGCAAATCCCTGCTGCCGGCCATCCGTTCCATCGCCAGGGAACAGGCCGACCGCCTGGAGGTGGTCTACGTCAGCGACGGCGACATGGACGCCCAGGCCGCGCTGATCCGCGAGCACAAGCTCGAAGACGTCACCTACGTGGTCGGCCCGGAAGTGGGCATGACCTACCAGATCGGCAAGCTCCCCTACGCCGCGCTGATCGACAAGGCCGGCACCCTGCGTGCCAAGGGCCTGGTCAACTCCCGCGAGCACCTGGACAGCCTGTTCGAGACCGAACACCTGGGCAGCGCGACCCTGCAGCAGTACCTGCACGGCGGCCATTCCCATGGCCACTCGCACTCCGCACAACAATAAGGAAGGGAGACTTCCATGAAACTGCTCGATCTCCTGTTCGAACGCTCCGCCCGGCACGTCGCCGACACCACCTCCCGGCGCAAGCTGCTGGCCCGCTTCGGCTCGCTGATGGTGGCCGGCGCCGCGCTGCCGGTGCTGCTGCCCATCGACCGCACCGCCAAGGCCCTGGCCGCCGAGGCGCCCCAGGCCGGCGACCCGGGCGACCCGACCAGCTGCGACTACTGGCGCTACTGCTCCATCGACGGTTTCCTCTGCAGCTGCTGCGGCGGCACCGTCACCTCCTGCCCGCCGGGCACCGAGGTGTCCCAGGTGACCTGGATCGGTACCTGCCGCAACCCGGCGGACGGCAAGGACTACATCATTTCCTACAACGACTGCTGCGGTAAGCACAGCTGCGCCCAGTGCGCCTGTACCCGCAACGACAGCGAGGAGCCGGCCTACCGCCCCTTCAACAACAACGACGTGAACTGGTGCCTGGCCGCCAAGTCGCACATCTACCACTGCACCATCTCGGTGATCCGCGGCGTGGCGATATGAACGGAGGGGTTGTCATGCGAGCACTGCTGATCGCCGCGCTGGCCTGCGCCATGGCAGCCCCGCCGGCGTTCGCCCGGGCCATCCCCGACCCGCACCAGCGGGCCGCGCCCGGCAACGAGGCGCAGCAGAAGCCGATCTCCCAGGCGGGCTACAGCACGCCGGTGAACTACCAGCTGCAATGCGCCGGCTGCCACCTGGGCGACGGCACCGGCTCGAAAGCCAACGACACGCCACGGATGAAGGATTTCGTCGGCAACTTCCTCAAGGTCGAGGGCGGCCGCGAGTTCCTCGTGCGCGTGCCGGGCATGTCCCAGTCCGCGCTCAACGACGCGCAGCTGGCCGACCTGCTCAACTGGCTGATGCGCGAGGACGGCATGGCCGGCAAGAGCATGCCCGCGCGCTACGTGCCCTACAGCGCCGAGGAAGTCACCCGCCTGCGCAAGGTGAACATGCTCAACCTGCCCGGCACCCGCGCCGAACTGATCGCGCGGATGCGCGAACAGGGCATCCCCATCGAGGACGGCATGGACTATTGAGTGCCCCGCTCCACCTTCGAGCCCGCCTTCATGGCGGGCTTTTTATTGGGCTGCGGTGGCCCATTGTGGGAGCCGATGGAGTGCCTGCTCACTCGCAGCAAGGTGCCGGCGGGGGGGCTTTCGCGGCTGAAGCCGCTCCCACAGGGAAAGCCCGCAGCGAGGCCGGGCGTCGCGGCGTTGGGCCTCGCTGCGCTCGGCGCCAACCTACGGCACCGTGCCCGATCGTAGGGTGGATGACGCTCTTTTCATCCACCAGCGGTGTCCCAGGAGACTCCGAGTCGGGGCAGCGGGCGAATGAATTCGCCCCTACACGCTTCACACCACCAGGCTGAGCCAGGCCGAGGCCAGGAGCAGCAGCGCCATGGCCTGGTTGAAGCGCTTCTGCGCGGTGGCGCTGCGCCACAGGCGGGCGCTGCCGAAGCCGAGCAGCGCCCAGGCGCCCATGCAGGGGATGGACACCAGCAGGAACACCAGGGACAGCGTCACCACCCGCGCGGCCTTGTCGGCGCCCTCCCCGGCGAATACACCGACCACCGCCAGGGCCATCATCCACACCTTGGGGTTGACCAGCTGCAGGCCGATGGCGCCGCCCAGGCCGAGGCGCGCACCGGGGTCGGCCGGGTCGTCCAGCGAACGCGCCTCGCTGCGGAAGATCTGCCAGGCCAGCCAGCTCAGCCAGGCGATGCCCGCCCAGGCCATGGCGCGTTGCAACAGCGGGTGGCTGGCCAGCGCCTCGCCCAGGCCCAGCCCCACCAGCAGGACGATGGCCGCAGCGGCGCAGCAGGCGCCGAGGACGATGGGCAGCGCCGCACCCAGGCCGAAGCGCGAGGCGTTGCTGAGCACCAGGATGTTGGTGGGCCCCGGGGTGATGGAGGCGACGAAGGCGAACAGCAGGAAAGGCAGCAGCTGTTCCATGGTCAGCCCCCGCAATGAGGGTGAAGCGAGAGGGAACGGGACATCGGCGAGGCTCCTGTGAAGACGAGCCCCATGTTCACCGCCGCGCGCGGCTCAGTCTGGAAGCTTTGAGCAGCGCTTGCGGTAGTCCGCCGGGGTCAGCCGGTAGGCGCGGCGGAACCAGCGCCCGAGGTGGCTCTGGTCGGCGAAGCCGAGGGCGCTGGCGACCTGCGCCGGCGTGTCGCCCCGGGCCAGCAGGGTGCGGGCGCGAGCCAGGCGCAGCTGGATCAGGTAGGCGTGCGGGGCCAGGCCGAAGGCGGCCTTGAAGGCACGGGTGAGGCGGAAGCGGTCGACGCCGGTGATGCGGGCCAGGTCGTCCAGGCCGATCTCCTCGTCCAGGTGCGCGTGCAGGTAGTCCCGCGCGCGCAGCGCCACCCGGGGCAGGCGCGGGTCCTGTGGCTGGCACAGGCGCCAGTGCAGGTGCCCGGTCATCTTCGCCAGCAGGTTGTCGATGGCGGCCTGGCGCAGCATGCGCACCTCCTTGCCGTGCAGGGCGTTGAAGGCCTGCAGGGTGGCATGCGCCAGGGTCGGGTCGTGGGCCAGGGTGTCGGCGAAGCTCGGCTGGCAGCCGGCCGGGGCGTCCTCGAACAGCGCGTGCATCTCGCGCTCGATCCAGTGCGGGTCGAGGTAGAGCGTGGAATAGGTGAAGCCTTCCTCGGTGGGCGCGTGGCCGTCATGGATCTCGCCCGGCTCCAGCAGGAACACCTGCCCCGGCGTGCTGACGTTGCGCCGGCGCCGGCAGTTGAACTGCTGCACACCCTGTTCGGTGACGCCGACCAGGTAGCTGTCGTGCCAGTGCGGGTCGTAGGCGTGGCCCTGGAAATGGGCGCGGATGGTCTCGATGCCCGTGTCACCGTCCTGCGCGAGATCGATCCAGTTGCGATGTTCCAAGGGGCTCTCCAGGGGCCAGGGTGCAAGCCTGCACCGGGCGCGGTCGGAAGGCCATTATCGGTCGTCGGAAA
The DNA here is from genome assembly GCF_012767755.2 of Pseudomonas tohonis. Classification (NCBI taxonomy): domain Bacteria; kingdom Pseudomonadati; phylum Pseudomonadota; class Gammaproteobacteria; order Pseudomonadales; family Pseudomonadaceae; genus Pseudomonas; species Pseudomonas tohonis. Next base: position 3,654,316 of record NZ_AP023189.1, read on the forward strand.
AAACGCGTCTGGAAGATTCGTGCAGCAAACGGCCCCTTGCGGGGCCGTCGGCGGATCAGGGCTTCTGGCTGTAGCTCTGGATCAGGTTGGCGTAGGCCGGCAGGTGGCCTCCGAGGATGCCGCCGAAGCCCTCGATGTCGTTGCGCCAGTCACGGTGCAGCTCGCAGCCGACGCTGAACCAGTTCATCAGCTGGGCACCGGCCTGGCTCATGCGATCGAGGGCGGCGTCGCGCACCACCGGGTTGAAGGTGCCGGAGGCGTCGGTGACGACGAAGACCTCGAAGCCCTCCTCCAGCGCCGACAGGGTCGGGAACGCCACGCAGACGTCGGTCACCACGCCGGCGATGATCAGTTGCTTGCGGCCGGTGGCCTTCACCGCGTTGACGAAGTCGGCGTTGTCCCAGGCGTTGATCTGGCCCGGGCGCGGGATGTAGGGCGCATCCGGGAACAGGGCCTTGAGCTCCGGCACGATGGGGCCGTTGGGGCCGTTCTCGAAGCTGGTGGTGAGGATGGTCGGCAGGTTGAAGAACTTGGCGATGTCGGCCAGGGCCAGCACGTTGTTCTTGAACTCGTCGGGGGTGAAGTCGCGCACCAGCGACAGCAGGCCGGCCTGGTGGTCGACCAGCAGCACGGCGGCGTTGTCCTTGTCGAGGCGGTTATAGCGGTAAGCCATGGCATTTCTCCTTGCTTCGGTTGGACGCCGGCCGCGTGGGGCCGGCGGAAGGTTGTAGGGGCGACTTCAGTCGCCCGGGGCGGGGCAGCCGTCCTGAATCAGAAGGCGAAGCACGAGCAGCCGAAGGCGCCCCAGAAACCCTGGAAGTCGCTCACCGGCACGCTGGAGAGGCGCGCCCGCTCGTGGCTGTGGGCGTGCACGCCGCACGGGCCGACGCACTGGTGCACCTGCGCCACCAGCGGCGCACTCGGGCGCCAGTGCCCGGGCACCTTGGCCACCGGCGACCAGTCCGGCATCACCGGCACGGTCGGCGGCGCGAGGTCGTCGAACTCGGCGGCGGCGTGCACCACCTTGCCGTCCACCACCGTGAGCACGGATTCGATCCACTTGATGGCTTCCTCGTCGACGCTGAAGTAGTCCGCCGAGAGCGCCACCAGGTCGGCCAGTTGGCCCACCTTGATCTGGCCCTTCTTGCCCTGCTCCGAGGAGAACCAGGCGCTGCCGTGGGTGAACAACTCCAGCGCGGTGGCGCGGCTCAGGCCCTGCGGGTACAACTCCAGGCCGCCGACGGTGCGGCCGCTGACCAGCCAGTAGAGCGAGGTCCAGGGGTTGTAGCTGGAGACGCGGGTGGCGTCGGTACCGGCGCCCACGGGCACGCCCTCGGCGAGCATGCGCTGGATCGGCGGGGTCTTCTCGGCGGCCTTGGAGCCGTAGCGCTCGACGAAGTACTCGCCCTGGAAGGCCATGCGGTCCTGGATGGCGATGCCGCCGCCCAGGGCGCGCACGCGCTCGATGTTCCTGGGCGTGATGGTCTCGGCGTGGTCGAAGAACCAGGGCAGGCCGTTGAAGGGGATGTCGCGGTTGACCTTCTCGAACACGTCGAGCATGCGCGAGATGGATTCGTCATAGGTGGCGTGCAGGCGGAAGGGCCAGCGCTGCTCCACCAGGTGGCGCACCACCGGTTCCAGCTCCTGCTCCATGGTCTGCGGCAGGTCCGGGCGCGGTTCGAGGAAGTCCTCGAAGTCGGCGGCGGAGAACACCAGCATCTCGCCGGCGCCGTTGTGGCGGAGGAAGTCGTTGCCCTGGCCGTACTTCACCGAACCGGTCCAGCGCTTGAAGTCCTCGAGCTCTTCCTTGGGCTTCTGGGTGAACAGGTTGTAGGCGATGCGCACGGTGAGCTGGTCCTCCTTGGCCAGCTGCTCGATCACCTGGTAGTCCTCCGGGTAGTTCTGGTAGCCGCCGCCGGCGTCGATGGCGCTGGTGACGCCCAGGCGGTTCAGCTCGCGCATGAACTGGCGGGTGGAGTTGACCTGGTATTCGAGCGGCAGCTTCGGGCCCTTGCTCAGGGTCGAGTAGAGGATCATCGCGTTGGGCCGCGCCACCAGCATGCCGGTGGGCTCGCCACGGCTGTCGCGGACGATCTCGCCGCCCGGCGGGTTGGGCGTGTCCCTGGTGTAGCCGACCACCTTGAGCGCGGCGCGGTTGAGCAGCGCGCGGTCGTAGAGGTGGAGCACGAACACCGGGGTGTCCGGTGCGGCCTTGTTCAGCTCCTCGATGGTCGGCATGCGCTTCTCGGCGAACTGGAACTCGTTCCAGCCACCCACCACGCGCACCCACTGCGGCGTCGGCGTGCGGTCGGCCTGCTCCTTGAGCATGCGCAGGGCATCGGCCAGGGACGGCACGCCTTCCCAGCGCAGCTCCAGGTTGTAGTTGAGGCCGCCGCGGATCAGGTGCAGGTGCGAGTCGTTGAGGCCGGGGATGACGCTGCGCTTCTTCAGGTCGACGACGCGGGTGGCGTCGCCGCGCAGGGCCATGGCCTCGGCGTCGCTGCCGACGGCGATGAAGCGGCCGTCCCTGATGGCCACTGCCGTGGCGCTGGGGTTGTCGCGATCCACCGTGTGCAGGCGGCCATTGAAGAGGATGAGATCTGCTTTCATGTCGGTTCCCGAAGTGGCGGCGAAAGAGGCGCCGGGCATGCCGGCGAAAGGCAGGGCGGACCAGAGCGCACCCGCCGCGCCCAGCACGGAGCTGTTGGCGAGGAAGCGGCGGCGGCCCCGGTTGGTGTCGTCGTTGTCCATGGTGTTCTCCGATCAGCGGGCGTTGAGCCAGCCGGCGAACAGCCGGGTGGCACGGGGCATGAAGAGGTAGACGACCAGCAGCACGATGCTCGCGGTGATCACCAGGTTGCTGCCCAGGTAGCTGCCCAGCCAGGGCAGCCGCGCGAAGGCCGGTTGCCACAGCAGCGGCACCACCAGGCTCAGCGGCAGGATCACCAGGAAGGTCACGCAGGCCTGCTTCCAGCGCGGCGGCTGGGGGGCGTCCGGCGCCTGCGGGGTGAACCAGAACTCGCGTTCGTCCTGCACCTCGATGCGGTCGCCATCGGCCAGCAGCGGCTCGGCTTCGGCGATCAGGGCGCGGCGTTCGCTGGAGTCCAGCCAGTCCTGCAGCTGCCCGGTGCTGGCGAAGCGCAGCACGCAGGTGAACAGCGCGAGGCCGGCCTCGTGGCCGCGCATCACGTCGATGCCCAGGTGCCCGGGGTAGCCCCGTGCGGTGGTGATGGTGCGGCGCAGCCAGGCTTCGTAGTCGGCCTCGCTACCCGCGCGGATACGGTGGCGTACCAGCAGGGTGACGACTTCCCGCGTGAGTTCATCGGGCATGTCCAGCTCCTGTCGAGGGGTTGAGCGCCGGCAGCCGGCGCCGGAAAAATCAGCGTAGCAGTGCCGTTGCGCCCCGCCCGGCAAGGCGCGGCAGGGGCCAGGCGAGCGCCCCCGGGCCACTGATCAGCAGAGTGGTGAAGACGATCAGCAGCAGCCAGGCGAACTGGCCTTCGGCGATGGTCCAGCCCGGGTGCACGACGACGAGCGAGACCAGCAGCACGACCAGGATCGGCACGCAGGCCAGGCGGGTCAGGGTGCCGCAGAGGATCGCCAGCGGGCAGGCCACCTCGGCGAGGATCGCCAGCAGCAGCGTCGGCAGCGCGCCCAGGTGCAGCGGGTCTTCGATCACCTTCAGCTCCTGGCTGAAGCCCAGCAGCTTGGGCAGGCCGTGCACCCAGAGCAGCAGCAGCGCGCCGCCGGCACGCAGGAACAGCAGGCCCCAGTCACTCGGCCCAGCCGGCGGCAGTGTCGTGGCGGCGTTCGCCATGGTGTCGCTCCGGTCGGTTGGATTGGAGGCCATGGTGCCGCGCCAGGCCGGGGACGACTTGTATGGATGTGCTGCCTTGGCCCCGATGTGCGCTCGCGATGGCCATCCTGGCGTTCGGGGGCTGGCGAATGCTGTGCGCTGGGCCAGAATGGCATCGCCCCCTTGCGCCACGAGCGAGCCGGCGAGATGCTGCGCGCCCCCGGCCCTATGCGCCTGCCCGACCCCGTCATCGCCACCACCCGAGGCCCGTTCCGAATGCCCGACATGCTGCAGAACTACCCGCTGATCTTCGGCATCGCCCTGGTGCTGGCCGACCTGATCGCCTGGCGCCTGCTGCCGGCCAACCCGGCGGCGTGGCGGGTGCTGGCGCGGCTCGGGCTGTTCCTCGCCTACAGCGCGCTGATCATCAACGCCGGGCTCAGCCCGCTGCTGCCGCCGCCCGGCGCCGACACGGCCCAGGCACTGACCGGCACGCTGCTGGAGATCGTCTGGTGGCTGTACTGCGCGCGCACCCTGACCGTGGTGCTGGGCCTGCTGCTGATCTCCCGCAGCGGCCACACCGGGCGCCTGCTGCAGGACGTGATGGGCGCGGTGATCTTCCTCGTCGCCATCGTCGCGGCAGCCGGCTACGTGATGCAGCTGCCGGTCAAGGGCCTGCTGGCCACCTCCGGCGCCATGGCGATCATCGTCGGCCTGGCGTTGCAGAGCACCCTGGCGGATGTGTTCTCCGGGATCATCCTCAACACCACCAAGCCCTATCAGCTGGATGACTGGATCTCCATCGACGGCACCGAGGGCAAGGTCATCGAGATCGACTGGCGCGCCACCCACCTGCTCACCAGCCAGGGCAGCACGGCGGTGATCCCCAACTCGGTGGCGGCCAAGGCGAAGATCCTCAACAGCAGCCGCCCCAACGACGCCCACGGGGTTTCCATCAGCCTGGAGGTGCCCGCCAGCGTGCGCCCGCGCCGGGTGCTGGACGCCCTGGAGAAGACCCTGCAGGGCTGCAGCGCCCTGCTCGCCGCCCCCGCGCCCAAGGTGGCGATCAAGAGCGCCGGCGCCTCGGTCAATGTCTACGAGGCGAGTGGCTTCGTCGGCCCGAAGACCAGCAAGGTGGAGGTGCGCAACCTGATGTTCGACCTCGCCCATCGCCACCTGGAAGCCAGCGGCGTGGTGTGGAAGGCCGATGCCCTGCCCCAGGCGCGCCAGCGCCTGTTGCTGGACGAGGTGAAGATCTTCCGCGCCCTCGGCAACGAGGAGAAGGACCTGATCGCCCAGGCCATGGACGCCCGCGACTACCTGGCCGGCCAGGTGGTGCTGGATGTCGGCGAGGTGGCCGGGCACCTGCTGGTGATCGGCACCGGGGTGATCTCGGCGGCGGTGCCCGACGGCGATGCCTGGATCGAGGCCGGGCGCATGGGCCCCGGGGAGATCATGGGCGAGGAAGGCATCATCGACGACGCCCCGTCCAGCGCCCGCTTCACCGCCCTCACCTCCTGCCGCCTGTACCGCATCGACCGCGACAACATCCGCACCTGCCTGGAGCAGCGCAGCGAAATCCGCACCGCCCTCAACCGCCTGCATGCCTTCCGCGAACAGGCCAGCCACTCCCTGCTGCTGCAAAAGCCCACCGCCATCCGCAAGGGTGGCTTCCTGCAGTGGCTGCAGAAGCGCTGACGCGGGCCCATCCCACGGACTGCGCCCACGGGAGCCAGGGAGCGGGTAGCACCCGGTTGCACCCGCTCGTCCGGCTCATGCTGCAAAAGTGACCGAGGGGGATTCACCAGTCAAATCCAAAATGCCATCATGCGCGCCGCCCGGCGCCAGGCTTCCCGCGCCGGCACGTTCGGCGATGGAATGCCCGCAGTTACAAAGGCCCGCAACCCGGCCTCATGCCCCACGGCGCCAACGCGCCCGGGCTCTTCTCCGCGTCCTGCGGAACCCCCACAGCGTCCAGCCAAGGCCCGCCTCGTGCGCCGGCCAGGCCCTGGCTGTGTTCGCGGCCAGACGGCGACCCCGTACTCCGCGCTGTAACGACTATCCCGCAGCCTGGCAAAACCCGGCTGACGAATAACAGGCACACCCGCTGCCAGAACACGTGGATACCTTGCGATGCCCAACAACCTGAAATTCAGCCACAAGATCCTCCTGGCAGCGTCCCTGGTGATGATCACCGCCTTCGCCTGCTTCGTCCTGTTCAACGACTACCGCCAGCGCCAGACCCTGCGCACCGACGTGCACAACTCGCTGCAGGACCTCGGCGCGCTGACCACCAGCAACATCAAGAACTGGCTCGAAGGCCGCATCCAGCTGCTCGAATCCCTCGGCCAGCAGGTCGCCGCCAACGGCACCGAGAAGGAGCAACTGGCCCGCTCCATCGGCCTGCCGGTCTATGGCCAGCGCTTCCAGCTCAGCTATTTCGGCGGTGAAGACGGCCTGATGTTCTCGGTGCCGGCCGGCAACCGCCCCGCCGACTACGACCCGCGCCAGCGCGGCTGGTACAAGGCCGCCAGCGCCGCCCAGGGCACCATCCTCACCGAGCCGTACATCGCCGCCTCGTCGGGCAAGCTGGTGATCACCATCGCCACCCCGGTGCGCGTCGATGGCCGCTTCGTCGGCGTCGCCGGTGCCGACATGGACCTGGACAGCATCACCCGGCTGATCAACTCGCTGAACTTCAAGGGCAACGGCCACGCCTTCCTGGTCAGCGCCCAGGGCAAGGTGCTGCTGCACCCGCAGAACCAGTACATCCTCAAGAACCTCGGCGACCTCTACCCCGGCGCCACCCCGGCCATCCGCCCGGGCGTCTCCGAGATCGACGTGGACGGCCGCACCCAGTTCATCTCCTTCACCCCCATCGAGGGCGTGCCGTCGACCGACTGGTACATCGCCCTGGTGCTGGACCAGGACGCCGCCTTCTCCATGCTCGGCGAGTTCCGTACCTCGGCCATCATCGCCACCGTCATCGCCGTGGTGCTGACCTTCATCCTGCTGGGCATGCTGATCCGCGTGCTGATGCAGCCGCTGCTGGTGATGGGCCGCGCCATGGGCGACATCGCCGAGGGCGAAGGCGACCTGACCCGCCGTCTGGAGGTGCATTCCCAGGACGAATTCGGCGAGCTGGCGCAGGCCTTCAACCGCTTCGTCTCGCGCATCCACGCGTCGATCCGCGAGGTGTCCTCGGCCACCATCCAGGTCAACGAAGTGGCCAAGCTGGTGGTCAACGCCTCCAACTCCTCGATGCACAACTCCGACGAACAGGCCCAGCGCACCAACAGCGTGGCCGCCGCCATCAACGAGCTGGGCGCCGCCGCCCAGGAGATCGCCCGCAACGCCGCCGACGCCTCGCACCAGGCCTCCGACGCCCGCGAACTGGCCGAGGAAGGCAAGCAGGTGGTCGGCAGGACCCTCACCGCCATGCACGAGCTGTCCAGCAAGATCAGCGCCTCCAGCGCACAGATCGAGACCCTCGCCGGCAAGACGGTCAACATCGGCCAGATCCTCGACGTGATCAAAGGCATCTCCGAGCAGACCAACCTGCTCGCGCTCAATGCCGCCATCGAAGCGGCCCGCGCAGGCGAACAGGGTCGCGGCTTTGCCGTGGTCGCCGACGAGGTGCGCAGCCTCGCCCACCGCACCCAGGTGTCGGCCCAGGAGATCCACCAGATGATCGAGGAACTGCAGGTCGGCTCCCGCGAGGCGGTCGGCACCATGACCGAGAGCCAGCGCTACAGCCAGCAGAGCGTCGAGATCGCCAACCTGGCCGGCGAACGCCTCTCCAGCGTCACCCAGCGCATCGGCGAGATCGACGGCATGAACCAGTCCGTCGCCACCGCCACCGAGGAACAGACCTCCGTGGTCGAAGCGCTGAACATGGACATCACCGAGATCAACACCCTCAACCAGGAAGGCGTGGAAAACCTCCAGGCCACCCTGCGCGCCTGCGCCGACCTGGAGCAACAGGCCGAGCGGCTCAAGCACCTGGTGGGCAGCTTCCGCATCTGATCGGCAGCGCCGTGCCCGCTGGGTTGAGTGGATCCCCGCGTTCGCGAGGATGACGAGGGGGCGGAAAGGTTCGCGTTACCCCGTCACCCCGTGGGAGCGAATTCATTCGCGATGCGGCGCCCCAGGCAACGCCGTGCCCGCCGGGTTGAGTGGTTCCCCGCATTCGCGAGGATGACGGTGCGGCACACGCCATCGCCACACACCGTCACCCCCGCGCACGCGGGGGCCCACTGAACAGGTGCAACCCTGCCCTACGCCCGGCGCAACCTCGTAGGCCGGGCGGAACCCGCGTGCCCTACTCGTCTTCCATCACCCTCGGTGGCAGGCCGATCTGGCCGCCGTGGCGTCGGCCCCAGTCGTCGAGGACCTTGAGCGCGTCCACCAGGGAGGCGCCCAGCGGGGTGATGCGGTATTCGACCCGGGGCGGCACCTGCTGGTAGTCGCGGCGCAGCACCAGCCCTTCCAGCTCCAGCTCGCGCAGTTGCAGCACCAGCATCTTTTCGCTGATGCCACCGACCTGCCGGCGCAGCTCGCCGAAGCGGCGCGCCCCGTCGCCGAGGCTGTAGAGGATCTGCGCCTTCCACTTGCCGCCGATGACCTTCATGACGGCATCCAGGCCCGGGTTGCCATGTTTTTCGAAGCTGCTCATGAACGCGGCCCCCTGCTGCCGGGGTCTACGCGGGCTATTGAGGACATCGCCTGCCCCTCCGTAGGAGATTTCTGAAAAGACAGCTATTGGGCAGCAATAGGCAAGTGACGACCCTGACTTCAGTCAAATCGCACGCACAAAAACACCGGTACTCACCTTCCGGGTGGTGCCGGGCCGTTTTCGGCGCTCGATGCACAACGCCCTGCATTCAGACGATCAGCGCAACCCGCTGTGAAACGCCCTCAGCCGGCCAGCCGTTGTGCCAGGAAGTCGACGAACACCCGCACCTTCTGCTGCAGATGGCGGTTGCTGGCGTACAGGGCGTAGATGGTGCGCCGGGCCAGTTGCTGTTGCGGGAGCACCCGTTGCAACTGGCCGCTGGCGAGGTGCGGGTCGGCGATGAAGGATGGCAGCGCGCCGATGCCGGCACCGGCCAGCAGCAGGTCGCAGAGCATCAGGCTGTTGTCCACCGAGAGCCGGGTGCGCAGCTCCACGCCGCGCCCCTTTGGGCCGTCCAGGCGCCAGCCGCCGGGGTTGTCGGCCAGGCGGTAGGCGAGGCAGTCGTGGCCACACAGGTCCTCCACCTGCCGGGGCGTGCCCCGCGCCGCGAGATAGCCGGGCGACGCGCAGATCACCTGCTCCACCTCGCCCAGGCGCCGGGCGATGAGGCTGGAGTCGGGCAGGCTGGAGCGGATGCGCAGCGACACGTCGAAGCCTTCGGAGACCGGGTCGAGCAGGTGGTCGTCCAGGGTCAGCTCCACGCTCAGTTGCGGGTACAGCGCCATGAACTCCACCAGCAGCGGCGACAGCACCTTGAGGCTGAACGACAGCGGCGCGTTCACCCGCAGCCGCCCGCTCACCTCCCCCGTGCCCAGGGCGGTGGCGTGTTCCAGGGCATCCAGCTCGTCCAGCAGGCGGCAGCACTCGGCGAAGTAGGCGCGCCCGGTGTCGGTGAGGCTCATGCGCCGGGTGGTGCGTTGCAGCAACAGGCTGCCCAGGCGCGCCTCCAGCTGGCGCACCTGCTTGCTCACCGCAGCGGTGGACTGGCCCAGGTCGACGGCGGCCTTGCTGAAGCCATCGAGTTCGACGACACGGCGGAAGGTCCGCATGGCAACGAGCAGGTCCATATTTTCCCTCGGGTTGAATGTCTTTCAGCAGAGGCGGAGATTATCTCTTCAGGGCTGACAAATACCATCGCGGCATCCATCACCCACGAGGAACACCGCCATGCCCCTGCCACGTCCCCTTTCCCGCCTCGCCGCCCTGCCCCTGCTGCTGTCCCTGGCCCAGGGCGCCCTCGCCGCCGAGGAAGTCGGCAAGAGCCCCTGGGGGCCGAAGGACGAGATCGGCCGCCTCAACCTGATCACCCCCGAGTCCCGCGCCGCCATCCTCGGCCGCCTCAGCGGCGGCAAGGCCTACGACCTGGCCGTGGAGTACTTCATCGGCATGCCCAGCTGGCAGGCGGCGGGCGACCCGCCCTACCAGATGTGGATGACCCACACGCCCCACGGCAACCTGCTGGCCGACCCGATGGGCGTCGGCGAGGCGATGAACCGCCACGTCAGCTACACCGGTTCGGCGGTGTCGATGTACGCCCACATGGGCACCCACATCGACGCGCTCAACCATTTCGGGCTGGAGGGCAAGATCTGGAACGGCTACGCCGCCGCCGACCACCTGGGCGACCGCGGCTGGAACGTGACCGGCGCGGAGAAGCTGCCGCCCATCGTCGCCCGTGGCGTGCTGATCGACATCCCCGCCGCCAAGGGCGTGGAGCTGCTGCCGGACAGCTACCGCGTCACCCGCCTGGACCTGCAGCAGGCGCTGAACAAGCAGGGCGTGCGCCTGCAGAAGGGCGACGTGGTGCTGATCCGCACCGGGCGCATGCGCGACTACGAGAACGCCCAGCGCTACATGACCAAACCGCCGGGCCTGAGCCTGGACGCGGCGAAGTTCCTCGTTGAGGACGGCGGCGCCATGGTGGTGGGGGCGGACAACCTCAGCTTCGAGACCTTCCCCACCGAGGTGCCGGACAACTACATCCCCGTGCACACCTACCTGCTGGCCCAGCAGGGCACGCCGATCATGGAGCTGGTGGACCTCGAAGGCCTGTCTCGGGACAAGGTCTACGAATTCGCCTTCATCGGCGCCTCGCTGAAGTTCCGCGGCGCCGACGCCGCCCCGATCCGCCCGGTGGCGCTGCCGATCGACTGAGGCGCTTCCCGGCCCACGTAGAAGGCACGGAGGTTTCACAGCAGTGCGCGGGCTGTGTCACTATCGCGCCTCTTTCGCGGCGCCCCTCGCTGGGCGCCGCACCTCCGTCGGTACAAGGAACGTCGCGTTTGGACACCTCGGTATTTCTCGTGGTGATGGCGGCCGCCGCCCTCCACGCGGGCTGGAATGCCCTGCTGAAGATCGGCCTCGACCGCCTGCTCACCGCCACCCTGATCCAGATGGCCGCCGGCCTGGTGGCCATGCTCGCCCTGCCCTTCGTGGCCTTCCCGGTCGCGGCCGCCTGGCCCTGGATCATCCTCTCCGCCGTGCTGCACATCGGCTACAACAACTTCCTGTCCCGCGCCTACCAGTACGGCGACCTCGGCCAGGTGTACCCGCTCTCGCGCGGCAGCTCGCCGCTGATCGTGGCGCTGCTCTCGGTGCTGTTCCTGCATGACGGGCTCGACCATGCCGAGCTGCTCGGCCTGCTGACCCTGGTGATCGGCATCTGGCTGATGGCCTGGCGCGGCGGGCGCAGCAGCGCCGGGCTGAGCCGGCCGATGCTGTTCTGCTCGCTGATGACGGCGGCCTTCATCGCCGGCTACACCCTTTCCGACGCGGTCGGCGCACGCAGCAATGGCGACGCGCTGTCCTACGCCGCCTGGCTGTTCGCGGTGAATGGCTGGGTGATGGCCCTGGTGATCGCAGTGCAACGCGGGCCACGCGTGTTCCTGCAACTCGGCCCGTACTGGAAGAGCGGCCTGGCGGGCGGCGCCATGTCGCTGCTGGCCTACAGCATCGTCATCTGGGCCATGACCCGGGCGCCGGTGGCGCTGGTCTCGGCATTGCGCGAGACCAGCGTGGTATTCGCCCTGCTGATCGGCTGGCTGGCGCTCAAGGAGCCGATGCCGGCGATCCGCCTGCTGGCCTGCCTGGTGATCGCCATCGGCGTGGTGGTGATGAAGCTCGGCTAGCCGGCTAGTCCAGCGCCTGCACCCGGTAGCTGTGGCTGAGGCTGCGCCCGAGCACGGGGTCATGCAGCTCCACGCTGAAGTGCTCACCGGGCACGGGGTCGCCGATGAAGGGCAAGGTGCCGCAGAACATCGCGGTGCCGGCCGGCAGGCTGGCATCGCCGGTGCGCAGGGCGATCAGCTCGCGCGGGTCCAGCAGCGTCGCGGCGAGCCCAGCCTGGTACAGCTCGTCACGCCCCTCGACATGGCGCCAGCAACGCAGGCGCAGCTGGTCCCAATGCCCCGCCACTTCATGGAAACGCCACAGTTCGCGGCCCACCGGCTTGAGGCAGAGCTGCCGCGAGACGGCGATGTCGTACCCCTCGACGCGACGGTCCGCGTGGTCGGAACCGATGCCGACGTAGAGCGCCGTGCCCGTGGAGAAGAGCACGCACTCGACCTCGGCCGAGGAGTCCCTGCCCGGCACCTGGAAGCCGTCGTCGGTGCACAACAGGTCGGCGGACAGTTCATAGAAGCAGGGCAACGTCTCCGGCGAGCGCGCGCCAAGCTCGCGTACCTGCGCGGCGACGCTGTCGGCATCGCGCCCCGTCCAGCCGGCGACCACCAGGCTGCGTACATCGAACGCGAGGGATTCCCCGCCGGCCACGGTGAAGTGCAGTGTCATGGCTAACTCCTGTCGAACTGATTCGAGTGTTCCCGCGCAGCGTCGCGCCGGAGCGACGGAAGACGTCCGGGCAGGCGGGAAGCGGTGGAAGCCACGATGCTAGAGCGTACGCACGGAGGGGCACAGAGGAAGAATCCGCAACCCGTGAAGGACGGCACCACAACGTGTGTGGACAGAAACCCGAGCTGGCGAAAGGGAGAACGCGAGGAAGGAAACGGGCCCGCAGGCGCGGGCCCGGAGGGGGCGGTTCAACCGCAGCTGACGCCCTTGATCAGGTTGGCGTCATCGGTGTCGATGTTCAGGCGGCGGGAGTTGTATTCCAGGGTCATCACGCTGCCCGGCTTGAGCACGCGCACGTCGCTGGCACCGGCGGCCTTCTTCGCCTGTTCGACCAGGTCAGGGGTCGCGGCCTTGCCCACCAGCGAACGCACGGGGCCGGACGAGCAGCGGCCATCCTCGGAAGGCGCAGCGACCGGCAGGCTCTCGCTGGCAGCCGCGGCGGGCTTCTCCGCCGGCGCGTCGGTGGAGCTGCAACCGGCCAGCAGAGCGCCCATGAGCGCCAGGCCGAAGGTGATGGAAGTGCGAGACATACTGCGATCCTCATAGTGAAAACGAAGCTGAAATCGGTGGCAGGGAAAGGCCCGGGCCGCGTGCATGGGACACGCGCCGCCGCCTCGCCGTTCCCGACGCAGGCGCGCATTGTAGCGCGGCGCCGGCCTGGTGCAGGCGTGGCGCATCTCGCTAACCGCCTCAGCCGTCGTACTGCTCGTCAATCCGCCTGGACGTCGCGGGCTTCCCTTTCCACGGGCAAGCCCCCTACCCGCGACGCGCCTTGCGGATGAACACCACCACCAGCACCGCCGCCAGCAGCTCCAGGCCGGCGACCATGTAGAGCCCACCGGCCAGTGCGCCGGTGCGGTCCTTCACCCAGCCGATGAGATAAGGCGCGGCGAAGCCGGCGAGGTTGCCGATGGAGTTGATCACCGCGATGCCGCCTGCCGCCGCGGTGCCGGTGAGGAACAGGGTGGACAGCGACCAGAACACCGGGAAGGCGGCGAGGATGCCCACCGCCGCCAGGGTCAGTGCCAGCATCGCCGCCACGCCGTGCCCCATCAGCGCGGCGCAGGCCGCCAGCCCGACCCCGGCCAGGGCCGCCGCGCCGGCGCAGTGCAGGCGCCGCTCGCCGCTGCGATCGGAGTGGATGCCGTTGAGCACCATCGCCAGGGTGCCGACGGCGAAGGGCAAGGCCGCCAGCAGGCCGATGCGCAGGTTGCCTTCCACGCCCAGCTCGCGGATCAGCGTCGGCACCCAGAAGGCGATGGTGGCGTTACCACTCACCAGGCAGAAGTAGATGGCCGCGCACAGCCACACGTGCGGGTTCAGGAAGGCATCGCGCAGGCGGGATGCCTTGCCCGGCGCGGCGGCGTCCCGCGCCACCTCGGCGCTCACCAGCGCCCGCTCCTCCTCGCTCAGCCAGCCGACGTCCGCCGGCCGCTCCGGCAGGTAGCGCAACACCGCGAGGCCGGCGAGCACCGAAGGCACGCCTTCGACGATGAACAGCCATTGCCAGCCGGCCAGGCCGCCGAGGTCGGCCATGCGGTCCATGATCAACCCCGCCAGCGGCCCGCCTATCACCCCGGCCAAGGCGAAGGAGGTCATGAACAGGCCGTTGACCCGCGCGCGCCGAGCGGTGGGGAACCAATAAGTTAGGTAGAGCACCACACCGGGAAAGAAGCCCGCCTCGAACACCCCGAGCAGAAAGCGCAGCACGTAGAACTGGGTGGGCGTGGTCACCAGGAACATGGCGGTGGAGATCAGCCCCCAGCAAATAGTGATGCGCGCCAGGGTGCGCCGCGCGCCGATGCGCTCCAGCAGCAGGTTGCTCGGCACCTCGAAGAGGAAATAGCCGATGAAGAAGATGCCGGCTCCCAGGCCGTACACCGCCTCGCTGAAGCCCAGGTCGTCGAGCATCTGCAGCTTGGCGAAGCCTACGTTCACCCGGTCCAGCCAGGCGAGGATGAACAGCGCCACCAGGAAGGGCACGAGGCGCCAGGTGATACGGCGGTAGGCCCGCTCCAGCAGCTCTGGGCGGTGCGTGTCGTGGTGGGGCATGGGATCAGCCTCCAGCGGGCGCGACCGCCCGCGCAGGTGGGACGGTTCAGCCCAGGCAGCGCTCCATGGCGGCGCCCAGCTGGAGGATGCCCGCGTCCTGGCCGCCCAGGCCGCAGACGCCAAGGGCGATACCGGGGTGCTTCGGCAGCGGGATCGACAGTGCACAGCCATCGATGAAGTTGACCACGCTCGGGTTGGCCAGCACCCGTGCGTTGATGCGGTGGTAGGCGTCCTCGTCGAGGATGTCCGCCAGGCGCGGCGGGGATACGGACACGGTGGGCATGAGCCACGCATCGGCGCCCCGCAGCACCTCGGCGGCGCGGGCCTTCAGCCCCGCGCGTTCGAGCAGCAACTCCGTGTAGTCACGGGTGCTCAGCCGACCGCCACGCTCGATACGCTGGGCGACACGGGGGTCGTAATGCCCGCTTCCGGCCAGCAGGCGCTCGCGGTGCCAGTGCCAGGACTCGGCGGCCGCTATGCCGCCGGCGGCGTTGATCTCCGGCAGGCGTTGCAGTTCGGGGAAGCGGAATTCGACGATCTCGACGCCCTGCTCCGCCAACCGCGCCAGGGCCCAGTCGAAGGCTTCGGCCACGTCCGCGTCGAGGTCCTCGAGCACATGGTCCGCCGTCACGAACAAGCGCCGGTCCCGCAACGGCAACCCGGCATCGCACCAGGGCCCGGCACCGGTCAGCAGCGCGTCCACCTGCGCGCAGCAGGCGACACTCGGGGCCAACGGCCCGATGGAATCCAGGCTCGGCGCCAGCGGCACCATGCCCTCCAGCGCCAGCCGGCGCGCCGTCGGCTTGAAGCCGGTCACCCCGCAGAAGGCTGCGGGAATACGCACCGAGCCGCCGGTGTCGCTGCCCAGTGCCACCACCGACATGCCCAGCGCCACGCTCACGGCGGCGCCGGAGCTGGAGCCCCCGGCGATGACGCCCTTGCCCCGGGGTGACAGCGGGGTGCCGAAGTGCGGGTTGAGGCCAAGGCCCGAGTAGGCGAACTCGGTCATGTTGGTGCGCCCCATGAAAACCGCGCCGGCCTCCCGCAGGCTGGCCACCACCGGGGCATCGTCCGCCGCAGCGGGTTCGCCCTCCAGCACCCGCGAGCCGGCACGGGTGACCTGCCCGGCGACGTCGAACAGGTCCTTGATCGACACCGGCAGCCCGTCCAGCGACGAAATGCGCCGCCCCAGGGACAGCCGGTGGTCGGCGGCCTCGGCGGCGGCGCGGGCGCCCTCCTCGTCCAGTTCGATGAAGGCGTGGCCGCCGGAGGCGAAGTGCCGCTGGGCGCGCTCCAGCATGATCTCGGTCAGCTCGCGGCTGCTGATGCGCCCCTTGGTGAGGCGCGTGGACCACTCCGCCAGGGTGATGAGGGGATTCATGCGTCCACCTCCAGCACCTGCACGCGGTAGCTGTGGCTCAGGGTGCGCTCCAGCACCGGGTCGTGCAGCTCGACGGTGTAGGCCTCGGCGGGGGCGATCGGCTCCAGCGCCGCCAGGGTGCCGCAAAACATCACGTTGCCCTGGGGCAGGGTCATGCCACCGTTGCGCCGCTCGATCAGGTCCAGCGGATCGAGCATGCTGCCGGCCTCGCCCTCCTGGTACAGCTCGCGGCGACCCTCGCGCTCGCGCCAGCAGCGCAGCACCAGGCTGTCCCAGTGCCCGGCCACTTCATCGAATGGCCACAACTGGCGGCTCACAGGCTTGGCGCAGAGCTGCTTGGACAGGGTGATGTCCAGCGCCTCCACCTGGCGCTCGGTGTGGTCGGAACCGATGCCGACGTAGAGCCCGTCCCAGCCGGCGATCAGCACGCATTCCACTTCTCCGGTGGAATGGTCGCGCGGCACCTGGATGACCTCGTCAGTGGTGAGCAGCGAGGCCGCCACCTGGTAGAAGCACGGCACCTGGGCTGGTGGAGCGATGCCCAGCGCCTGCAGCTCGGCGATGTGACGCTCGACGGCCTCGTGGTCGCGTCCGGTCCAGCCGGCGATCACCAGCTCCAGGGGTTCGAAGGCCAGGCGACGCTCGCCCGCGATGATGAAATCCAGTGCCATGGTCAGTCTCCGTGCTTGCGTTGTTCGTCCCACCGGCCCCGCCTCGGATACCCGTCCCGACAGCGGGGACGAGCACGCGCCCCCGAAAAGCGTGGGTTGCCTTGGGCGATGCCCGAGCGGTGACGTGGCCGTGATCCTAGGCTCAAGCTCGATGGGCTCGACAGGTGAAAGGGTCCGCTTGCCCTGCCGGATGACGCCACGCTGGGCGGAGGGAAACCGACACGCCCGGGTTTGACCGCCCGCGCCCGCTGCGGCCTAATGCGCGCCCCGCCAGGCTTGACCGGAGATGGCCATGAGCACCGAACCCAATGTGCGCCCCAGCACGCTGCACCTGCCCCAGGGCCCCTGGACGACGGTGCTCGACTGCCTCTGCGCGCATTTCCCGGCCATCGACCGCGCCACCTGGCTCGACCGCATGGCGCGTGGCCGGGTGACCGATGGCGAGGGCCGCCCGGTGGATGCACTGCGCCCCTACCAGGTGGGGTTGTGCGTGCGCTACTACCGCGAGGTGGCACAGGAGCGCGAGATCCCGTTCGAGGAGCACGTGCTCTACCAGGACGAGCGCCTGGTGGTGGTCGACAAGCCGCACTTCCTGCCGGTGATGCCCGCTGGCGAATACGTCGAGCAGACCCTGCAGGCGCGCCTCACCCGGCGCCTGGGCATACCCGGCCTGGTGCCGCTGCACCGCATCGACCGGCACACCGCCGGCCTGGTCCTGTTCTCCCGCGAGCCGGCCACCCGTGGCGCCTACCAGGCGCTGTTCCGTGAGCGCCGCGTGCACAAGCGCTACGAAGCGGTGGCCGCGCCGCTGCCACAGCTGGAATTCCCCCTCACCCTGCGCACCCGCCTGGAGCCGGGCGAGCCCTTCTTCCGCATGCAGCAGGTGGACGGCGAGCCCAACACCGAAACCCGCCTGGAGGTGATCGAGCGCGGCCCGCAGCTGTGGCGCTACGCCCTGCACCCCGTGACCGGCCGCAAACACCAGCTGCGCGTGCACATGGCCGCCCTCGGTGCCGGCATCCTCAACGACGGCTTCTACCCCGACCTGCACGACACCCAGGCCCCCGACGACCATGCCCGCCCCCTGCAACTGCTGGCCCGCGAACTGGCCTTCGTCGACCCCATCAGCGGCGACGCCCTGCGCTTCGAAAGCACCCTGCGGTTGATGGCTATCGCGTAACGGGGCCCAACTCCGCCATGTTGGGTTTCGTGCCTCTACCCAACCTACGGATGCCGAGCGCCCACCCCCTCTGTGGGAGCGAATTCATTCGCGAAAGACCCACAGCCCCACCAACACAACCCGCGTCCCGCCTGTAGGGGCGAATTCATTCGCCCAGCGGTGCACAGCGCCGCATCCGGTGCCCGGCCCCGCGCTCTGCTGCGTTGGGCTTCGTGCCTCTACCCAACCTACGGATGCCGAGCGCCACTCTTGTGGGAGCGAATTCATTCGCGAAAGACCCGAGTCCCGCGCCCGGTGTGTTGTTCAGTGGAACCCCGCGTTCGCGAGGATGACGAGGGACCTGGGAGGCCTCGCCCCACCCGTCACCCCCGCGAACGCGGGGGCCACTTGAGCGCGCCGCTCCGTTCGCGAATGAATTCGCTCCCACAGCGCCCTGACCCCCACGAACTTTTCTTGACCGCTCATTCAGGCGCGAGGATATTACGCCCGTCATCCAAAGCCGATGGACGCGCCGTGAAGCTCCACTACGCTTGCTGGGTCGATAGACATCAACAGAGATAGAGGAAAAGTTCATGAGCCAATACGACGTGGTAGTGATAGGCGGCGGGCCGGGTGGTTACAACGCGGCGATCCGCGCTGGCCAGCTCGGCCTGAAGGTGGCCTGCGTCGAAGGACGCGAGACACTGGGTGGAACCTGCCTGAACGTCGGTTGCATGCCGTCCAAGGCGCTGCTGCACGCCTCCGAGCTCTACGAGGCCGCTACCGGCAAGGAATTCGAACTGCTCGGCATCGAGGTCAAGCCCACGCTCAACCTCGGGCAGATGATGAAGCAGAAGGCCGACAGCGTGAGCGCGCTGACCAAGGGCATCGAATTCCTCTTCCGCAAGCACAAGGCCGAATGGATCAAGGGCTGGGGGCGCATCGACGGCCCGGGGCGCGTCGTCGTCAAGGGCGCCGATGGCAAGGAGCAGGTGCTGGAAACCCGGCACATCGTCATCGCCACCGGTTCCGAGCCCACGCCGCTGCCGGGCGTGGAGATCGACAACAAGCGCATCCTCGACTCCACCGGAGCCCTGTCCCTGCCCGAGGTGCCCAAGCACCTGGTGGTGATCGGGGCCGGCGTGATCGGCCTGGAGCTGGGCTCCGTCTGGCGCCGCCTGGGCGCCGAGGTCACCGTGGTGGAGTACCTCGACCGCATCTGCCCCGGCCTGGACGTGGAAACCGGCAAGACCCTGCAACGCGCCCTGGCCAAGCAAGGCATGAAGTTCAAGCTCGCCTCCAAGGTCACCCGCGCCAAGAGCGGCAAGAGCGGCGTCGAACTCAGCGTCGAGCCGGCCGCTGGTGGCGAGGCCGAAACCCTCCAGGCCGACTACGTGCTGGTGGCCATCGGCCGCCGCCCCTACACCCAGGGCCTGGGCCTGGAGACGGTGGGCCTGAGCGTCGACAAGCGCGGCATGCTGGCCAACGAGAAGCACCAGAGCGCCACGCCCAACGTCTGGGTCATCGGCGATGTCACCTCCGGCCCGATGCTCGCGCACAAGGCCGAGGACGAAGCCATCGTCTGCATCGAGCGCATAGCCGGGCACAAGGCCGAGGTGAACTACGAGGTCATCCCCAACGTCATCTACACGCGCCCGGAAGTGGCCACCGTGGGCAAGACCGAGGAGCAGCTGAAGGCCGAGGGCCGCGCCTACAAGGTCGGCAAGTTCCCCTTCACCGCCAACAGCCGCGCCAAGATCAACCACGAGACCGAAGGCTTCGTGAAGGTGCTGGCGGACGAACGCACGGACGAAGTGCTGGGCGTGCACCTGGTCGGCCCCAGCGTCAGCGAGATGATCGGCGAGTACTGCGTGGCGATGGAGTTCTCCGCCTCCAGCGAAGACATCGCGCTGATCTGCCACCCCCACCCGACCCGCTCCGAAGCGCTGCGCCAGGCCGCCATGGACGTCAGCGGCTGGGCGATGCAGAGCTGACGGCGTGATGCCCATGAAAAAGGCGCCTCTCCGGCGCCTTTTTCATGTGAGCCTCGCCAACCACGCCCCCTGGGCGAGGTGGCCTGTGAAGAGCTGAGCCCCCGCAGGATTAACACGTGCGCACCTCCGCACGGGGCTTCCGGCGGACTCCCAGATGCGCGCGGCACACCCTACATCCGCACCCCGAAGCCTGGCCAAGCCCCCTGGCCAGGAGGACGGGTTGTGACCATTCGAATTGAAGCCTCAGAGGATGAACACGTGCCATAGGGTGTGCCGTGCGCACCTCCCCACGGAGCTCCCGGCAGCCCCCCAGGTGCGCGCGGCGCACCCTACATCCACACTCCGAGGTCTGGCTGCCTATAGAAGCTGGTGCTTGTGCAGCAGCCGGTAGAAGGTCGGCCGCGAGATGCCCAGCACCCGTGCCGCCAGGCTGAGGTTGTTGCCGTAGCGCGCCAGCGCGTCGCACAGCGCCTGGTACTCCGCGCGGCGCTTGTAGTCGTCCAGGGTGCCGATCAGCACGCTGTCCATCGGCACGCTGTGCAGGCCCAGGTCCGCCGCCTCGATCTGCTCCCCCTCCGCCAGCGCATAGCCGCGCCGCACCCGGCTGGCCAGCTCGCGCACGTTGCCCGGCCAGTGGTGGCGCACCAGCGCGGTCAGCGCCTCCTCGCTGAACTGCCGCGGCTTGTGCCCGGACTCCAGGCTGTAGAGATCGGCGAAGTAGTTGGCCAGCAGCGCGATATCGCCCTGGCGGCGGCGCAGCGGCGTCAGGCGCACCTGGTGCGGCGCCAGCAACTGGTAGAGCTCCGGGAGGAAGCGCCCCTGCTCGGCCATCAGCTCGATGTCGCGGTCCGAGGCCACCAGCAGGCGCACGTCCAGGCTGCGTGCCGGGCCCTGGGGCTGCGGCAGCTTGCGGGTACGCAGGCAGTGCATCAGGGTGCGCTGCACCTCCAGCGGCAGCTCGCTCACCGCATCGAGGAACAGGCTGCCGCCGCTCGCCGCCTGCAGGCGCCCCGCCGGGCCGAACAGCGCGGCGCTGCAGCCGGCCTCGTCCAGCACCCCGCAGTTGAAGGCCACGAAGGGCCCGCCCACGCGGCGTGAGTAGCGATGCAGCGTGCGCGCCACCAGCTCCTTGCCGGTGCCGCTCTCGCCGAGGATCAGCACCGGCCGGTCCAGCGGCCCGAACTTCGCCAGCTGCTTGCGCAGGTCACGCAGCGGCCGGCTCTGCCCCAGCAGCTCGTGGTCGGCGCCCTGGCGGCTGCCCAGACCGCGCAGCCGGGCGATGCCGAAGGCCCGGCCGAGGAGCCCTTGCAGGCGCGCGGAATCCACCGGGACTTCCACCGTGTCGAAGAACCATTCGCCGGCGAAATCCTCGACCCGCTCCTGGGGCGCGATGTCCCGCCCCAGTAGGCCGATCCACTCGGTGCCGCTGCTGCTGATGAGCGTCTTGATGCGTTCGGGGTTGTCCAGGTGCTCATGCCGCAAGCACAACAGGCCAACGTCATAACCGCCCGCCTGCGCCTGCTGCGACTCGCGACTCTCCACCGTCCAGCCGCTGGCCTGAAGGCGCGGCAGCAGCTGTCGGCACTCCTCACAAGGGTCGATCATCAGCACGCGGCGAGCAGTCGGGGTGATGGTGTCCAACATGTCCCATCCTTGGCGCCAATTTTTTGATTAATGCAATAAAAACAATGGTTTGGCGCTTCTAACTGTAACGCTAGCAATATCTTTGACGGGCTATGGAACCATTTCTTATAGGCATCATCGCGAAGGGTTCTTAAAACACCGAAGCCATCGGGCGCAGGCCCTGCGCAGTGAAAAACCCCGGAGAATCGGCCTCTCGAAAACATGACGCAGCCGACAAAACGCCCCTTGCCCAGGACATTGGTAATAGCACCTTGCCAATAGTCGTATTGATTGGCATAACGTAGGCTTTTCCCCACTAGTTACAAGGATGTATCTGATGCGAATCCTGCGTCGCACGCTGGTGCTTCTGCTCGTTCTGATCCTCCTGGGCCTGGCCGTCGTCCTTTATTACGTCGCCAACCCCAACCTGCCGACCTACAAAGCCCCCGAGCAGCTGCACTACCTCAACCAGTGGGACGAACAGGCTCGCCAGACCTACTACTACACGCCCCAGGGCACCACGGTTAAGGGCCTGCGCTACGACTGGTTCACCGCGCTCGAACTGCCCTTCTCCAGCGACAGGTTCGCCCGCCCGGAATACCTCGCCCGCTTCGGCTTCCTCGTCGACCCGCTGCAGAAGGCCACCGAGATCAACCCCGGCAACCTGCCCGTCGGCTTCGCCCGCCATGAAGACGACGACACCGGCCAGCAGTACCTCGACATCACCTGCTCCGCGTGCCACACCGGCGAGCTGCACTACAAGGGCCAGGCCGTGCGCATCGACGGCGGCGCCGCCCTGCACTCCCTCGCCTCCACCGTGCCCACCCTCAGGGGCGGCGGCTTCGGCCAGGCGCTAGGCATGAGCATGGCCTTCACCTACTACAACCCCTTCAAGTTCAACCGCTTCGCCAAGACCGTGCTCGGCAGCGAATACCCCAAGGGCAAGGACGAGCTGCGCAGCGACTTCAAGGACGTGCTCGACCGCCTGCTCGGCACCGCCTGGAACGACACCCACCGCGGCCTCTACCCCACCGAGGAAGGCTTCGGCCGCACCGACGCCTTCGGCCGCATCGCCAACAGCGTGTTCGGCGACGCCATCGACCCCGCCAACTACCGCATCGCCAACGCCCCGGTGAGCTACCCGCAGCTGTGGGACATCTGGAAATTCGACTGGGTGCAGTGGAACGGCTCCGCCATGCAGCCCATGGCCCGCAACATCGGCGAATCCCTGGGCGTCGGCGCCAGCCTCACCCTGCACCAGGAGAACGGCCAGCCGGTGCCGCTTGACCAGCGCTACGCCTCCAGCGTGCGCGTGCGTGACCTGCACACCCTGGAAGAAACCCTCAAGACCCTGAAGCCGCCGACCTGGCCGGAAGAGGTGCTCGGCAAGATCGACCTGCCCCGCGCCAGCCAGGGCCGCGCCCTGTTCGCCGAGAACTGCGCTTACTGCCACGCCCCCAACCCGCAACCGGTGGACAAGCGCCTGGCGCCCGACCGCGACCCGGAGTGGAAGATGCGCATGATCGCCACCGACAAGATCGGCACCGACCCCACCACCGCCGACAACATCGCCGACCACCGCTTCGACATCACCAAGCTCGGCTGGACCAAGGAGCAACTCTCCAAGCTCGACGTCGTCCTGTTCAGCAAGCCGCCGCTGCAGGACCTCGACTTCAGCAAGATCTCCAGCGCCAAGGGCCTGGCCTACCTCACCGCCTACGTCGAAGACCGCGCCTACGAGCAGGCCGGCATCAGCGGTGAAGAACGCAAGCAGATGGACGGCTACGGCCTGAAGATCGGCGTGCGCGAACTGCGCGCCTACAAGGCCCGCCCGCTGGACGGCATCTGGGCCACCCCGCCCTTCCTGCACAACGGCTCGGTGCCCACCCTCTTCCAGCTGCTCTCCCCCGTGCCCGAGCGCGCCAAGGAGTTCTACGTCGGCAACTTCGAGTACGACCCGCAATTCGCCGGCTTCAAGCACGACAAGTTCCCCGGCGGGTTCCTGTTCAAGACCTCCGTCACCGGCAACAGCAACCAGGGCCACGAGTTCCGCGACGGCTGCCGCCAGAACGGCGTCATCGGCCGCGCCCTCTCGCCGGACGAACGCCTCGCGCTGATCGAATACCTCAAGGTCATGGGCAACCAGAGCCTGGAAGAAAAGCTCAGCCCGGTAGCGCCCAAGCCCTGGACGCCCGGCCCCGCCTGCGAAGGCTGATAGACCGCTGTCACACCCCTCCCCGCCACGGGGAGGGCCTGGGAACGAACAACAAGGACTCCAGCTCCCATGCTCAAGCGCTTCTGGCTCTGGCTCGGCCGCCTCCTCGGCAAGCTCACCCTCACCCTCCTCGTCGTCGGCCTGCTGGGCTGGGGCATCGGCTCGCTCTACTACAGCTGGAAATTCTCCGGCCCCGTCTCCGCCGACGAACAGATCCCCCCGACCGAGGCCAGCGACGCCAAGGCCATCATGGAATCGGCCGTGCGCGTGGTCGAACAGCACCGCGACAACACCCGCGTCCTGCGCGACGCCCACGCCAAGGCCCATGGCTGCGTGAAGGCCGAAGTCACGGTCGCGAAGGACCTCGCCAGCGACCTGCGCGCCGGCGTGCTCGCCGAACCGGGCAAGACCTGGCAAGCCTGGATGCGCCTCTCCAACGGCAACGCCTACCCTCAGTTCGACAGCGCCCGCGACGCCCGCGGCATGGCCATCAAACTGCTCGACGTGCCCGGCCAGAAACTGCTCAACGCCCCGGACCACGCCAACGAACAGGACTTCGTGATGTTCAACCACGACGTCTTCTTCATCCGCGACGTGGCCGAATACCGCAGCAACTTCGAAGCCCAGGCCAACGGCCAGAAGGTCGGCGCCTTCTTCCCCAGCCTCGACCCGCGCACCTGGGAGATCCGCCACATGCTGATCGCCCTGCAGACCCTCGCCCCGGCCCCGGACAGCCCCACCGACACCGTGTACAGCTCCGTCTCCCCGTACAAGCTCGGCCAGGCCAACATCAAGTACCGCGTCATCCCCGACCCGCAATCCTGCCCCGAGTACAAACTGCCCAAGCAGAACACCGACCTGCCCAACTTCCTGCGCAACGCCCTGTACCAGCGCCTCTCCCTGGACCGCGTACCGGCCTGCTTCGCCCTCCAGGTGCAGGTGCAGAACCCGCAGTACTACATGCCCATCGAAGACACCAGCGTGGCCTGGAGCGAGAAGATCTCCCCCTTCCAGACCGTCGCCACCATCAAGGTGCCGGCCCAGGACTTCGATAGCCGCGAGCAGAACGAATTCTGCGACAACCTCTCCTTCAACCCCTGGCACGCCCTCCCCGAACACCGCCCCATCGGCGGCATCAACCGCCTGCGCAAGGTGGTGTACGAAACGGTGAGCGTGTACCGGCATGAACGGAATGGCGTGCCGCAGCCGCAGGCTGAGGTGAAAGAGAGCGAGTGATGAGAGAGGCGAACATCTGAAACTTACCATTCAGAAGCCTCAAGTAGAGCCACGCTTCCTGCCGGAATCGAGAAGCCCAAGCTGACACAAGGAGTGGATTTTTTGTGAGCAGAATCGAAGTAATAGCAGAAAAACTTGCGAACTTGATGGACGTCAAACTTTTTCACATCGAAAAAGATCTCCCTGCTTTTTTGATCGAAACAGCATTATGGATCTTTGTTGACAAGGAAAAAGCCAGCAGCATCACAGAAGCAAAAGAGAACTTAAATCTCAGTGCACTGAAGATACCTGACCAAGCAGCAATTGTTCATATCGTACTCGACAATAACGACCCATCAGAACCAGAAACAACAAGATTACGCCTCGGATTTGATGGAGTAAAACTAAAATACGCATTACAAAGAATACTAGACCTACCGGACACATTCTTTAAAAACCAAGAACAAATGATACAGGAGGCTCTTCGACCGATAGAGGGTCTCTCAGGAGGAGCGATAAAGATGCGCTCTCGCTCTACAGGACCAAACCCTTGGAGCGAATGCAGCGACGCACATAACAGTATAGCGGCATGGACCAATGCATCACTTAGTAGCAATTTACTTTTTGTCGAAGCCGAAGCTGGAAAAGGGAAAACAATACTTTTAGCCTCCTTAGCAAAAAACATATTCGACACAAGCACCGACAAACTCTCTATATACATACCCCTCCGCAAACTACCTTTATCAACCGGTATAAGCTGGGAGAACATCTCTCAACTTATTGGTGTCGTTGGCCTTGGCGCAGAGCGTCTAGCAAAGGCAGTAAAGCTGGGACTTGTAATCATATTTTTAGATGGAATCGACGAAGTCTCTGGGAGATATGACAACACACTAATAAGAGACCTTCTTGAACTCCTGACCGAAAAACTATCCAGCCAAAACTCAAAAGTCATACTCTCAGGACGAAAATCCGAAGCAAGAGCTATAGAAAAAGCCATTTGGACGACGATATCCATAGAATTGCCCTCCCCAGAAAGCCTTGAATTCGAAAGATATATAAATTTTACGATAGAAAAACTTCTTGAGGACTGGAATTATTTTTCCAAAAGCATCCCAATAGAATATCAAGAGCTTCTCGGAAATATTAATGCAGATGAAAAATTAGAGCGTGAAATCCCCGAGATAGCAAACTGGATCGCAACGGTATTCCCTGAAGTCGGCAAAGAGTCCTCTCTATTCTTCATACAAGGGCTCGCCGCTATTGCTATAGGGCGCAGAGCCGGAAATAGGCTTCCGCTAAACCTAGGGAAAAAGCTATTCATTCCGACACTAATGGATGTTTGCATTGCAGCAGCAATATTTGCCTGCCTCCGAGAGCAGAAGAAAATTGATGACATTGCAGAGAGTGCTTACACCGCACCGAAGCAATTAGAAGTTCTCAAAGGCTTTGCTCTACTGGCGTCTGCCTCCAACCAGAGAGATTTACCTACCCCTAATGAGTTAACAGCCAAAGCATTCAACGTCAATACCGTGCACGACCCAGAAATCTACGTAGCGATAAACCGCCAAAACGCAAAGCATGCACTTTTATACTCCACCGAAGCGGTTGGAAACTATCGACCTCAGTTTTTAAGCGATTGGATACGATGCGCCTTTGCTGCACGCCTTCTCAAAGAAAACCCCTCAAGCCTTGGCATATCAGACGATACTGTAGCCTCCACTATTTTTACATCAGATCGATCGCGATATTTATTTTCCGAATTCATGCCCGACATACTAAAAGGCAATTCAATTCCTTTACTTTGGAGAGAGTTCCTTTCAGGAGAAACATGGGCAGACTCTGAACATGCAGTTGCAAATATCTGGCAACTTAGAGCCGCAATAGGCGATGAAAATGTCACATTCAACATACCCAATCCCCTCCCTTTCGCTCAACTGGACCATGCCGAATTCTCTAATTGCAATATTAATCAAGAGCTAAGCGGCGAATCCTTCTATCTTGACAATGCCATATTTTCCGCCTCAACACTAAACAACGTCACCCTTTCCGGCGTCTCACTTGAGCATGTAATATTTCGAGACTGCCAACTTAGCAATATCACAATCAAAGACCGAAGCACAGGTCCAATAACATTCGAGCGCTGCACTCTTCAGAACTTTAAACTCATCGAAACGACATCCACAACCGCGCCCGCAGCAACCTTTATAGACTGCGATTTCGAAGGCTTAGATAACTTAATATCTCAACCTTTTCCAGCTCACGACTCAACAAGCTACGAAGCCTTTGCTGTCTTCCAAAACTGTACAACAGAAACACCCATAAACAAGTTACTCCAAGGAGATTGGATTAATTTACAGCGCCCCATAGAAGGCCTGAAGCCGTTCAGTGCAGAGGTGTCCGACCCTTCGATCGAATGCCTTCGCAGAACACTGGCACCCTTCTTCCCTTCTAGGGTGGGAAGTAGTCCAGACATACAGGCAAGGCGCTATATTCGCCTTTCTGCACTTGGCCGCGGACGCATGCCCGCTAAGTCACCTAGCCCAGATGAACTAAAAAGCATATTGGAAAGCATAGGATTCGCAGATGGGGGTAGATCTGACCACCTGTATGCACCTTGGGCAAGCGTCTTAGGGGGAGCTGAAGAAGAAAGAAAAATCCGAGAGGATATTATTAATTTTTTAATGCATAAGGACATTGAGAGCCCAACAATACAAAAGCTACTGCGAAGAATCAGCCCTTACTTCGTATAAATTATGGCTGTGTCAGCCTTTAACTAGCGATCTACGAGTTAGATAAACCTTGCCCTCCCCGCCCCACCTCCCTATCCTCCCCCGGTCGCGGTAAATCCCGCGACCGGGTTTGACAGCCCGACGAGCTAGGCGCGATTGCGCCACCAGGTGCATGCGAAAAACGGCGAATGTTTTTTGCAGGCATCGGTACGCATGCAGTTTTTGCAACTGCACCGCTTTATGGCGGATCGCGCGGGGAGACCTTCGTGGTCTGCCGGCCCTAGCTCCGGTCTGTCAACCCCGCGCGGTCCGTCACCCTTCGTTTGACAGCGGGTGGTGACGACTCCAAAGACCTCAGCTAGGAGTTACACCATGCACGAAGCACACACCCCTCTGTTCTTCCACCGCAACAGCTACCCCCTGCGCGCCGTGATGATCGACAACCAGCCCTGGTTCGTCGCCGTGGATTTCGCGCGGATGATCGGTGCGCTGCGCCCCTATCGCCTGCCCCAGCGCATGGACCCGTACCAGAAGCGCTGGGTGCTGCTGGAATACGGCACCGGGCTGCGCGAGGAACTGGAGGTGATCAGCGATGCCGGTGCCTACAAGGCGCTGTACCGGTTCAACCACCCGGAGCACCGCAACATCGGCCGCTGGCTCAGCGAGGCGGTGTTGCCGACGCTGTACGACCACCACCGCGACGAAGGGGCCGCGCCGAAGCGGGCCTTCATGAGCTGGGCAAACCAGCAGGTGCATGTGCTCAAGTGGCAGGGCGAGATCTGGCTCGCCCGGGGTGACCTGCCGGTGTTCCTCGCCGTGCACGACGAGCCGGCGCTGCGCGAGTTGCCGAGCTGGAAGCGCGTGCCGCTCGAAGAGTTCTAGCGGCCGGCGCGAACACGGAACGGGCCCTGCGGGGCCCGTTTCCGTGCGGCGTAGGTTGGGCTGAGGGACGAAGCCCAACGTGGCGGGGGGCGTGGTTGCACCCTGCCCCCGCCTATCGCGAATGAATTCGCTCCCACGGAGGCGTGATGCCGGGCATCGCTGGGCGACTGAAGTCGCCCCTACCCCTGCGTGCGATCGCATGCGTAGCCTGGCTTCAGCTTCGCCGGGAGCACCGAGCGTAGGTGCGCGCGGCACACCCTACGGCAGGTGTTTGTCCTGTCAGCGCCCGGTTCGAACCCTGACGGCCTGTCGCGAATAGGTGCGATGCAGGCGGGCGATCAGATCCAGACGTCGTTCTGCGCGGTGCGGTCGCCGCCCTCCTCGCCGGTGTTGAGCACGCCACGGGGCTCGATGAGCATCATCTTCACTTCACGTTCGGCATAGGGTTTGTGCTCGACGCCCTTGGGCACCACGTAGAGCTCGCCGGGGCCGAGCAGGACGGCGCCGTCGCGCAGGTCGATGCGCAGCTGGCCTTCAAGTACCAGGAAGGCTTCGTCGGTGTCGGCGTGGGCATGCCAGATGAAGTCGCCTTCGATGCGCACGACCTTGAACTGGTAGTCGTTCATCTCGGCGACGACCTTGGGGTTCCACTGTTCGCTGAACAGCGAGGTCTTCTGCAGCAGGTTGATGCTCTGGTGATTGGGCTGAAGGGCCATGGTGCGGCTCCGGGTTGGGGAATGAGCCGCCAGACTAGCGAGCCCCGCCGCGCCGCTCTTGTACGATCCTGCAGCTTCAGCGGGCGTGCATGCGCAGCCAGCGCGACGGCGGCAGGCCGTAGCACTGGGTGAAGTGGCGGGTCATGTGGCTCTGGTCGAAGAAGCCGGCGGCCAGGGCGGCGTCGGCGAGGCTGAAGCCGTCGAGCAGCATGCGCCGGCAACGGTCGAGGCGGCGCAGGGTCAGGTAGCGGTAGGGGCTGGTGCCGTAGAGCGCGCGAAAATCGCGGGACAGGCTCCAGCGTTCGCGGCCGCTGGCGTGCTCCAGTTCCTCCAGGCTGAGGTTGCTGCCGAGGTGGCTGTGGATGTAGTCCCGCGCGCGCTCGGCCGAGGCGAAGTCGAAGGCGCGGCGCCCTCGCCGTTTGCCGCCCACGGCCTGCAGCGCCTGGGCCAGGTCGAAGATGGCGTCCTGCTCCTCCAGCGCCTGCAGCGGGTGGTCGATGGCCTGCATGAAGGTTTCGGTCGCCCGGCGCAGGCGCGGGTCGTCGGAGAGGCCGCCGGTCACGAAGGGCAGCGGCTGGCCGCCAAGCACCTGCTGGATCAGCACCGGCTCGACGTAGACCATCCGGTAGTGGAAGCCGGCCTCGGTGCCGGCCATGCCGTCGTGGAGTTCGTCGGGGTGCAGCACCAGGGTGCCGCCGGGCAGGCTGTGGCGCAGGCTCTTCTGGTAGCTGAAGCTCTGCACCCCGGAAAGGGTGCGGCCGATGGCGTAGGTGTCGTGGCGGTGCGGGTCGTAGCCGTGGCCGCCGAAATAGGCCTCGATGCGCTCGATCCGCGCCGGGTGGTCGCTGCGCCGCACCCAGTCCCGCGTGCCGGGCAGCTCGGTCATCCGGCGCGCTTCCGGGGCTTGGCCGGGCGCTCGGTATTGAGCGCCACGGCGGCGAGGAACAGCGCCTGCAATGCGGCCTCGTCGATGCGCTCGCCCGGGTGGATGTCGATGGCGCGACGCGTGTTGCCTTCCAGGCTGGCGTTGAACAGCCCGGCCGGGTCGGCCAGCGCGGCGCCCTTGGCGAAGGTGAGCTTCACCACGCTCTTGTAGGTCTCCCCGGTGCAGACGATGCCGGCGTGGGACCACACGGGCACGCCGCGCCACTTCCACTCCTCGACCACCTCCGGATCGGCGGCGCGGATCAGCTCGCGCACCCTGGCCAGGGTTTCACCGCGCCAGCCGGCGAGCTCGGCGATGCGGGCGTCGATCAGGCGGGCGGCGTCGAGGGCGCCTTCTTCCTCCTTGCTGATGTCCTTGCTCATCGGGTTGTCTCCAGGCGTCGGGGGTTGGTGCCAGGGGGCCGATTGAATACCAGCCAGCGTCAACGCGCCATAGGTGCATGAAGGTGGTGAACGGGGTGGACCGCGCTTCATCGGTCCACCATTTGGGCTCGCCGGTCACTCTGCGGGTGGATGGAAAGAGCGCCATCCACCCTACGCGGCGAAGCCCTGTTGCCGGTTCGGAGGCCCAGCGCTCGCGGGGGTTACGGTGCGTGAGGGTGATGAACCGGGCGTAGGGTGGACCGCGCTTCATCGGTCCACCATTCGGGCTCGCCGGTCACTCTGCGGGTGGATGGAAAGAGCGCCATCCACCTGCGCAGCGCTGCAATCGCGTCGCCCGCCGGGCAGGCTTATCGGGTCAACGACAGCGGCACGCCCCAGAGCGGGTCTTCCTTGCCCTGCTGGCGCAGCGGGGTGAGCTGCAGGGGCACGAGCCGGGACAGCATCTCCTGGTGCCTGTCGCTCAGGTAGCGCGGGGAGATGACGGAGGTGGCGAAATCCATGGGTGCCGGCCAGGTGTAGACGGTCAGGTTTTGCAGCGGGCACTCGATCTTCTGCGCATCGGTCGCCCGGCACTTCGATTTCTGGAAGGCGTAGCTGGGGCTTTTCAGGTGCATGCGCGGGGCCAGCACCAGCTGCCCGCCCTGGACGGTGAAGCTGGCCAGCGCCTTGTCCGCCGGCAGGCGCGCCTGGACCTTGATCGAGGGGACGTCCCGGGAGTCGGTCTGCTGGTAGTAGCCAGCCCCCGCGCCCTGTGTGGTCTGGCTGTATTGTTGCTCGCCCCAGGCCACGCAGGCGCCGCTGGCCACGTGCACGGCGGTGCAGACTTGCTGGGTCTTGATTTCGCTGCCGTAGGTGGCGTCCTTCCACACCTCTTCCCGGTAGTACTCGCGGTACAGCTCGGTGGAGAGGTACGCGGTGCCGTTGGGGCCTTTGCCCGAGCCGGCCGGGCCACTGCGGGCGCCGACCTCGTCGAGCACGCCGCGGATCTGGTAGTCGTCGCCCCCGGTGAGCAGGTACTTGCCGGGCGGCAGGATGTGCACCTCGAAGGCCGTGAACAGGTTGTTGGGCTTGGGGTCGCGCTGCAGCTGGTTGGTCTTGAAGCGGCGGCCGAAGGTGATGTTCGGGTCGTTCTCGTTCTGCCAGATCACCGTGGGCGTCCATTGGGTCATGGTCAGCGCATCGTTCAGCGTCTTGTGCGGCATCACGTCGGCCACCAGCACCACGGCCATGTTCGCCTTCAGCGCGGCGTCGATCTTGTCCAGCATTGGCCCGTTGCTCGGGTCGTCCATGCCGTAGCCGCTCGTGTAGGGCTCGGGCACGCAGCCGGCGAGGGAGAAGGCAAGCAACAAGGCGGCGGACAGGGCAAAAAGCGGGCGCGGCAGTCTCATGCATCGATCCTTGATAGAGGGACCGGCGATTGTCACCGCCCCGACGCGCCAGCGAAATAGTGCGGATGGGCTAGCCCGGCACGCTCGACGAGCGTGCCGGGCGCTGCTCAGAACATCTCGTCCAGCTGCTCGAAGAACAGGCGCCTGGCCGGCTGGTCCGGAATGCCCATCCGGGCGATGAAGCGGTCGGCGGTTGCCGGCGACAGCTCCTCGGCGATGTTGCGGTGGGCGAAGGCGATGTCCAGCCAGCGATCCGCCAGGCCGCCGCGCCCCAGGTCGATGAAGTGCAGGCGTTCACGGGCGTCGATGAAGAGGTTGGCGTCGCACAGGTCGCCATGGGAGAAGACCCGGTCCTCGGTCGGCACGCTGGCGTGCAGGTGGGCGATCAGCGCCTGCGGGGTCGGCAGCTCGGGCCAGGTGTCCGGGTCCCAGTCATCGGCGATCAGCCCCTGGTCGACCAGGTACTTAAGCTCATGCAGGCGCACGGCGGCCGAGGAATCGAACGGGCAGCCGTCGACCGGCACCGCCTGCAGCAGGCGCAGGGCCTCGGCGAAGGCCTGGTACACGGAGGGCTCGTCTTCCATCAGCTCGGCGAGCGGCCTGCCGGGCACCGCGCGGGTGATCATGAACTCATGCCCCTCGCCGGCGGCGCAGGCCACCACTTCGGGCACCTGGAGCTTGCCGTCGAGCCACTGCAGGACGCTGGCCTCGCGCATCACGCTGTAGGTGGTGGGCGCGTAGATGGCGGCGCTCGCCTTGAGGAAGAAGCGGTCGTTGCCACGCTCGAACGCGTGGACTTCGCATGGGGACTCACCGACGCAATCCCGCGTCAGGGGCGCGCCGTCGATGAAGCGCGCGATGCTCTGGGGCAGTACGAATGGCATGGAACCCGCCTGTCGTGGATGGAAAGCGCGCAACGATAGCGCAGCCGGCGGGCCCTGAATGGGTGGAAATTGTGACAGGCCTTGAATGCGGAACCCCGGCACAGGGCCGGGGTTCAAGAGGCGGCGCGAGGCGCTGGCGCAGCCTTCAGTGCCCTGCCGCTGCCGCCTCGCGCCCCTCCTCCCTGCCCAGCGACAGGAACACCACCAGCGCCAGGACGGCGAGCAGCACCGCAGCTGACAGCAGCACCGTACCGTGGGCCGCGGCGAAGGCTTCGCGCCCGGCGTGGGCCAGTGTCGCGGCCAGGCCGGCGTCGAGGTGCCCGGCGGTGACCAGGGTGTCCGCCAGCGAGCGCATCGCCTGGTCCCCCAGGGCCTCGGTCAAGCCGCCCGGCAGCTGGATGGCGGCACCGTAGACGCTGGAGAGCAGCACGCCGAAGGCGGTGATGCCCAGCCCCGTGCCCATCTCGTAGCCGGTGGCCTCCAGCGCGCCGGCGGCCCCCGCCTTGCTGGCCGGCGCGGCGCCCATGATGGCGATGGACGATGCGGTGAGGCCGGTGCTCAGGGCCAGGCCCAGCAACACCAGCAGGCCAGCCACCCACACGCCGTCGTTCAGGTCGCTCAGCCCCAGGCCCGCCAACGCGGTGGCCGAGCACAGCAGCGTGGTGGTCGCCACCCGGCGCAGGCCGACCAGGGCGACGAGGTAGCCGGCCAGCGGCCCGCCGACACCGGCGGCGATCATCAGCGGCAGCAGGAACAGGCCCGCTTGCAGCGGCGTGCGGCCGAGCACCAGCTGCAGCTCCTGGGCGATGGTCAATTCGGTGCCGGCCAGGGCGCCGGAGACCACCAGCGCCATGATCAGGCCGGAGCGGATGGCCGGCCGCGCGAACAGGCCGAGGTCGAGCATCGGCTCGGCGCTGGTGAGCTGGCGGCGCACGAAGTCGGCCAGCAGCGCCAGCCCCAGCAGCAAGGTGGCTGCGCTGGCCCAGGACGGGCCGCCGGGCGTGAGGCCGGACTTGAGCGCGTGCACGGTGGCGATGATGCCGGCGATCAGCAGCAGCGCCTGGCCGATCTTCCAGCCGCCAGCGGCGCTGCCTTCGTCACGGGGCACCAGGACATGGGCCAGGGGCCAGATGAGCACCATCAACGGCAGGTTGATGAGGAACACCGAGCCCCACCAGTAGTGCTCCAGCAACGCACCGCCCACCAGCGGGCCGAGGGCCGCACCGGCGGAGGCGACGGTGCCCCACAGGCCCAGGGCGATGCCCCGCTCCCTGGGCGATTCGAAGGCGCGACGGATGATCGCCAGGGTGCAGGGCAGCACCATGGCACCGCCCACCGCCATGCCCGCGCGGGCGGCGATCAGGGCCGCGGCCGTGGGTGCGTAGGCCGCCGCGCAGGACATGGCGACGAACATCAGCAGGCCGGCGAGCAGCATGAAGCGGCTGCCGATGCGGTCCGCCAGGGTGCCCATGGGCACCAGCAAGCCGGCCATGATCAGCGGGTAGATGTCGATGATCCACAGCACCTGCTCGCCGCTGGCCCCGAGGGACAGGGTCAGCGACGGCACGGCGATGTGCAGCACCGTCATGTCGATGACGATGGGCAGGTAGGCCAGGACTACCACCAGCAGGACCAGCCAGCGGTTGCCCGGTGGATGGCCCGCTCTCATCGGCTCTCCACGGCGGCGTCGGCACCGCTCCAGCCGCCACCCAGGGCGCGGAACAGGTCGACCAGGGCGAGCTGCCGCTGGGTGCTGGTCTCGATCAGCGTCGAGTCGTTGAGGAAGGCGTTGCGCTGGGCGTCGAGGTAGCGCAGGTGGCTGTCGACGCCACCCTCGTAGCGGGCCTTGGCCAGCTTCAGGGTCTCGTTGCTGGTGTTGGCCAGGGCGCGGCGGGCCGCTTCCTCGCGACGCAGGGTGTCGGTGGCGGCCAGGGCGTCGGCCACTTCGCGGAACGCGGTCTGGATGCTGCCTTCGTAGGCGGCCACGGCGGCGTCCTTGCGCACTTCAGCCAGGTCCAGGTTGGCGGCGTTGCGACCGGCATCGAAAATCGGCAGCGTCAGGGTCGGCATGAAGCTCCAGGAGCGCGAGCCGCCATCGAACAGGCCGGACACCTCGGCGCTGGAGCTGCCGAAGCTGCCGGTGAGGCTGATGCGCGGGAAGAACGCCGCGCGGGCGGCGCCGATATCGGCATTGCGCGACTTCAGCCGGTGCTCGGCGGCGAGGATGTCGGGGCGCCGCTCCAGCAGTGCCGAGGGGGCGCCGGGGGCGATGTCCTGGATCAGCAGCGGCTCGTCACGGGGCGTCTCGGGCAGCGAGCGGGCGGCATCCGGGGTGCCGACCAGCAATACCAGGGCGTTGAGCGCCTGCTGCTTCTGGCGCTGGTTGGCCTCCAGCTCGGCACGGGACTGCTCCACCAGCCCGAGGGCTTCCTGGTGGTCCAGCGCGGTGGCGGCACCGGCGGCGCGGCGCTGTGTGGTGAGGTCGAGGGAGTCCTCGCGGCTGGCCAGGGTCTGCCGGGTCAGGGCCAGGCGGCGCTGGGCACCGTCGTAGGTCAGGTAGGCCTGGGTGACTTCGGCGACCAGGGCGATGCGCGCGCTGCGGCCCGCCTCCTCGGTGGCCAGGTATTGCTCCAGGGCCGAGTCGGTGAGGCTCTTCACCCGGCCGAACAGGTCCAGCTCGTACTCGGGCAGGGACAGGCCCGCCTGGTAGCTGCTGGTGACGGTGGAGGCACCGGTGCCGGAGAGGTCCCCCGGCACACGCTGGCGGCTGCCCGAGGCGCTGGCGGAAAGCCCCGGCACGCGGTCGGCGCGCTGGATGCGGTATTGCGCGCGGGCCTGCTCGATGTCCAGCAGGGTCTGGCGCAGCGAACGGTTGTTGGCCAGCGCCTCCCCCACCAGCCGGCGCAGGTCGGCGTCGACGATGAAGGTGCGCCAGTCCAGCTCGCTGGCGGCCTGGCCCTGCCTGGCGGCGGGGCCGGTCCATTGCGCGGCCACCGGGGCTTCGGGGCGTTCGTAGGTGGGGGCCATGGAGCAGCCGCCCAGGGTCAGTGCGATCAGGAGCGCCGATGCGCTGAAGGCGTTTCTGTGCATGGCGATCACTCCAGGACCTTGGTGGTTTCTTGGCTGGCCGCCGGGCGGCTGCGCAGCAGGGACAGCACCCAGACGAAGCAGATGGGCACGAAGATGACGCCCAACAGCGTGGCGCTGAGCATGCCGCCGATGACGCCGGTGCCCAGGGCGCGCTGGCTGGCGGCCCCGGCGCCGGTGGCGAGGGTCAGCGGCACCACGCCGAGGATGAAGGCCATGGAGGTCATGATGATCGGGCGGAAGCGCAGGCGCGCGGCCTCGATGGCGGCCTCGCGCAGGCTGTGGCCCTGCTCCCAGAGCTCCTTGGCGAACTCGACGATGAGGATCGCGTTCTTCGCCGCCAGGCCGATGATGGTGATCAGGCCGACCTTGAAGTACACGTCGTTGGGCATGCCGACCGAGGTCACCGCGAGCACCGCGCCGAGGGCGCCGATGGGCACGATGAGCATCACCGACAGCGGGATCGCCCAGCTCTCGTAGAGCGCCACCAGCAGCAGGAAGACCACCAGGATGGCCAGGGCGAACAGTTGCACCGCCTGGCCGCTGGCGACCTTTTCCTGGTACGACAGGCCCGTCCACTCGTAGCCGATGCCTGCGGGCAGCTGGCCCACCAGGTGTTCGAGCTCGGCCATGGCCTCGCCGGTGCTGACGCCGGGCGCGGCGTCGCCGGAGATGCGGATCGACGGGTAGCCGTTGTAGCGCACCAGTTGCACCGGGCCCTCTTCCCAGCGGGTGGTGACGAAGGCGGAGAGCGGCACCTGCTCGCCCTTGGCGTTGCTGACGTAGAGCTTGAGCACGCTTTCCGGGGTCATGCGCTCGCCCTGCTCGGCCTGCACCACCACGCGTTGCTGGCGGCCGGCGTTGGAGAAGTCGTTGATCACCGAGGAGCCGAACGCGGTGGACAGTGCGCTACCGATGGTCTCGAAGCTCACGCCCAGGGCGCGGGCCTTCTCGCGGTCGATCTCCAGGCGCAACTGCGGCGCTTCGGCCAGGCCTTCCATCATCGCGTAGAGGATCTTCGGGTTGCCGTTGGCCTGGCCCAGCAGCTGGTCACGGGCTGCCAGCAGCGCTTCGCGGCCGAGGCCGCCACGGTCCTGCAGGCGCAGGGCGAAGCCGCCGGAGTTGCCCAGGCCGTCGATGGGCGGCGGGGTCACGGCCATGATCGCGCCGTCGCTGACGCCGGCGAGGTTCTGGTTGGCCAGCAATGCCTCGGCCCCGGCCGATTGCTCGTCGCTGCGCTCGGACCAGTCCTTCAGGGTGGGGAACGCCAGCGCGGCGTTCTCGCCCATGCCGGAGAAGCTGAAGCCCATGACCAGGAAGGTGTTGGCCACGGCCTCGCGGGAGCCCAGGTACTGCTCCAGCTGCTGGCCGGTGACGTCGGTGCGCGCACGGGTGGCGCCCGGCGGCAGTTGCACGTCGACGATCATGTAGCCCTGGTCTTCGACCGGGACGAAGGATTCGGGCAGGCGCAAGTAGAAGTAGCCGAGCAGCGCCACCAGGCCGGCGTACACCAGCATGAAGCGCCCGGCACGTTTCACCAGGCCGCCGTTGAGGCGGGTGTAGCCCTGGGTGAGGCCGGTGAAGCCGCGGTTGAAGGCGCCGAAGAAGCCGCGCTTCTCATGGTGCCCCTTGGGGATCGGCTTGAGCAGCGTGGCGCACAGGGCCGGGGTGAAGGTCAGGGCGAGGAAGCCGGAGAACAGGATCGACACCGCCAGCGACAGGGAGAACTGCTGGTAGATGACGCCCACGGAGCCGGCCATGAAGGCCAGCGGCAGGAACACCGCCGAGAGCACCAGGGTGATGCCGAGGATGGCGCCGGACACCTGGCCCATCGCCTTGACCGTGGCGGCGCGCGGCGACAGGCCTTCCTCGGCCATGATCCGCTCGACGTTCTCGACCACGACTATGGCGTCGTCCACCAGGATGCCGATGGCCAGCACCATGCCGAACATGGTCATCATGTTCACCGAGAAGCCCAGCAGGTACATGACGCTCAGCGTGCCCGCCAGGCACACCGGCACCACGATGGCCGGGATCAGGGTGTAGCGCACGTTCTGCAGGAACAGGAACATCACCAGGAACACCAGCACCATGGCTTCGAGCAGGGTGTGGATCACCTTCTCGATGGCCACGTCGACGAAGCGCGAGGTGTCGTAGGGCACCGAGTATTCGACGTCGTCGGGGAAGTTCACCGACAGCTCGGCCAGGCGCTGCTTGATCGCCTCGGCGGTCTGGATGGCGTTGGCGCCCGGGGACAGCTGGATGGCACCGGCCACCGAGGGCTTGCCGTTCAGGCGCGAGGAGAAGTTGTAGCTCTCGCTGCCCACTTCCAGGCGGGCCACGTCCGCCAGCTTCACCGAGGAGCCATCGGGGTTGGCGCGCAGCACGATGCGGCCGAACTCCTGCGGGTCGTCCAGGGTGCCCTTCACCGCGAGGGTGGCGGTCAGCTCCTGCTGGGTGCTGCCCGGCGAGCTGCCGAAGGCACCGGCCGGCACCTGCACGTTCTGCCCACGGATGGCGGCGCTGACGTCGTCGATGGACAGGCCGTAGCCCACCAGCTTCTGCGGGTCGATCCAGACGCGCATCGCCGCTTCCGAGGAGAAGAACTGCAGCTTGCCGACGCCAGTCACCCGGCGCAGCTCGTTGTTGATGTTGCGCGCGGCGTAGTCGCCCAGGAACGTGGTGTCGCTGCGCTGGGCACCTTCCTTGTAGTTGAGGGCGTAGATGAGCAGGAAGCCGGCGCTGGTCTGCTCGACCTCGACCCCCTGGGTGAGCACCGCCTGGGGCAGGCGCGACTCGGCCTTCTTCAGGCGGTTCTGCACGTCCACCTGGGCCAGCTCCGGGTTGACGCCGGGCTGGAAGGTGACCACCACCTCGCCGGTGCCGTTGGAGTTGCTGGTGGACTCGAAATACAGCAGGCCCTTGGCGCCGTTGAGCTCTTCCTCGATCACGCTGGTGACCGAGTCCACCAGCACCTGCGCCGAGGCGCCCGGGTAGGTGGCGGTGATGGTGATCTGCGGCGGCGCGACGTTGGGGTACTGGGCCACCGGCAGCATCGGGATGACCAGCAGGCCGGCCAGGGAGATGAACAGCGCCACCACCCAGGCGAAGTTGGGGCGCTTGATGAAGAACAGAGACATGGATGTTTCCTCGCGGCGATACCGGCCTTACTGGCGGGCTGCCTGTTGCTCCTGGGTGGGACGCGCTTCGACCTTGGCACCCGGCTGCAGGCCGGTGAGGCCACCGACGATCACGCGGTCGCCGCTGGCCAGCCCCTGGCTGATCTGCCAGCGCGCGCCCTGCATGGCACCGGTGTGCACGGGGCGGGCCTCGACACGCTCGTCGGCACCGATCACCAGCACCAGGGCACTGCCGTCGGCCGCGCGCTGCACGGCACGCTGGGGCACCAGGATGGCGTTGGCATCGCTGCCCTGGGGCGCGCTCACCCGGACGTACATGCCGGGCAGCAGCACGCCGTCGGGGTTGGCGAACTTGCCACGCAGGGACACCTGGCCGGTGCCCGGGTCCACCGAGACGTCGGTGAACAGCAGCTCGCCCTGGCGTTCGTAGTCGGTGCCGTCGACACGGATGCGCAGCGCCTGGCTGTCGTCGGCGGAGAGCGTGCCGCCCTTGAGCGCTTCACGCAGGCGCAGGGCGTCGGCCACCGGCTGGGTGAAGTCGGCATAGATGGGGTCGAGCTGCTGGATGCGCGCCATGAGCGTGGTCTCGCCCTGCCCCACCAGCGCACCTTCGGTGACCAGCGCGCGGCCGATGCGACCGGAGATGGGCGCCTTGACCGAGGCGTAGCCCAGGTTCAGGCGCGCGGTCTCCAGGTCCGCCTGGGCCGTACGCACCGCCGCCTTGGCACTGCGCAGGTCGGCGGTGGCGGTGTCGAAGTCCTGCTGGCTGACCGCTTCGATCCTGGCCAGGGGCTCGTAGCGCTTGACCCGCGCCTGGGCCTCGAAGAGGGTCGCCTCGGCCCGCGCCAGCTCGCCCTCGGCGCGGGAAACCGCCGCCTTGAGCGGTGCCGGGTCGATCTGGAACAGCAGGTCGCCGGCCTTGACGTCCGCCCCTTCCTCGAAGCGCTTGTGCACCACGATGCCCGCCACCCGGGCACGCACCTCGGCCACACGCATGGGCTCGATGCGCCCCGGCAGCTCGCTGGTCAGCACCAGCGGCTCGGCCACCACCGCCACGACGTCCACCGGCCTGGCCACTTCGGCAGCCGCCTCCGGCTCGCCCGATCCCCCGCAACCGGCCAGCGCCATGGCTGCAACCCATACCGAGACGGTTCCTACTGCACGCAATCTGCCCATGTTTCACCCGGACCCTAGACTGGAAAGGCGCGCATGATCTTTCATTGATCAAAATGAGTCAATATTGTCTCATTTGAATCTTTTGTTATTAATCATGTCTTGAACCGTTGAAGCCCGAGGGTTTTTCTGCACAATGCGCCCAATCCGAAACTCAAGGCGGGACCCTTCCATGTCGCTGACAGCACAAGACGAACGACTCCTAAAGGCGCTGGCCGTCGCCTTCGTCGAGCGTCCGCGCGCCACGCTGAAGGAGCTGGCGGAAGCGGCCGGCGTGAGCAAGGCCACGCTGCACCGCTTCTGCGGCACCCGGGACAACCTGGTGGAGATGCTCATCAGCCATGGCGAGAATGTCATCGGCCAGATCCTCTCCGGCGGCGACCTGCAGCACGCACCGCCCCTGCAGGCCCTGCACAGGCTGATCGGCGAACACCTGATGCACCGCGAGCTGCTGGTGTTCCTGATGTTCCAGTACAACCCCGACACCCTCGATCCGAAGGCCGAGGACGACCGCTGGCAGAGCTACTGCGTCGCCCTGGACAAGTTTTTCCTGCGCGGCCAGCAGGAGGGGGTGTTCCGCATCGACATCAGCGCGGCGGTGCTCTCGGAGCTGTTCCTCTCGCTGATCTTCGGCATCGTCGACGCCGAACGCCGCGGCCGCATGGCCCGATCCGGCTCGGCGGCGATCCTCGAGCAGATCTTCCTCCACGGTGCGGCGGCGCCGACCCGCGCCTGACGGCGAGAGTGGTCGCAGGTTGCTCCAGCTCCACCGAAGAGCGAACCGCCCCAGCAGCACGCGCGATCGCGAAGGCCACATAAAGAAAAACGCCGCCTCCCCGGCAACGGGGAGGCGGCGTTCTTACAGGGGCGCGGCGCCTGTCAGCGCAGGCCGTCGACCATCGCGGCGGCGACGCTGAGCACGTCCTGGCCGAGCTTCATGGAGCGCTTGCCGTCCCAGCCCGTTTCCGGGTTGGGGTTGTCGTCGTGGTCCTTGAACGGCATCTCGATGGTGAACGACAGGCAGTCGAACTCCATGCCGACGGCGTTGCAGGCCAGGGTGGTGTTGGCCTTGCCGGGTTCGTCCTTGGCGTAGCCGTAGCGGGTCTGGAAGTCGGCGCCCATGTCCACCAGGCGACGACGGAATTCCTCTTCGAGGCGTTCCAGGCGCGGGCTATAGCCCGGGTTGCCTTCGCAGCCGGCGGTGAACACGTGGGGGATTTCCTCGTCGCCGTGGATGTCGAGGAACAGGTCCACGCCGACCTTGCGCATCTGCTGCTGGACGAAGAACACCTCGGGGCTCTCGGCCTCGCTGGCCGATTGCCAGGCGCGGTTGAGGTCCTTGCCGGCGGCGTTGGTGCGCAGGTGGCCACGGAAGGCGCCATCGGGGTTCATGTTCGGCACCAGGTATAGGTCGGCCTTGGCCAGCAGCGCGTTCAGCTCGGCGTCGTCCTTGTTCTTCAGGCGCTCGATCACACCTTCCATGTACCACTCGGCCATGTGCTCGCCGGGGTGCTGCTGGGCGATGATCCAGATCTTGCGCTGGGCCGCCGGGTTGCGGCTGACCCGCAGCAGCTGGATGTCGCGGCCCTCGATGCTCTTGCCGGTGGCGAACAGCTCGGCGCCGGCGTTGGCCAGGGCGTCGACGATCAGGCGGTCGTGGCGTTCGCGGCTGTAGGGCTCGAAGTAGGCGAACCAGATCTGCCCCTCGCGCGGTTGCAGGCCGAAGTGCAGGCCTTTCTCGTCGAAGTGGCTGGGCACGCGGAACCAGTTGACGTGGTCATAGGACGCGGCGGCGTTGTAGCCGGTCCAGGCGTGGGCGTAGGCCGACTGGCCGGCGTTCACCAGGCTGAAGTCGTGGCATTGGCCGGGGGTCATGCCCTCGACCTTGAAATGGAACCACTGGAAGTGGTGGCTCTTGAGGTCCGGGCGCATCGCCAGCAACAGGTGCTGCGGATTGCTGGCGTCCTTCACCTCGATATTGCCGCTATCGAAGTCCGAGCTGATTTTCATGGCTACCTCAGGCGTGGGTATCAGGGTTGCGCGAAAGGATGGCAGGTCGCCCGGCACGGCGAAACGCGCCAGGCGACAAAGAGTTGCGCAGAAGGGTAATCAGCGGGCTTCGAGGCGCGCCAGGCGCTCTTCGAGTTCGGCGACGCGGGCCTCCAGCTGCTCGATGCGCGAGTCGCTGGCGGCACGGCTCTCGCTGCGCTCCGGGGCGCTCTGCCGCGCGGCCAGCAGCTCTTCGAGGTCGGCCTTCTCGCCCAGCAGGTGCATGTAGCGATCCTCGCGCTGGCCCGACTGGCGCGGGATCAGGGTGACGAGGCCACGCGCAGCGAGGCGTTCGAGGTTGTGCTGCACCTGCTCGACGTCGTCGAACTCATGCATGCGGCCGCTGCGGGTCAGCAGCTCGTTGAGGGTCTGCGGGCCGCGCAGCAGCAACAGGCCGAGCAGGATCAACTGGCCGTGCACCAGCTCCAGGGTCTTCTCCGCGCGCTGC
Organism: Pseudomonas tohonis; assembly: GCF_012767755.2. Lineage (NCBI taxonomy): Bacteria > Pseudomonadati > Pseudomonadota > Gammaproteobacteria > Pseudomonadales > Pseudomonadaceae > Pseudomonas > Pseudomonas tohonis. Next base: position 3,696,831 of record NZ_AP023189.1, read on the forward strand.
TCCCAGCGGTCGGCCCGGCTGCCCATCACCAGCCGCGCGAGCCCGCGCCCCTCGAGCACCCGCATGCCCTGCCCCACCTGGCCTGCGGTCAGGTTCATCACCGGCTCGCGGCTGGTCTTCTGGTTGCTGGCCAGGACCAGCGCATTGAGGGTCAGCGGGTAGGACTCCGGCGTGGTGGCCTGCTTCTCGATCAGGCTGCCGAGCAGGCGGACCTCGACGGCGGAAAGGGGCTCGTTGCTGAAGGGGGTTTCGATCTCGCTGGACATGTCGCCATCCGATGGTGGGAAAGGGCCATAGCCTAGCGTGACTCCCCGCTCCTTTGCACCGCGTTGCGCCCCTGGACTCAGCTGTTCGCTTCCCTGAACAGCCCAACCGGCCGCGACGCCCGGAAAGTGCCGTGATCAAGCAAATCAATCGAATTAATAGATTGTTATCATTTGGCGAAAAAGTCTTTTACGTAAGGTTTCAACGGCCTGAGAACACCCTATTTCATGACGTAAGCCATTGATTCCAAAGCATGCCAATTCAACTATCGACGGGATCGATGTAGACCATTACCGATATCCACTTCTTTATCGATTTTTCATCCGTAACATTGGCCCCGTGTTCACTTTCAACCCCACTTGAAATCACGAGGCACCCAAAATGAAAAAGCAAATCCTTGCCATCCTGTTCATCGCTTCCCTGTCCGCTACCGCGTTCGCCCTGCCCCAAGGCGCCGCCCAGACCCAGCAGACAGTCGCCAGTGGCGCCGAGCGCACCATCAATCGCCTGGCTGAAGATGGCTCCGACCGCACTCCGGGCTTCCGTGTCGCCGAAGACGGCTCCGACCGCACTCCCGGCTTCCGTGTCGCCGAAGACGGCTCCGACCGCACTCCCGGCTTCCGCGTCGCCGAAGACGGTTCCGACCGCACTCCCGGCTTCCGTGTCGCCGAAGACGGTTCCGACCGCACTCCGGGTTTCCGCGTCGCCGAAGACGGCTCCGACCGCACCCCGGGCTTCCGTGTCGCCGAAGACGGTTCCGACCGCACTCCGGGCTTCCGTGTCGCTGAAGACGGCTCCGACCGTACTCCTGGCTTCCGTGTCGCTGAAGACGGCTCCGACCGCACCCCGGGCTTCCGTGTTGCCGAAGACGGTTCCGACCGCACCCCGGGCTTCCGCTTCTCCTGACAGGCCGCTGCACAGGTTGCAATCCGACCCAGGAATCCCGTGCGAGGTCTGAGCGATGTACCCAGCCCGTAAATGCTGAAGGCGCCCTTGAGGCGCCTTCAGTGCTTCTACCCGTCCGCTTTTCCAGCCGTCACTCCGACGCCGTAGCCGGTGGCTGCAGAGGGCGCAGCGGAATCGGCGCCGACATCACGATGGACGTCCGCGTCTCGCCGAAGTGGTTGATGCTGCCGACGAAGCGTTCCAGGTGGCGGATATTGCGCGTCACCACCCGCAGGATGAACGAGTCCTGCCCCGTCACATGCAGGCATTCCAGCACCTCCGGCATCTGCTGCAGCAGCGCCACCAGGCGTGCCTTGTCCGGCTGGGGCGTGGTCATGCCGATCAACGCCATCACCTCGTAGCCGGCATGCTCGGCGGACACGCAGGCGCGATAGCCCTCGATCACCCCGGACTCTTCGAGGCGCTTGAGGCGCTCCGATGTCGCCGGCAGTGAAAGCGCCACCCGGCTGGCCAGTTCGGTGAGCGAAATACGCCCTTCGTCCTGAATGGCCTGGAGGATTTTCCAGGATTTGGCATCGAGCTCCATTTTTTAGGCCCCTATCGAAATTCACGTAAGCAATTCAGGCAAAGCCTGATAATTACCATAGTTACTGCATTCAAAGATCGGCATCAGCTCCGCAGAATAAGGCCATCCCAATGACCTCACCGGTGGCCCGGATGGACCTCACGCTGTTCTTCAAATCCGCCCTGATCGGCCTCTCGATCGCCGCCCCCGTGGGCCCTGTGGGCCTGCTCTGCATCCAGCGCAGCCTGGACCACGGCGCCCGCATCGGCTTTCTCAGCGGCCTGGGCGCCGCGCTGGCGGACGCCTGTTTCGGAGCCCTGGGGGCGTTCGGGGTGCAGGCGCTGATCCAGGCCTTCGTCGCGCTGGCCACGCCACTGGCGCTGGTCGGTTCGGGCTTCCTCGCCTGGATGGGCCTGCGCCTGCTGCGCGCCACGCCGGCCCGCCGCGCCGCCGCCCTGGTCGAGCCCGGCAACGGCTGGAAGGCACTGGCATCGGTCTTCGCGCTGACGCTCACCAACCCCATGACGATCCTCGCCTTCATCGCGGTCTTCGCCGGCCTCGGTGCCGGCGCGACGCCCGGTACGGCGAGCGCGCTGCTGATGGTCGCCGGGGTGTTCTGCGGCTCGGCGCTGTGGTGGCTGGCCCTGGCGCTGGGCGTGGCCGCCGTGCGCCACCACCTGGACGCTGGCCTGCTGCGCCGTGTCGACCAGGCGGCCGGGCTGTTCCTGCTCGGTTTCGCCGCCTGGCAGCTGGCGCGGGTCCTGGCCGCCTAGGCCATCTGGGTGATGGTCCGGCGGAACCGGGTCAGGGCGGCGAAGAAGAAGGCGCTGCCGATGCCGATGATGGCCAGGAACTGCGGCCAGACGATGTCCAGCCCCGCGCCGCGATAGAGGATGCCCTGGGCCAGGGCGACGAAGTGGGTGGTGGGCGCCGCCAGCATGATCTGCTGCACCAGCTCGGGCATGCTTTCGCGCGGGGTGGTGCCCCCGGAAAGGATCTGAAGCGGCATCAGCACCAGGATGGTCAGCAGCCCCAGCTGCGGCATCGAACGCGCCACGGTGCCGAGGAAGATGCCCATCGACGTGGTGGCGAACAGGTGCAGCGCCGCCGCCACCAGGAACAGCCCCAGCGAGCCCTCGATGGGCACCGCCAGCCAGCCGCGCACCACGAACACCAGCGACAGCGCGGCGGCCACCAGCACCACCGCGCCCATGGACCAGACCTTGGCCAGCATGATCTCGAACGCCGACAGCGGCATCACCAGCAGGTGCTCGACGGTGCCGTGCTCGCGCTCGCGGATCAGGGCCGCGCCGGTGAGGATGATCGACAGCATGGTGATCTGGTTGATCACCTCCATCACTCCGCCAAACCAGGCCTGGGTCAGGTTGGGGTTGAACAGCGTGCGTACCGTCAGCTCCGCCGGCATCGCCTTCGCCCCCCGGTAGCGGGCGACGAACTCGTTGACCTCGGTGGAAACGATGTTCTGGATGTAGCCCGCGCCGCTGAAGGCCTGGCCGATCTGCGTGGCGTCGACGTTGAGCTGCACCGCCGGGTTGCGGCCGGCGAGCACGTCGCGCTGGAAGTCGGGCGGGATGTCCAGGGTGAAGGTGTAGAGGCCGGTGTCCATGCCCCGGTCCATGCGCCCCTGGTCGATCAGCTCGGGCACGCGGAAGTACGGTGGCTGGAAGGCGTTGACCAGGCGCGTGGAGAGCTGCGAGCGGTCCTCGTCGACCACCGCGATGGGCGCATGGTGCAGGGTTTCCGGGATGCCGGTGGCGGAGCTGTACACGCCCAGGCTGAAGGCCCAGAGGATCAGCACCAGCATCGCGTAGTCGCGCTGCAGGCTGCGGAATTCCTTGAGCCCGAGGTTGAAGATGTTGGCCAGGCTGCGCATGGGTCAGGCCTCCTGTTTCTTCAGCGCGAGCACGCTGAACAGGGTGAGCAACGGGATGGTCAGCAGCAGCGGCACGAAGTAGTAGGCCAGGTCGGCGAAGCCCAGCGCCTTGGAGAACACGCCCCGGCTGATGATGAGGAAATGGGTGGCGGGATAGGCCTGGCCGATCAGCGCCGCCGTGCCTTCCAAGGACGACACCGGGTGCACCAGCCCGGAGAACTGGATGGCCGGCACCATGGTGGCGATGGCGACGCCGAATACCGCGGCGATCTGGCTGCGCATGAAGGTGGAGAGGAACAGGCCGAGCCCGGTGGCGGCCGTGACGTAGCACAGCGCGGCGAGCACCAGGGTCGGGAAGCTGCCCTTGAGCGGCACGCCGAACACGAACACCGCCAGGGCCACCATCAGCAGGAAGCTGACCATGCCCATCGCCACGTAGGGCAGCTGCTTGCCCAGCAGGAACTCCAGCCGCGTGACCGGCGTGACGTAGAGGTTGGTGATCGAGCCCAGCTCCTTCTCGCGCACAACGCCCAGGGCGGTGAGCATCGCCGGGATCATGATCAGCAGCAGCGGGATCACCGCCGGCACCATGGCCTTGAGGCTTTCCACATCCGGGTTGTAGCGGTAGCGCACCTCGACGCTGGCGGCACTCTGGCCGCCCCCTTCGGGCGACTGCCGGGCCAGCTCGGCGAGGTAGCCCAGGTGCATGCCCTGCACGTAGCCGGCGACGGTATTGGCGCGGGTCGGCATAGAGCCGTCGATCCACACGCCGATGGCGGGGCTGGCGCCACGCTTCAGGTCACGGCCGTAGCCGGGCGGGATCTCCACGGCCAGGCTCAGCTCGCCGCTGCGCATGCGCCGCTCCAGTTCCGCGTAGTCCTGGATCGGCGCGCGCTCGATGAAGTAGCGCGAGCCGGAGAGGTTCAGTGCGTAGGCCTGGCTGGTGGTGGTCTGGTCGCGGTCGAGCACCGCATAGGAAAGGTCCTCGACGTCCATGCTGATGCCGTAGCCGATGATGAACATCAGCAGCACGGTGCCGAGCAGTGCCAGGGTCAGGCGGATCGGGTCGCGGCGCAGCTCCATGGCCTCGCGCCGCGCATAGCTGAACAGCCGCTGCGCTCTGAAGCCGTGCCCGGCACGGGCGGTTTCCGTCGGCCGGGTCGCCGGGGCCGCCTCGGCAGGGGCCTTGCCGGCGATGCCGGCGGCCTCCTCCAGGTAGGCGATGAAGGTCGCCTCCAGGCTCGGCAGGCCGCGAGCGGCCACCAGGTTCGCCGGGGTGTCGCTGGCCAGCACGCGGCCGGCGTGCATCAGCGAGATGCGGTCGCAACGCTCGGCCTCGTTCATGAAGTGGGTGGAGATGAAGATGGTCACGCCATCGTTGCGCGACAGGTCGATCATCAGTTCCCAGAATCCGTCGCGGGCCACCGGGTCGACCCCGGACGTGGGCTCGTCGAGGATGAGGATCTCCGGCTCGTGGATCACCGCGACCGCCAGGGACAGGCGCTGGCGGATGCCCAGCGGCAGCGCGTCGGGCAGCTCGTCGGCCACGCCCGCCAGGTCGAAGCGCTGCATCATCGCCGCCACCCGTGCCTCGATGCGCTCGGCCGGCAGGTGGAACAGCCGCGCATGCAGCACCAGGTTCTGCCGCACCGTCAGTTCGCGGTACAGGGAGAACGCCTGGGACATGTAGCCCACGCGCCGCCGCGTGGCCATGTCGCCGGCATCCACCGGCTGGCCGAACAGCGCGCAACTGCCTTCGCTGGCGGGCAGCAGGCCGGTGAGCATCTTCATGGTGGTGGACTTGCCGCAGCCATTGGAGCCGAGGAAACCGAAGATCTCCCCGCGCTCGATGCGGAAGCTGACGCGGTCGACGGCGACGAACTCGCCGAAGCGGCAGGTCAGCCCGTCCGCCTCGATGGCCACGGCGCGCTCGCCTTTTGGCAACGGCGGGATCACCAGGCGGCGGTGGTCGCGGCGCTTCTCCTCCGGCAGCAGGGCGATGAAGGCCGCTTCCAGGCTGTCGGTGCCGGTCTGCGTGCGGATCTCGGCGGGGCTGCCGGTGGCCAGCACGCGCCCGGCGTCCATCGCCACCAGGCTGTCGAAGCGCTCGGCCTCCTCCATGTAGGCGGTGGCCACCAGCACGCTCATGCCGTCGCGGCCCTGGCGGATGCGGCCGATCAGCTCCCAGAACTGGTTGCGCGACAATGGGTCGACGCCGGTGGTGGGCTCGTCGAGGATCAGCAGGTCCGGGTCGTGGATCAGTGCGCAGCACAGGCCGAGCTTCTGCTTCATGCCGCCGGAGAGCTTGCCCGCCGGGCGCTCGCGGAACGGGTCGAGGCCGGTGCTGCGCAGCAGGTCGTCGATGCGTCGCTCGCGCTCGGCGCGGTCGTGGCCGAACAGGCGGCCGAAGAAATCCAGGTTCTCGAACACCGTCAGCGTCGGGTAGAGGTTCTTGCCCAGCCCCTGGGGCATGTAGGCGACGCGCTGGCAGATGGCGCGGCGGTGGCGAGCCGAGCGCATGTCGCCGCCCAGCACGTCGATCTCGCCCTGCTGCATCTTCCGCGCGCCGGCCAGCAACGCCAGCAGGCTGGACTTGCCGACGCCGTCCGGACCGATCAGGCCCACCATGCGGTTGGCGGGGATCACCAGGTCGACCTCGCGCAGGGCGAAGGTCTCGCCGTAGGCCAGGCTGACCCCGGCCAGGCGGGCGACGCCGCCGTCGGAGGCGTTCATCAGGGCACCTTCACCTGCAGGTGCTGCGGCCATTGCCGTTCGGCATCCAGGCGCAGGTAGGCCATGCCGGGCACGCCGGTCTTCACGGCGGTCATGTGCTGCTTGAGCAGCGCCGGGTCGATGCGCGCCTTGACGCGGAACATCAGCTTCTCGCGCTCGCTGGCGGTCTCCACGGACTTCGGCGTGAACTGGGCGACGCTGGCCACGTAGGAGACCTTGGCGGGGATCACGTACTGCGGCACCGCGTCGATGATCAGCCGCACCTCGTCGCCCAGGTGCACGCGCCCGGCCTGGCCGGCGGGCAGGAAGAAGGTCATGTAGACGTCGCCCAGGTCCACCAGGTTGAGCAGCTTGCCGCCGGCCGGCAGCACTTCGCCCGGCTGCGCCACGCGGTACTGCACGCGGCCGGCGCGGGGGGCCTTGAGCAGGCAGTCGTCGATGTCCGCCTGCAGGCGGGCGACGCTGGCATTGGCCGCCTCGATGGCCGACTGCGCCTCGATCACCTGGGACTTGGCCGCCTCGATGCCGGCCTGGGCGGAGATCACCTGGGAGCGCGAGGCGGCCAGTGCCGCCTGGGCGCTCTGCATCACCGCGCGGTCGTCGTCCAGTTGCTGCTGGGGCATGGCGTTGCGCTTGACCAGGGTCTCGGTACGGGCGAAGCGCTTCTGGGTGGCCACCAGTTCCGCCTCGCGCTGGCTGACCACCGCCTTGGCCGTGGCCTGCTCGCTCTCACGCTGGGCCACCAGCGCCTGGGCGGTGAGCCGCGCGTTCTCGGCCTGGCGCACCTGCGCCTGGGCCTGGGCCAGCTGCGCCTGCAGCACCTGGGTGTCCATCTGCGCCACCGGCTGGCCGGGGGTGAGGAAGTCGCCCTCATCCACCATGATCTCGGCCACGCGGCCGGCGAGCTTGGTCGCCACGTCCACCTCGGTGGCTTCGATCCGCCCGTTGCCGCTGGCAAACCCCTCGCCCAGGCCGACCGGCCGCAGCACCCACCAGGCGCCGGCGGCCACCGCCACGGCGGCCAGCAGCGCCGCCGCCCAGGTCAGTTTCTGCTTGCTTGGCTGCTTCATCTTGGTATCCCGAATGGCTGGATTTCGATGGGGAAATCATCCGCCAAACGGCAATGAGTCACTTTGACTCATGTCAGGTCGGGTCTTTTCCGGCCTCTTCCGGCTCGGTTTCCATCCAGCCGAAGCCACGGCAGTCGCAAACGACTTGATGTATGATTGCGCGCCTCGAACACGGCCAACCACGATCAAACCGGCGCCCATGCGCCCCCGGACCGACCATGAACACCAGCGAAACCACCCGCCCCGAGCAACAGCCCCAGACCGAAGGCAGCGCCGAGGCGGCCGCCCCGGCCAAGGCCGTTAAGAAGCAGAACGTGCCCTGGTACCAGACCCTCAAGACCCACGACCGCGGCCAGCGCCCCGGCGCGGCACCGCGCGGCTCGCGCCGTTCGATGGGCAAGCGCTGATCCGGCGCACCGGCACAAAAAAGCCAGCGTGATGCTGGCTTTTTTGTGGGCGCCCGGCGGGGTTACTGGCTGTTCTTCACCAGGCTCATGCGCTTCTCGGTGAACACGCAGATGACGCCTGCGTTGTTGTACATCACCTCGTGGTTGAAGTTGCAGTACGCCGCGGCAACGCTCAGGGGCAGCTGCTCGTTGCTCCAGCGGGCCGGCTTGAACCAGGACAGCTCGCCTTCCTTGCACTGGCGCGCCTCGGCATCGGAGCTGTAGGTGCAAAGCACCGACTGGTCGACTTCGCCCTTGAAGCAACCGGCCAGGGGAAGGAAGCAAAGGCCTGCCAACAGAAGTTTGGTGTGGGTACGCATGACAGCTCCGGAATCGGCATGTGAAGGAATCAGTGCCGATTTGAACCAGCGCAGCGGCGCGGGTTCCGTGGCGTCGGCAAAGATTTCACGTGCGTTCGCTCGCCCTGCCCCAGCGCTCGCGAGGGTGACAGCGGGCTGCAAGCTCGCCGCCACCTGTCATCCCCGCGAACGCGGGGACCCACTGAAGCAGTGCCCATGCCCCCGTCACGCACCAGGCGGCAAAGCTCCGCCGAACGCGCGCATCCCCAGGCTCTGGTGGAAGCGCAGCAGGTAGCCGTCCGGGTCCTGCAGGAGGAAATTGAGTTCACCGTGCGCCTGCTCGTCCTGGCGGTACCAGCGCTCCTCGGCTCCGCGCCGCAACCTCACCCCGGCCGCCTCGATGCGCGCGATCAACGCCAGCGCGTCGGCGCATCGGATCGACAGGTTGAGTCCGCGCCCGAACGGCGCTTCCAGAGGCTCGACCCGCCACTCCGAGGCCTCGCCGTCGTCCTCCTCCAGCATCAGCTGGGCCTCGCCGAAGCGCAGGTAGGCGAAGCGGTGCTCGGGGCGCTGGTACGCCACTTCGAACCCCAGGACACGGCAGTAGAAATCCAGGCTGCGGGCGAAATCGACGACCAGCAACTCCGGGACCAGGGCATTGAAATGCATGATGGGTTCCTTGCTCGGGTGCCCACCCCGCATGGGCGGGCGCGCCACCTTAGCGCAGGATTCACCGACACTAAAAGCGTGGGGCGCGGGTCTATAGTCCCTGCATCTTTCCCATCCGTAACGGAGCCCTCCATGGATACGACCCCGCACAACCTCGCCACCCTCTTCGAGCAGCTCGGCCTGGAGTCCGGGCACGACAGGATCGAAGCCTTCATCGCCGACCACCCCCTCGCCGACGGGCAGAAGATCCACGAAGCGCCCTTCTGGAACGACGCCCAGAGCGCCTTCCTGCGCAACGCCCTGGTGCAGGACGCCGACTGGGCCGTGGAGGTGGACGAGCTGGCGGTGCGTTTGTCGAAGTGAATCGGCGAACAGCCAGGGAAGCACGTCCACGTTCAAATGAAAAAACGGCCCCTGGGGGCCGTTTCGTTTCGCTGCGCAGGTACGCCCGCTCGATCAGAAGTCCTGCACGGTCGGGCGCAGCACCACTTCGCTGATGTCCACGTCCGCCGGTTGTTCCACCGCATAGGCGATGGCCCGGGCGACGGATTCGGCGGGGATCGCCAGCTTGTAGAACTCGCCCAGGGCCTGGCGGCTTTCCTCGTGGGAGCTGCCCAGCTTCAGTTCCGAATCCACCGCGCCGGGGGAGATGACGGTGACGCGGATGTCGCCGCCCACTTCATGACGCAGGCCGTCGCTGATGGCCCGCACGGCGAACTTGGTGCCGCTGTACACGGTGCCGCCCGGGCTGAACACCTTGTGGCCGGCCACCGAGGCGACGTTGATGAACTGGCCGCTGCGCTGTGCCTGGAACACCGGCAGCGCCGCCGCGATGCCGTAGAGCACGCCCTTGATGTTGATGTCGATCATGCGGTCCCACTCCTCCACCGGGGTTTCGGAGAGCGGCGCGATGGCCATCAGGCCGGCGTTGTTGACCAGTACGTCGATGCGGCCGAAGGCGTCGATGCCGCCCTGCACCAGGGCGCGGACCTGCGCCGGGTCGGTGACGTCGGTGGCGAAGGCCACGGCCTTGCCGCCGGCAGCGGTGATTTCGCTGACCAGCGCGTCGAGACGGTCGACGCGGCGCGCCCCGAGCACCACCGAGGCGCCCAGGGCGGCCAGGTGGCGGGCGGTGGCTTCGCCGAGGCCGCTGCTGGCGCCGGTGATGACGATGACTTTGCCGTTGATGTTGCTGCTCATGTCGGGTTCCTCAGGTTGGCTGCCGGCAGGAGGGGTTCCTGCTGCTGGAGGCCAGTATGGAAATCCGATGACGCCCAGGGAATGGAAGGATTAGGATTGCGGAATTCCAGGATCAGGAACAATCCGAAGGCCGCCGACATGCTCAACCGAATGGAAATGCTGCGCATCTTCTGCATCGCCGCCGAGTCCGCCAGCTTCCGCGAAGCCGCCACGCGCCTCGGCGCCTCACCGCAGACGGTGACCCGGGCGATCAAGGACCTGGAGCAACTGGTGGGCGAGCCGCTGTTCCATCGCAGCACGCGCCAGGTGCAGATCACCGCCTACGGCGAACTGCTGGCAGCCCAGGCGCGGGAGACACTGGGCAGCTTCGACCAGCTGTTCCAGCGCCACGTCCGCCGCGGCCGGGACGAGATGGCCGGCCGCGTGGGCGTCACCGCACCGCGTTCGATCGGCCGGCGCTTCGTGCTGCCGCTCTTGGCCGAGTTGCAGCGCGAGCACCCGGAGATCGTGCTGGACATGCGCCTCTCGGACCAGATGACCGACTCGGTCGACGAGCAGATCGACATCGGCGTGCGCATGGGCTTCATCCGCGACCGCCGCTACATCGCGCGCCCCACGGCGACCGTGCCGCTGTACGTGGTGGGTGCGCCGGCACTGGTCGAGCGCGTCGGCGCCCCGGAAGACACCGACGCCCTGAACCGGCTGCCGACCACCGCGCTGATCGACGGCAATACCGGGCGCCTCTGGCCCTGGACCTTCGCCGAGGGCCGCCAGCTGCAACCGCAGCGTGCCGCCTTCACCACCGACGACCAGGAGTGCGAATGCGAGGCGGTGCTGGCGGGCGTCGGCTTCGGGCAACTGCCCAGCTACCTGGTCACCCCGCACATCCGCAGCGGACGCCTGGTTCGGGTGCTGGTCGACGACGAATCGCCGTCCTGGGAGATGTTCGTCTACCGGCCCCAGCGCGGGCCGGTATCGCCACGGGTAAGGCGGGTGTTCGACCGCCTGGTGGAACGGCTTTCCGACCCGCGATGGGTGCCGCTGGAGCCGTAGGATGGCGTAGAGCGCCGCGGAACCCATCGATCCGCCGGCTTGGTGATGCACCGGCGTGTTGGGTCATCGCGAATGAATTCGCTCCCACGCGGGGAACCCGTAGCTCAGATGAAACCCGGCGCATCGTGAACGGAAAATCGCGGGTTGCACCCAAGCGGGCCTCGTAGGATGGCGTAGAGCGCAGCGAAACCCATCGATCCCGTGGCCGCCAGTGCATGGGGTTCGCACGGCCCTACCCATCCGACGGCTGCAGCTGCGGGATCACTCGGCGATATCGATGACGATCTTGCCGAAGGCCGTACCCTGCTCCACCGCGTCGTGGGCGTCGTGGGCCGTGGCCAGGGTGAAACGGCGCGGGTCGAGGATGGGTTTGAGCTTGCCGGCCTCCACCAGGCGCGTGGCGTCGGCGAGGACTTCGCCGTGGTGGGCGCGGCCTTCGCCGATGAGCATCGGCAGCAACACGAACACGCCATTGACGGTCGCCGCCCGCAGCGAGGATGGCGCCAGGCTGTGGGTGCCGAAGGCGGCACAGCTGACCACATGGCCGCGGATGCGCACCGACTCCAGGGCGTCGTCGAGGGAACTGCCGCCCACGGTGTCGTAGACCACGTCGAAGCCCTTGCCACCGGTGAAGGCCGCAACGTAATCGGCCGCCTTGGTGGTGTGGTAGTCGATGGGCGTGGCGCCCAGCCCGCGCACCATCTCGTGCTTGGCCGGCGAAGCGGTGGCGAAGACCTCGGCCCCGAAGGCCTTGGCGATCTGCACGGCGATATGGCCCACGCCGCCGGAGCCACCGGTGACCAGCACCGTCTGCCCGGCGTGCAGGCGCGCGCTGTCCACCAGGCCTTCCCAGGCGGTGAGGAACACCAGCGGCAGTGCCGCGGCTTCGCGCATGCTCAGGTTCTTCGGCTTCAGCGCCAGCAGGCGCCAGTCCACCGCGGCGAATTCGGCCAGGGTGCCTTGCAGGCCGCGCACGCCGCCGACCAGGCCGTAGACCTCGTCACCGACCTTGAAGCGGCTGACGCCCGCACCCACCGCCTCGACCACGCCGGCCAGCTCGGTGCCGAGCACCGCCGGCAGCACCGGGTCGGCATAGGGCGCCCGGCCGGTGCGGATCTTGTAGTCGATGGGGTTGACCCCGCTGGCCTCGATACGCACCAGGACCTGCCCCTCGCCGGCGACCGGGCGGGCGATCTCCTGCTGGGTGAAACGGCCGCTCTGGTAATCCTCGAGCACGAGGGCGCGCATTTTGACGGGGTTCGACATGGGATTCACTCCTTGGCAATCAGCTTCGCCGGGGCCTGGCCCGGCATCCGGCGCCCACTATAGAGCCGCCGCGAGGGCGAGGAAACAGGCACGCCGCCCCACCGGGCGTCAGCGCAACGGCAAGCATCGACGTCGCTGATACTCACCATCAGCCCCTTTCAATTCTCCGATTGCCAGCGCACCGGCAAGATTCGCTCATCGGCCTTGTGCCCCATGAACCGAGATGCCAGCCATGACCGCCCACTCGAAATTCGTCGACAGCAGCTACCTGGTCACCCACGTCACCCTGGATGAATTCCATCTGCACTTCGAAACCGAAGTCGCCGTGTGCCAGGAGGACGGCACCTTCGAGATGCTCCAGGCCCCGACGCCCATCGCCGAGCGTCGTGCCCTGCGCCAGCTGATCCGCAACCAGGCCGCCTGATTCCGGCGGCCCGGTCGCGCCGCCTCAGGCCTTGACCTGGGCGGGGAACGGCAGGGTCCGCAAGCGCACGCCCACCGCCGCATGCAGGGCGTTGGCCAGTGCCGGCGCCAGGGGCGGCACCCCGGGTTCACCCACACCGGTGGGCTGCTCGGTGGACGGCAGGATGTGCACCTCCACGGCCGGCATCTCGTTGATCCGCAACACCTGGAAGTCGTGGAAGTTGGATTGCTCCACCACTCCGTCCTTCAGCGTCACCGCGCTGTGCAGCGCCGCCGCCAGGCCAAAGCCGATACCACCTTCCATCTGCGCCCGGATCACATCGGGGTTGATCGGCACGCCGCAATCCACGGCGCAGACCACGCGATCCACCTTGTAGGCGCCATCGGCCTTCACCGTCACTTCCACCACCTGGGCCACGTAGCTGCCGAAGGATTCGTGCACGGCGATCCCGCGACCCCGCTTCTCGCCTTCGCCACCGGCCTTGAGCGGCTGCTTCCAGCCCGCCTTGTCCGCCACCAGTTCCAGCACGCCACGATGGCGCGGATGCTTCTCCAGCAGCGCGTGGCGGTAGTCGTACGGGTCCTTGCCGGCGGTGGTCGCCGCTTCGTCGATCAGCACCTCGGCAGCGAAACCGGTGTGGGTGTGGCCCACCGAGCGCCACCACTGCACCGGGACGTGGATGTCCTCGGGGGTGGCCAGCTCCACCTGCAGGTTGGGCACGGCGTAGGAGAGGTTCGCCAGCCCTTCTACCGAGGTGTTGTCGATGCCGTCCTTGATCAGGAAGGACTCCATGCCGGTGCCCTTGATGATGGACTGGCCGACGATGCGGTGATGCCAGGCCAGCAGCTTGCCCTCGGCGTCCAGCGCCAGGCGCGCGCGGTGCAGGTAGGCCGGGCGGTAGTAGCCGCCCCGGGTGTCGTCCTCGCGGGTCCAGACCAGCTTCACCGGCGCCTTGATGCCTTTGTCGCGCGCAGCCTTGGCCACCGCCACCGCCTCCAGCGGGTAGTCGGAAAGCGGGTTGGCGCGGCGGCCGAAGCTGCCGCCGGCGTAGAGCTGGGTGATGGCGACCTTCTCCACGGGGATGCCCAGGTACTTGGCCACCGTCACCTGGTCGCCGGTCTGCCACTGCTCGCCGTTCCACAGCTCGCAGGCACCGTCGGAAAGCCGGACCAGGCAGTTCATCGGCTCCATCGCCGCGTGGGCCAGGTAGGGGAATTCGAAGTCCGCCTCGATCAGCTTCGCCGGCTTGGCCAGCGCGGCCTCCACGTCACCGGTGCGCGTGGCCATCAGCCCGGGCTTGCCAGCGCTCTCGCGGTATTTGGCGAAGATCTCGGCGCTGCCCAGTTTGAAGGCCTTGCTCTCGTCCCATTCGATGACCAGCGCGTCGCGCCCCTGGCGCGCGGCCCAGGTGTTCTTCGCCAGCACGGCGACCCCGGCGCGGCCATGGGGCAGGTCGCGGAACTCGACCACCTCCACCACACCGGCGATGGCCTTGGCCTTGCTCGCGTCCACCGTCTTCGGCACGCCGCCGAAGCGCGGCGGGTAGGCGACCACCGCCACCAGCATGCCGGGCAGCTTGAAATCCTGGGTGAAGACGGCACTGCCGTTGGTCTTGTCGTGGCTGTCCTTGCGCTTGGCGGTCATCTGGCCGATGAGCTTGAAGTCCTTTGGCTGCTTGAGCTTCACCTCGGTGGGCACCGATTCCTGCGCGGCCGCCTCGGCCAGCTCGCCGAAGCCGGCCTTGTTGCCGGAGGCGGCATGGGCGACCACGCCATCGCTGACGGTGATGGCCTCGGCCGGCACCTTCCACTTCTTGGCGGCGGCGGCCACCAGCATGGCGCGGGCGCTGGCCCCGGCCTTGCGCATCTGCTCGAAGGAGTTGGCCATGGCGCTGCTGCCACCGGTGCCCTGAAGGGTGCCGAAGGCCAGGTTGTTGTAGACGGCGGCGTTGGCCGGCGCGCCTTCGACCACCACCCGGCTCCAGTCGGCATCCAGCTCCTCGGCCACCAGGGTGGCGAGGCCGGTGTAGGCGCCCTGCCCCATTTCCACGTGCTTGGCGACCACGGTCACGGTGCCGTCGCGAGCGATGCGCACGAAGGCATTGGGTTCGAAGCGCGCATCGGCGGCGAACATCTCGGCAGCGTCCAGGAGCGGCGAGAAGAGCACGCCCAGGGCCAGCCCGCCGCTGCCCTGGAGGAAGGTCCGCCGGCTGATGTTGAGGATGCCGTTGCCCGGCGTGCTCTGGGTTTCGATCTTGCCCATGTCGTCGTTCCTCAGGCCAGCTGGCCGGCTGCTTCGTGGATGGCCGCACGGATGCGCACATAGGTGGCGCAGCGGCAGATGTTGCCGCTCATGGCGGCATCGATGTCGGCGTCGCTGGGTTTGCGGTTGCCCGCCAGCAGAGCCGTGGCCGCCATGATCTGCCCCGACTGGCAGTAGCCGCACTGCACCACGTCGAGCTTGCGCCAGGCTTCCTGCACCGCCTTGCCCACTTCGCCCTCGCCCACCGCCTCGATGGTGGTGACCTTCTTGCCCACCAGCATGGATACCGGCGTGATACAGGCCCGCGTCGGCTGGCCATCCACGTGCACGGTGCAGGCCCCGCACAGGGCCATGCCGCAGCCGTACTTGGTGCCGGTCATCTCGGCGACGTCGCGCAATGCCCAGAGCAGCGGCATGTCGGGGGCGATATCGAGTTCCTTGTCTTGACCATTCAGGTTCAGGGTGATCATCGGCTTTTCCACCTCTACGGGTATGGATTCATGGGGCGCCGGCCACGGTCGGGCCGGTTCAGGGCACGGTTGTTTCAGGGTAGAAGCTCGCCGGCCATCCCTGCGCCTTTGCGGCGTCGGGACGACCAGCGGAGCGGTATCAGGCGCTCTGGCGCAGGCGGGCGATATCGCGCTGTGGCGGCTCGCCGAACAGACGGCTGTATTCGCGGCTGAACTGCGAGGGGCTCTCGTAGCCAACGCGGCTGCCGGCGGTGGCGGCGTCCAGCGCCTCGGAGAGCATCAGCCGGCGCGCCTCCTGCAGGCGCAGCTGCTTCTGGAACTGCAGCGGGCTCATGGCGGTGACCGACTTGAAGTGATGGTGCAGCGCCGAGGTGCTCATGTTCACCTCACCGGCCAGGGCGCCGATCTGCAACGGGCGGTGATAGTTGTTCTTCAACCAGCTGACGGCCTTGGCGATGCGCTGGGTGTGGCTGCCGACGCAGGCGATCTGGCGCAGTTGCGCGCTGCGCTCGCCCAGCAGCAGGCGATAGAGGATCTCGCGCTCGACCAGCGGCGCCAGCACGGCGATGTCATCCGGGGTGTCGAGCAGGCTCACCAGGCGGATCAGCGCATCCTGCAGCGGCTCGTCCAGGCTGCACACCGAGATGCCCCGCGCGGAGCTGGTGACCATGGGCGAACGCTCCATCTCCAGGAGCATCTGGCTGATGAGCGCGGGCTCCAGGTTCAGGCGCAGGCCGAGGTAGGGCACCTCGGGGCTGGCATCGAGGATCTGGCCGATCACCGGCAAATCGAGGGAGACGATCAGGTACTGGGATTGGCCATAGATGTAAGTCTCGTCGTTGAGCATGGCCTGCTTGCGGCCCTGCACCACGATGCCCAGGGCGGGCTCGTAGAGACAGTGGATGGGCTCGGTGGCAGCGCTGGCGCGGAACAGCGACAGGCGCGGGATCGGCGTTTCATTGACGCCATCTTCCCGGGTGAATCGTTCAATCAATCGTGCGAGGCGTGCCTGCGCGCCCAGGGGAGCGCTTTGCCCCTGCTCTTCGAGGGTTGCGGGTGTGGTCATGGTTTCAGCCCTCCGGATCAGGCGACAACTCTACTTGCGCGCGCGGGGCGCGTCTCGGGTCCGGAAACACTTCGGCAGGATCAGGCAATGATTCTGCAGAATCCTGCTACCGAAGCGGCCACCGGCAGTCGCAGACTGGCGCCCCTTCGACCCCGGGCCGATGCCGCCCAAACGAAATCCGGCGCACAAGGCGCCGGATCGGGTACAGCAGTCGCGGTTCAGTCGGCGACGTGGATCACCACGCGGCCACCGGCCGGGCAGGTTTCCATGTAGCGGCTCGCCTCGACGAAGTCGGCGAACTCGAAGACCCGGTCGATGCTCGGCTTGAGCAGGCGGTCGCCGGTCATCTGGTTGATGTGGGCCAGGGCCCGCTGCACGGCAGCCTCGTCACGCTCCAGGCCGGTTTCCGGATCACCGGTGAAATCCATCACGCAGTGGCGGAAGAACTGCAGGTGCTTCTTGAAGGCGGCGCAGGCCGGGAAGGCCGCATCGTTGCCACCGTTGATGCCATAGAGGATCAACTTGCCGCGCGGCGAGGCGACATCGCCCAGCAGCTTCATCTGCGGGCCGGCGCACTGGTCCAGCACCACTTCGACGCCCTTGCCGGCGGTGAAGCGCTCGACCTCCAGGACCAGGTCCTGCTCCTCGGTGACGATGACCTTGTCGGCGCCCAGCTCTTTAAGGAACGGGCGGCTCTCCGGGTAGCTGGTGGAGGCGATGACGATCGCCCCCAGCGCCTTGGCCAGCTGCACCGATTGCGGTGCCAGGCAATGCCCGGCCTCGGTGATCAGCACGTGCTGCCCGGGCTTGACCTTGGCCAGCTCGACCAGGGCGAAGTAGCCCAGCAGCAGCGGCGTGTAGTGCACGGCGGCCTCGACCGGGGTCAGCACGTCCGGGTAGCGGGTCAGGGCGCGGCGCGGCATCAGCACGATGTCGCCCCAGGCCGGATAGGTATTGGGGGTGGCGGACGGAAAGCTGGCCACGGCCATGCCGGGCTGCAGGTCGTCGACGCCTTCGCCGACGGTCTCTACCACACCGGCCAGCTCGAAGCCGAGCCCGGCAGGCAGCCGGGCCTGTTCGGAGGCCAGGTTCTGCCGCCAGAGCACGTCTTTCCAACTGACGCCCAGCGCCTGGGTGCGCACCAGAACTTCGCCGAACCCCGGTTTGGGGGTGGGCAGCTCTTCCAGCTTGAGCACATCGGCCTCGCCGAATTGATGAAAACGGATCATGCGGGACATCACACACCTCGCCTGTGACTCTGTCATGGCCATGGACTCTATCCGGGCTTTATCCCTAAAACCACCCGCGCGCATCAATAGTTGTCATAAACGCGGATGATGTGAGCCTTGACGACCGCGCTGCAGAGCCTCATTTTTCACACACTCATTTCGGAAGTAGCCCTGCATGAACAGGAACGACCTACGTAGAGTTGACCTCAATCTACTGATCGTGTTCGAGACGCTCATGCATGAGCGCAGCGTGACACGGGCGGCGGAGAAGCTCTTCCTCGGCCAGCCCGCCAT
Source organism: Pseudomonas tohonis (assembly GCF_012767755.2). Taxonomy (NCBI): domain Bacteria; kingdom Pseudomonadati; phylum Pseudomonadota; class Gammaproteobacteria; order Pseudomonadales; family Pseudomonadaceae; genus Pseudomonas; species Pseudomonas tohonis. Next base: position 3,714,941 of record NZ_AP023189.1, read on the forward strand.
CAGCGCCGCCCTCGCGCGGCTGCGTACCCTCTTCGATGACCCGCTGTTCGTGCGCACCGGCCGCAGCATGGAGCCGTCCGCCCGCGCGGTGGAGATCTTCGCCCTGCTCTCCCCAGCCCTGGACTCCATCTCCACGGCCGTCAGCCGGGCCGCCGATTTCGACCCGGCCACCAGCAACGCGGTGTTCCGCATCGGCCTTTCCGACGACGTCGAGTTCGGCCTGCTGCCCGCCCTGCTCCGCCGCCTGCGTGCCGAAGCGCCGGGCGTGGTGCTGGTGGTGCGCCGCACCAACTACCTGCTGATGCCCAACCTGCTCGCCTCCGGCGAGATCTCCGTGGGTGTCAGCTACACCGACGAGCTGCCGGCCAACGCCAAGCGCAAGACCATCCGCCGCTCCAAGTCCAAGCTCCTGCGTGCCGACGCCGTACCCGGGCCGCTGAGCCTGGAGGACTACTGCGCGCGCCCCCACGCGCTGGTGTCCTATGCGGGCGACTTGTCCGGCTTCGTCGACGAGGAGCTGGAGAAACTGGGACGCAAGCGCCGCGTGGTGCTGGCCGTGCCCCAGTTCAACGGCCTCGGCGCCCTGCTCGCCGGGACCGACATCGTCGCCGTGGTGCCCGACTACACCGCCGCCGCCCTCACCGCCGCCGGCGGCCTGCGCGTGGAGGACCCGCCCTACGGCAGCCGCGCCTTCGAACTGTCCATGGCCTGGCGCGGCGCCCAGGACAACGACCCCGCCGAGCGCTGGCTGCGCTCGCGCATCCAGATGTACTGCGGCGACCCGGACAGCCTGGAGTGATCCGCACCCGCGTGCGCAGCGCTCCCCGCGCCACCGAACCCGTAAGGTGGGCCGGGCGGTGTTCCGCTTCAGCCCACCCATGGTCGCCGCGCCAAAGCTTCGCGAGCAGAGCTCGCTCCTACAGCACCGCTTGGCGACTGAAGTCGCCCCTACAGCCCCGCCGCACGTACGCGACCGCTGCATAGGGTGGATGACGCTTTTTTCATCCACCAGCGGAGCCCGCCATGACACTGATGGGAGCGGTTTCAACCGCGAAAGGCATCGCGAATGAATTCGCGCCTACAAGAAGCACCCGCGCGCGCCCCGAATCGATGAAAAGCAACAGTCATTCGCTTCTATCGATAGAACCGCCCCGATTCGCCGTTGCAAGCAATCCCGTGAATGCTCGAAAACCGTGCAGCGGACCGCTGAAATCCCCATTCCAGGGCGGTTTTCCAGGGCAAGCCACTTACTATCAATGGAAAAAAGCGATTCATCACTGACGGTGATATTTATCTTCGTGGCGTTCGATTCGTGCGCGAACGAGCCAGCCAGCAGACTCCGCCCATCTACAAATCCAATTGGCGGAGCTACACATGGAACAGTCCACGAAATCCACCTGGCGAACCGGCCTCACCCTCGCATCCCTGCTGGTGCTGGTGGCGTGCGGTAAAGCCCCCGAAGCCACGCTTGCACCCGCTGCCGCCAAGGTCAGCGTGGCCGAAGTGCTGCAACAGCCGATCAACGAATGGGACGAATTCACCGGCCGCCTGGAGGCACCGGAATCCGTCGAGATCCGCCCGCGCGTTTCCGGCTATATCGACAGCGTGTCCTTCCGCGAAGGCAGCCTGGTGAAGAAGGGCGACCTGCTCTTCCAGATCGACCCGCGCCCCTTCCAGGCCGAAGTGAAACGCCTCGAAGCCCAGCTGCAACAAGCCCGCGCCAGCCAGACCCGCGCGCTGAACGAAGCCCGTCGCGGTGACCGCCTGCGCCAGAGCAACGCCATCTCCGCCGAGCTGGCCGATGCCCGCAGCAGCGCCGCCCTGGAAGCCCAGGCCGCCGTCGCCGCCACCCAGGCCGAGCTGGACAACGCCAAGCTCAACCTCAGCTTCACCCGCATCACCTCGCCCATCGACGGCCGCGTCAGCCGCGCCGAGATCACCGAAGGCAACCTGGTCAACGCCGGCCAGTCGCTGCTGACCTCGGTGGTGTCCACCGACAAGGTCTACGCCTACTTCGATGCCGACGAGCGCGTCTTCCTCAAGTACGTCGAACTGGCCCGCCAGGCCGGCGGCGACGCCCGTGGCGCCAGCCCCGTCTACCTGGGCCTGACCAGCGAGACCGGCAACCCGCACCTGGGCCAGCTGGACTTCCTCGACAACCAGGTCAACCCGCGCACCGGCACCATCCGTGGCCGCGCCGTGTTCGACAACAAGGACGGCCGCTTCACCCCCGGCCTCTATGCCCGCATCAAGCTGGTGGGCAGCGAAACCTACCCCGCCGCGCTGATCAAGGACGACGCCATCGGCACCGACCTGGGCAAGAAGTTCGTGCTGGTGCTGGGCGAGAACAACACGGTCGCCTACCGCTCCATCGAGCTCGGCCCGAAGGTCCAGGGCCTGCGCATCATCCGCAACGGCCTGGCCAAGGGCGAGAAGATCGTGGTCAACGGCCTGCAGCACACCATGCCCGGCGCCACCGTCGATCCGCAGTCCGTGCCCATGGCCGACGAGAGCACCCTCGCCGAACTGGCCCGCCTGCGCCAGAGCGTGGAAAGCCGCGACGCGCCCCGCGTCGCCGAACAGAACGCCAAACCTGCCGTCGCTCCGCGCGGTTGAGGTAGCACGACATGAATTTTTCCCAGTTCTTCATCCTGCGGCCGATCTTCGCCGCCGTGCTGTCGCTGCTGATCCTGATCGGCGGCGCCATCTCGCTGTTCCAGCTGCCCATCAGCGAATACCCCGAAGTGGTTCCGCCCACGGTGGTGGTACGCGCCAACTTCCCCGGCGCCAACCCCAAGGTGATCGGCGAGACCGTGGCCTCGCCCCTGGAGCAGGCCATCGTCGGCGTCGAGGGCATGCTCTACATGTCCTCCCAGTCCACCAACGACGGCAAGCTGACCCTGACCATCACCTTCGCCCTGGGCACCGACCTGGACAACGCCCAGGTGCAGGTGCAGAACCGCGTCACCCGCACCATGCCCACCCTGCCCACCGAGGTGCAGCGGCTCGGCGTGACCGTGGACAAGGCCTCCCCGGACCTGACCATGGTGGTGCACCTGACCTCGCCCGATAACCGCTACGACATGCTCTACCTGTCCAACTACGCCGCGCTCAACGTGAAGGACGAGCTGGCCCGCCTGGACGGCGTGGGCGACGTGCAGCTGTTCGGCATGGGCAACTACTCCCTGCGCGTCTGGCTGGACCCGAACAAGGTGGCCTCGCGCAACCTCACCGCCACCGACGTGGTCAACGCCATCCGCGAGCAGAACCGCCAGGTCGCCGCCGGTGCCCTCGGTGCGCCGCCGTCCGATGCCGGCAACAGCTTCCAGCTCTCGATCAACACCCAGGGCCGCCTGGTCACCGAGGAAGAGTTCGAGAACATCATCATCCGTGCCGGCGACGACGGCGAGATCACCCGCCTGCGGGACGTGGCGCGCATCGAGCTGGGCTCCAGCCAGTACGCCCTGCGCTCGCTGCTGAACAACCAGCCGGCCGTGGCCATCCCGGTGTTCCAGCGCCCCGGCTCCAACGCCATCGAAATCTCCGACTCCGTGCGCAACCGCATGGCCGAGCTGAAGAAGAGCTTCCCCCAGGGCATGGACTACGAAATCGTCTATGACCCGACCATCTTCGTGCGCGGCTCCATCGAAGCGGTGGTGCACACCCTGCTCGAAGCCATCGTGCTCGTCGTGCTGGTAGTGATCCTGTTCCTGCAGACCTGGCGCGCCTCGATCATCCCGCTGGTGGCCGTACCGGTCTCGCTGATCGGCACCTTCGCGGTGATGCACCTGTTCGGCTTCTCCCTCAACGCCCTGTCGCTGTTCGGCCTGGTACTGGCCATCGGCATCGTGGTGGACGACGCCATCGTCGTCGTAGAGAACGTCGAGCGGAACATCGGCCTCGGCAAGTCGCCGGTGGACGCCACCCGCCAGGCCATGAAGGAAGTGACCGGCCCCATCGTCGCCACCGCCCTCGTGCTGTGCGCCGTGTTCGTGCCCACCGCCTTCATCTCCGGCCTCACCGGGCAGTTCTACCAGCAGTTCGCCCTGACCATCGCCATCTCCACCGTGATCTCGGCCTTCAACTCGCTGACCCTGTCCCCGGCGCTCGCCGCCGTGCTGCTGAAGGACCACCACGCGCCCAAGGACCGCTTCTCGCGCATCCTCGACAAGCTCTTCGGTGGCTGGCTTTTCGGCCCGTTCAACCGCGTCTTCGAGCGTGCCGGCAACGGCTACGTCGGCACCGTGCGCCGCGTGCTGCGCGGCAGTTCGGTGGCCCTGCTGGTCTACGGCGGGATCCTGGTGCTCGGCTACATGGGCTTCTCCAGCACCCCGGCCGGCTTCGTGCCGCAGCAGGACAAGCAGTACCTGGTGGCCTTCGCCCAACTGCCCGACGCCGCGACCCTGGATCGCACCGAGGCCGTGATCAAGCGCATGTCCGAGATCGCCTCCAAGCACCCGGGCGTGGAAAACACCGTGGCCTTCCCCGGCCTGTCGATCAACGGCTTCACCAACAGCCCCAACAGCGGCATCGTGTTCACCCCGCTCAAGCCCTTCGATGAGCGCAAGGACCCGTCCATGTCCGCCGGGGCCATCGCCGCCGAGCTGAACAAGGAGTTCGCCGGCATCCAGGACGCCTACATCGCCATCTTCCCGCCGCCGCCCGTACAAGGCCTCGGCACCATCGGCGGCTTCCGCCTGCAGGTGGAGGATCGCGGCAACCTGGGCTACGAGGAGCTGTACAAGCAGACCCAGAACATCATCAACAAGGCGCGCCAGCTCCCCGAGCTGAACCCCATGTCGGTGTTCACCAGCTACCAGGTCAACGTCCCGCAGGTGGATGCCAACATCGACCGCGAGAAGGCCAAGACCCACGGCGTCGCCATCAGCGACATCTTCGACACCATGCAGGTCTACCTCGGCTCGCTGTATGCGAACGACTTCAACCGCTTCGGCCGCACCTACCAGGTCAACGTCCAGGCCGACCAGCCGTTCCGCCTCGAACCCGAGCAGATCGGCCAGTTGAAGGTGCGCAACAACCGTGGCGAGATGATCCCGCTGTCCACCTTCGTCAAGGTCGACAACGCCTCCGGTCCCGACCGCGTGATGCACTACAACGGCTTCATCACCGCCGAGATCAATGGCGCTGCGGCCCCCGGCTACAGCTCCGGCCAGGCCGAGGCGGCGATCGCCAAGCTGCTGCAGGACGAGCTGCCCAACGGCATGACCTACGAATGGACGGACCTGACCTACCAGCAGATCCTCGCCGGCAACACCGCGATCTTCATCTTCCCGCTCTGCGTGCTGCTGGCCTTCCTGGTGCTGGCCGCCCAGTACGAAAGCTGGAGCCTGCCGCTGGCGGTGATCCTGATCGTGCCGACCGTGCTGTTCTCCGCCATCGTCGGGGTGATCCTCGCCGGTAGCGACAACAACATCTTCACCCAGATCGGCCTGATCGTCCTGGTGGGCCTGGCGTGCAAGAACGCCATCCTCATCGTCGAGTTCGCCAAGGAGAAACAGGAAGAAGGCCTCGACCGCCTGGCTGCGGTACTGGAAGCCTGCCGCCTGCGTCTGCGCCCGATCCTGATGACCTCCATCGCCTTCATCATGGGCGTGGTGCCCCTGGTGCTCTCCTCCGGTGCCGGCGCCGAGATGCGCCACGCCATGGGTGTAGCGGTGTTCAGCGGGATGATCGGCGTGACCTTCTTCGGCCTGCTGCTGACCCCCGTGTTCTATGTGCTGATCCGCGGCTTCGTCGAGAAAGGCGAAGCCCGCAAGGCGGCCAAGGCCCAGAAACTCAAGGAACTGCACGCATGATCAACAAGGCTTTCGCCCCTGCCCTGCTGGCCCTCGCCTTGAGCGCCTGCGCCGTGGGCCCGGACTACAAGGCCCCCGACAGCGAGCCCGCGCGGCTCGCTGCCGCGGACGCCGGCCACTACGACCGCGCCCGCTTCGAAACCCTCTGGTGGCAACAGTTCGACGACCCGACCCTGAACCAGCTGGTGCAGCAGTCCCTCGAACAGAACCGCGAGCTGCGCGTGGCCTTCGCCCGCCTGCGGGCCGCCCGCGCCATCCGTGACGACGTCGGCAACGACCAGCTGCCGACCGTCACCAGCCGCGCCAGCGCCGAAGTCGGCAAGGGCCAGCAGCCCGGCCAGACCGAGCAACGGGTCAACGCCGAGCGCTACGACCTGGGCCTGGACATGGCCTGGGAGCTGGACCTGTTCGGCCGCATCCAGCGCCAGATCGAAGCCAGCGATGCCGAGATCGGCGTCGCCCAGGCCGAGCTGCAACAGCTGCAGGTCAGCCTGATCGCCGAGCTGGTGGACGCCTACGGCAACCTGCGCGGCGCCCAGCTGCGTGAACGCATCGCCCGCGAGAACCTGAAGAACCAGCAGGAATCCCGTGGCCTGACCGAGCAGTTGCGTGACGCCGGCGTCGGCAACGAGCTCGACGTGCTGCGCGCCGACGGCCGCCTGGCCGCCACCGAGGCCACCCTGCCGCAACTGCAGGCCCTCGAAGTGCGCTCGCGCAACCGCATCGCCACCCTGCTCGGCCAGCGCCCGGAACAGCTGACCGTGGACCTGGCGCCCAAGCCGCTGCCGGTGATCGCCAAGGAACTGCCCATCGGCGACCCCGCCGAGCTGCTGCGTCGCCGCCCCGACGTCGCCGCCGCCGAGCGCCAACTGGCCGCCGCCACCGCCAATGTCGGCGTGGCCACGGCGGACCTGTTCCCCCGCGTCAGCCTCTCCGGCTTCCTCGGCTTCACCGCCGGGCGCGGCTCGCAGATCGGCTCCTCCGCCGCCCGCGCCTGGGGCGTGGCGCCGACCATCAGTTGGGCCGCTTTCGACCTCGGCAGCGTGCGGGCCCGCCTGCGCGGTGCCGAAGCCGAGGCCGACGGCGCCCTGGCCGGTTACGAGCAGCAGGTGCTGCTGGCCCTGGAAGAGTCCGAGAACGCCTTCAGCGACTACGCCAAGCGCCAGCAGCGGCTGATCTCCCTGGTCCGCCAGTCGGAAGCCACCCGCGCCGCCGCCCAGCAGGCCGCCGTGCGCTACCGCGAAGGCACCGTGGACTTCCTCGTGCTGCTGGACGCCGAACGCGAGCGCCTGGCCGCCGAAGACGCCCAAGCCCAGGCCGAAGTGGAGCTCTACAGCGGCATCGTCGCCATCTACAAGGCCCTCGGCGGCGGCTGGCAGCCCCAGGCCTGAACCTCTCCTCCTGGCTCGGCCGCCCCCCGGCCGACCTCTCGCCCCGCGACGGTGCCCCTGTCGCGGGGCTTTTTTTGCCTGAAGAGTTCCACCGTAGGTTGGCGCCGAGCGCAGCTAGGCCCAACGCCGTGGTGCCGCCGAAAAGCACGGCGCAATGGCAGACCTGCGGCCTGCTGGGCGAATGAATTCGCCCCTACAGGGAGCGCGCGGCTCCATCGTGGGAGCGAATTCATTCGCGATGGGGCATCCCGCCCCATTCACAGCCCGCTGCCGGCGGCGAATCCTTCGCGGCTGAAGCCGCTCCCACAGGGGGTGCCCGTGCCGTTGTAGGGGCGAATTCATTCGCCAAGCGGTGCGCAGCACCGCCGGCCCCCCTCATCGCAACGGCGAGAAACGCGCCGGCAGGCACAGGGTGGAGTGCATGTCGCGCAGCTGCGGGCCGGAGTTTTCCGGCGGCCAGACGCCATCGGCAACGGCGCGGGTGCGCACGTCGAGGCGCTGCTCGAGGCTCGCGTAGGGCCAGATGTGCAGGTAGCGCGGGGTGCGCCCGTCGGTGGCATAGAAGGCCGCATAGACCTGGGAATAGCCCGCGCCGGTACGCGGGCCGACCGCCTTCTTCCAGCCTTCCAGGGTCGGCGCCAGGCCGGAGGGGACCAGGTCGTACACCCGCAGCTCGTAGAACGGCCCATGCGCACCCGGCGCCAAGGGTTCGAGGAAGGGGAACAGCGTGTAGTTCTCCACCTTCATGTCGGTCATGAAGCCTTCGATGCCGAAGGCGTCCCGCGCCAGCAGGTAGCGCTCGCGCTCGGCCTGACGGGCCTGCTCGTCGGCGAAGCCGCGCAGCACGATGACCTGGTTCAGCGGGCCGATCTCCGAGGCCCAGCAACCCATCAGGGTCCAGCCGGGGCTGCCGACGGCCAGGGTCTCTTCCAGGCGCGCCAGGGCATCGGCCGTGGTGCGCACGCGCAGGGTGAAGGTGATCAGTTCGAACAAACGCATGGGTGCCTCGTGGTCCGTGGTTCATGGAAGTACGCCGGCGGGCCCGTGCCCGCCGCCTTGGAACCGGGGCCACGAGGCGCGCTCACGCCCCCTGCAGCGCCCCGTTGAAACGTGGGGCGAGCCCCATCAGGTCGAGCTTGCGGGTGAACTCGCCGAGGCGCTGCAGCTTGTAGGCCTCCACGTCCACGCCCGCGTAGTCGTAGAAACCCTGCCCCTCGCGCAGGCCGTTGCGCCCCTCGTGCATGTTGTCGGCGATCACCTGGGGCGAGGCGAAGCGCGGGTCGATGGCGCCGGCCAGGTAGCGCGAGGCGTAGTAGAGGATGTCGCCACCGCCCCAGTCGATGAACTCCAGCAGGCCCAGCACCGAGAAGCGCAGGCCGAAGCCGACGCGGATCGCCGTGTCGATGTCCTCGGCGCTGGCCACGCCCTCTTCCACCATGCGCGCGGCCTCGTTCATCGCCAGGGCCTGGATGCGCGGCACGATGTAGCCCGCCGCCGGGGCGCAGAGCACCGGCACCTTGCCCACCCGGCGCAGCAACGCCAGCAGGCGCTCGACCACAGCGCCGTCGGTGGCTGCACTGCGGCTCACCTCCACCAGCGGGATCAGGTAGGCGGGGTTGAGCCAGTGGGCGTTGACGAAGCGCCCGGGGTGGCTGACCAGCCCGGCCAGTTCGGTGACCAGGAATGTGGAGGTGGTCGAAGCGATGATGCAGTCCGCGCCGCACTGCCCGCTCAGCCAGGCGAAGCACTCGCGCTTGACCTCCAGCACCTCGGGCACCGCCTCGAACACCAGCTCCGCGCAGGCCAGGTCGCCCCGCGCCTGGTCGCGGTCGCACAGGCGCACGCGGCCCAGCGCCTCGTCCGCCTGCCCGGGCTCGAGCACGCCGAGGCGCACCAGGGTCTGCAGCTCAAGGGCCAGGCTGGCGCGCACCTTGGCGAAGTAGAGCCGCTGCTGCTCGGGCTCGCGGGCCTTGATGTCGATGAGGGTCACCGGCAGCCCGGCATGCATGAAGGCCAGGGCGATGCCTTCGCCCATGCGCCCGGCGCCGACCACGGCGATGCGCGCGGCCATCAGTGGATGCCCTCGCGCAGCAGCTCGACCATCTCCGCGCGGCTGAGCCCGTCCAGGCCCAGGCGTTCCAGGGTGCGGCCCTCGGCATAGAGGTCGAAGCCGGCCACCGCCGAGGCGATGCTCAGCAGGCCCTGGGCGACGGGCATCGGCACGCCGGCCCAGCGGCCGACCGAGACCAGGAAGGACAGGCCCAGGCGGGTGTCTTCGAGCATGTAGCGGTGGCGCTGCAGGTCGATGTCCTCGCGCCAGTCGCCACTGTCGGTGAGCTTGCCGTGGGCGCCACGGCCGTACATCCACTCATCGCCCTCGGTGGTGTTGTAGTGGTCGGCAAGGGGGAAATGCGGCGCCGGGTAGCCGAGGGCCTCACGCAACGCCATGCGCTCGGCATCCAGCGCGGTGGTCACGCGGCGGATAGCCGGCTGGGTGCCTTCGTTGTGGATGTCCCAGGTCTCGAAGTGCTCCAGCGGGCCGGCGTTCATCAGGATCAGCGGCGGGTGGATGATCGGCCCGGCGTTCATCAGCGCGCCGGCGAGGCCGTCCTCGATCGGCTCGACGCTCGGGTAGGCCTGGCGCAGCAGGGCGAAGGCCGGCTCGGTCAGGCGACTGGGGAACACCCCGGTGGGCAGGCGCGTGGCGTAGCCGCTGATCACCACCTCCGCCGCCCCGTGCTTGCGGGCGAGGTAGGGCAAGGTGCCGGTCTCGGCGAAGGCCACGTCGGCGCGGTTACCGGCATCGTGCATGGCCTTGGCGAACAGGTAGCTGCCGAAGGTGCCGGGCGGCAGGAACACCACCTGGCCGTCGCGCAGCAGCGGCGCCATTTCCGGTGCCAGGCTCTCATGGGTGGTGGACGGCAGCGGCACCACCAGCAGCTCGGCGAAGGCCACGGCTTCGGCCAGGTCGTCGGTCAGGCCGAGGTTGGCGCCCTCGCCGCCCACCGCCACCTGGCGGGTGCCCCGGTAGTCCTTCACGGTGAGGCTGCCGATCGCCGCCAGTTCCTTGAGCGCCGCGCCGTCACGCCGCCACAGGCATACGCGATGGCCCTTTTCCGCCAGTTCGATGGCGGCTGCGTAGCAACCGTGTCCACCGCCGATAACGCTGATATTCATGGGTCAAGCTCCTCGTTCAAGAGCCTCGATCCTAGGGGGCCCACCCGCCACAGGCTGCGCGGGATGCGCAAGGAGGATTCGGAATGCGCAAGGGATTGGTGCCGGCTCGGCAATCGATCCCGTAGGGGCGAATTCATTCGCCCAATGGCCGCGCAGTGCTCGCCGACCACTCCGCCTTGGTGGATGAAAAGAGCGTCATCCACCCTACTCAGGTGTTCCTCATCGCTAGGGTGGGAGGGCTTTGTGGGAGCGAATTCATTCGCGATGGGCGGCGGGTTGCACCCGCCCTACGGGCTGGGTATTCCCCCGCCGCGAAGCACACACCTGTAGGGGCGACTTCAGTCGCCAAGCAGGCCGCAGGACTGCCGCAACTCCGGGTCTCCATGGGGCTCCGCTCCGGCACAAAAAAACCACGCCGGCATGACCACCGGCGTGGTTGAAAACAGCGGGGAAAAATCGGGTGAATCCCCGCCGGAACCGGGAGCCTCAGCCTTCCAGGGCGCGGACTCGATCGCGGCGCGCTTCTTCATCAGGCTTGGCGGCGGCCTGCAGCTGGAAGTCGAAGTCGATCTCGGCGAAGCGCCCTTCGATGCCGCGGGCGTCGGCCGCAGCGGCGTCCTCGATGAAGCGCACGTCGGCCACCAGGCCTTCGCGGGTGGCGTAGGCGAAGTCGTCCCACAGGTACTGGTCGCCCGAGAGGTTGATCTGGGTGGTCAGGTGGCGATGGCCGGGGGCGGAGATGAAGAAGTGGATGTGCGCCGGGCGGTTGCCGTGGCGGCCCAGGCTGTCGAGCAGTTCCTGGGTCGGGCCGTCCGGCGGACAGCCGTAGCCGGAGGGCACGATGCTGCGGGCGCGGTAGCGGCCTTCGCTGTCGGTGATGATGCGGCGGCGCAGGTTGAACTCGGACTGGGTGCTGTCGAAGTAGGAATAGGTGCCATTGGTATTGGCGTGCCACAGGTCGACGGTGGCGCCGGCGATGGGCTGGCCATCGGCGTCCAGCACCTGGCCCTGGAGGAACAGCACGGTGCCCGGGTCGGTGCCATCGTCCATGCGTGCCTCGCCCTGGGACAGCGGCGCACCGGCCACGTAGAGCGGGCCTTCGATGGTGCGCGGGGTGCCGCCGCTGTAGCCGGCGGCTTCGTCCTGGGCGTCCAGCAGCAGGTCGAGGTAGTGCTCGACGCCGAGGCCGGCCACCAGCAGGCCGGCTTCCTGGCGGCTGCCCAGGCGGTTGAGGTAGTCCACCGCCTTCCAGAACTCCTCGGTGGTCACGTCCAGGTCCTCGATGATCTTCACGGTGTCGAGGAGGATGCGGTTCACCAGCGCCTTCATGCGCGGGTTGCCCTGGTCGTTGTCGAAGCCGGAGGCTTGCTTGAAGAACTGCTGGACGCTTTCGGTCTGGGAGAGTTTGACAGTCATGGTTGGAACCTCATCTTGTAGTTATTGGCCGGGCTTGGCTGGGCGATGCGGCGATCAGCGATCGTCCTGGTGGATCGACGAAGGGTGGCGGCAGAGCCCGTCGACCTCGATCTCCATGTAGGGGAAAAGTGGCAACTGCATCAGGGTGTCATGCAGCTCCTCGACGCTGGCCAGGTCGAACACGCTGTAGTTGGCGTAGTGCCCGGCGATGCGCCACAGGTGGCGCCATTTGCCCTCGCGCTGCAGGCGCTGGGCCAGTTCCTTCTCGTCGGCCTTGAGCTTGGCGGCCTTGTCCGGGTCCATGTCGAGCGGCAGCTTCACGGTCATCTTCACGTGGAACAGCATGCGTGGGTCTCCTTCTTCAGGCGGTATCAGGTGCGACGGAAGCGCGCCAGGCGCTCCTCGTCCAGGGTCAGGCCGAGGCCGGGCAGGCGCGGTACGTGCAGCTGGAAGTCCTCGTAGCGCGGCGGCTCGGTGACGATCTCCTCGGTCAGCAGCAGCGGGCCGAACAGCTCGGTGTCCCAGGCCAGCTCGGCCAGGGTGATGAAGGCATGGGCGGAGGCCAGGGTGCCGACGCTGCCTTCGAGCATGGTGCCGCCGTAGAGGCCGATCCCGGCCGCCTCGGCGATCGCGGCGGTGCGCAACACGGCACGCGGGCCGCCGTTCTTGGCGATCTTCAGGGCGAACACCGGGGCCGCGCCTTCACGGGCCAGGTTGAAGGCGTCCTCGACGCACTCGATGGACTCGTCCGCCATGATCGGTGCCGGGCTGCGCAGCGCGAGGCGGGCCTGGCCGGCGCGGTTGTTGCGCGAGATGGGCTGCTCGATCAGGTCGATGCCGTTGTCGCCAAGCACCTGGCAAGCGCGCAGGGCCACGGCCTCGTCCCAGTACTGGTTGACGTCCACACGCACGCTGGCGCGGTCACCCAAGGCCTTCTTGATGGCGATGACGTGGCGCAGGTCCTGGTTCACCTCGTTGGCGCCGATCTTCAGCTTGAAGATGCGATGGCGGCGCACCTCCAGCATGTGTTCACCCTCGGCGATGTCGCGGGCGGTGTCGCCGCTGGCCAGGGTCCAGGCCACTTCCAGGCTGTCGCGCACGCGGCCGCCGAGCAGCTCGCTCACCGGCAGGCCCAGGCGCTTGCCCTGGGCGTCCAGCAGCGCGGTCTCCACTGCCGAGCGGGCGAAGGTGTTGCCGGTGATGGTGCGGTCGATGCGCTGCATCGCGGCATTGACGTTGCTGGCGTCCTGGCCGACCAGCAGCGGCGCGAAGTAGCGGTCGAGGTTGGTCTTGATGCTCTCGGGGCTTTCGTAGCCGTAGGCCAGGCCGCCGATGGTGGTGGCTTCGCCGATGCCTTCGACGCCGTCGGCGCAGCGGATGCGCAGGATCACCAGGGTCTGGTTCTGCATGGTGTGCATCGCCAGCTTGTGCGGGCGGATGGTCGGCAGGTCGACGATGATCGCTTCGAGGGACTCGATCGCGGTAGAAATCATTTCAATACCCATCAGGTTCTGTTTTCAATGAACCGGAGCCTAAATCCACGATTGAACCGGTTCCAATATTGAGTTTGTCTGGCACCATACTCGCTAGGTATAGAACCAGCACCACGGAGATCCCATGGAGCTTCGCCATCTGCGCTACTTCCAGGCACTCGCCGAAACCCTCAACTTCACCCGTGCCGCCGAGCGCCTGCACATCGCCCAGCCACCCTTGAGCCGGCAGATCCAGCAGCTCGAGGAAGAGCTCGGCGTCACCCTGCTCGAACGCGGCCGCCCGTTGCGCCTGACCGAGGCCGGGCGCTTCTTCCACGAGCACTCCAGCGCCCTGCTGGAGCAACTGGCCAAGGTCTGCGACAACACCCGGCGCATCGGCCAGGGCGAGAAGACCTGGCTGGGCATCGGCTTCGCCCCCTCGACCCTCTACGGCGTGCTGCCGGAGCTGATCCGCCGCCTGCGCAGCGACGCCGAGCTGGAGCTGGGCCTCAACGAAATGACCACGCTGCAGCAGGTGGAAGCGCTCAAGGCCGGGCGCATCGACATCGGCTTCGGCCGCATCCACATCGAGGACCCGGCCATCCAGCAACAGGTGCTGACCCTGGACCCGCTGGTCGCCGCCCTCCCCGCCGGCCACCCGCTGCTGGCCGCCCCGGCGAGTCTCGAGGCCCTCGCTCGCGAGCCCTTCGTGCTCTACCCGGGCAACCCGCGGCCGAGCTACGCCGACCACGTGCTGGCACTGTTCGCCACCCACGGCTTGCAGATTCGCGTGGCGCAATGGACCAACGAACTGCAGACCGCCATCGGCCTCGTCGCCGCCGGCATCGGCATCACTTTGGTGCCCGCCTCGGTGCAGCTGCAGCACCGCGACGACATCGGCTACACCCGCCTGCTGGAAGGCAACGCCACCTCGCCGATCATCATCAGCCGCCGCGTCGGCGACAGCTCCCCGGCATTGGCGGACTGCCTGGCGCTGATCGAGCAACTGGTGACGCAGGACGCCTGAGCACGCAGGCGCATCGCAATAAAAAAGGCCCGCAAAGGAGTGGCCGGGCCGAGGTGAAAACAAAGGGGTTGGTACGCGATGCGGGCTCACCACCCACACGGTCCGTAGGAGCGAGCTCTGCTCGCGAAGCGCCCTCATGCGGGCTCGCAATCCGTGCCTGTCGGGGCCGCCCGCAGCACATAGGATGGACCGTTCGTAGGATGGGTAGAGCGCAGCGAAACCCATGCTGCGCCGGGGCCGCTGCGCATCCCTTGGCGAATGAATTCGCCCCTACAGATTTGATCCGGCCCGGGCACGCTCTCCCGCATCCCGCAGGATGCGAAGTCGACGACGCCGGGCCGGCCCTTCATGCCCTGCTCCTCAGAACTTGAAGGTGTAGGTGGTGATCAGGCGGTTCTCCTTGTAGTCCGCCCCCGAGGCCGCGCCGTTGCCGTAGCGGGTCTTGACGTCGATGTTGCGCCACTCGAAGCCGACGCCCTTGAGCGGGCCGCTCTGCACCACGTAGCTGAGGAAGATGTTGCGCTCGCTCTCGACGTTCTCGTCCAGCGCGTTGTTGCCCCGGTCGATGCCGGTGCCGCGCATGTAGCGGGTCATCAGCTTGAGGCCGGGCACGCCGTAGCCGGCGAAGTCCAGGTCGTAGCGCAGCTGCCAGGAGCTCTCGTTGGGCTTGACGAAGGCGACGGTGGACCAGTTCACCAGGTACGGCTGCGGCGCATAGCCGTTGAGCGTGGGGAAGGTGCTGTCGCCGAGCATGCGCTGGTAGCCGACGCCGATGGCGTGAGCGCCCTTGCGCAGGGTGGTCATGGCCCCGTAGGAGCGGTTGTCGATCTCGCCGTAGAGCGCCTTGCCGTCTTCCTTGTTGTCGAAGTAGCGCAGGTCGGTCTTCAGGCCGAAGCCGTCGCCCAGGTCGGCGTTATGGGTCAGGCCGCCGTAGTGCTGCTCGTAGATGTCCTCCAGTTGGCCGTAGAAGTAGGTGGCCGAGAGCGAGGGGCTGAAGGCGTAGGTGGCGCCGCCGAAGTTGAGGCCGTCGCTGCGGCGTTTGATGTCCGGGCCGTTGAACAGGTACATCTTCTCCCGGTCGGACGACTCGCGGCTGCTGATCTCGGTGAAGCGCCCGCCGGTGAGGGTGAGCTTGTCGATCTCGCGGGACTCGACCAGGAAGCCATGGTAGGTGGTGACCAGTTGCCGCGAGTCGTCCATGAAGGCCACCGGCAGCATCGGCCGGTGCTCGCCGATCTTCAGCTCGGTCTTGGAGTACTTCACCTTGGCGGTCAGCGCAGCGCGGCCATAGTCGCGCACCTGCTCACCCTTGCTGTCGTCGTAGGGAATGATGCTGTCCGGGCCACGGCCACCGCCGCCATCCAGGCGATAGGCATATTGCGCGGACAGATCGAGGCCGAACTGAATGGGGCCTTCGGTATAACCGGAGATGGCGCGGAAGTCGAAACCCTGGGTCCAGCTGCCGATACGCGACTTCGGTGCATCGCTCTGCTTGTAATCACGGTCGATGTAGAAGTTGCGCAAGCCGAGGCTCACTTGCCGATCATCGATGAAGTCCGCCTGGGCGGTAATCGGCGCGAGCGCACCCATCAGGCTCGCGGCAGCAACGCCGCGGGCCAGCCAGCTTTTCTGAAACATGGGATGTTCCTTTAATACATGTGCAAGGCACTAGAGTGGGAGCAGATTAATTGGCAAATCAGCAAACGCAGGCAGTTAATCCGCAGTGTTGTTTTTATGACCACTTACTGCAAAAAGGCGAAACAGACCCTGTTACCCGAACAGAAGTAACGGGCACCCTCCTTTATTGTTATGTGTTTCATACAGCAGACTTTGCGCGGGAATAACTCGCAAAGTTTCCGGTAACGAGTACCGAAACTTTCAACACCGGGAAGTTGCTCGCCCCCGGTCTCCGGCCCGTGTCAGCAGGCCGCCTTGGAAGCGTCGCCGAGGCGGTGGTAGGCGCGGTCGAAGTACACCAGCCCCTCCCGGTTGTCGCCGTGGCGGATACCCAGCACCTCGCAGTAGAAGATGGTGTGCGAGCCCACTTCATGGGCCTGGGCGATGCGGCAGTCGAAGCTCACCAGCGCGCCGTCCAGCAACGGGGCGCCGCTCTCCAGGGTGCTCCAGCTGGCGGCGGCGAAACGCTGTTCGGAATCCAGTTCGCGGTTGGCGAATACCGCCGAGATGTCCTTCAGCTCGGCGCTCAGCACATTGACGCTGAGCACGCCGTTGCTCTTGAAGTGCACGTTGGAGAACGAGGAGCGGTTCATGCACACCAGCAGCGTCGGCGGCTGGTCGGTGACGCTGCACACCGCCGAGGCGGTGAAGCCGAAGCGCCCCGCGGCGCCATTGGTGGTGATGACCGAGACGGCGCCGCCCAGCAGCGCCATCGCATTACGAAATCCCGTGGTGTCGACCATGGTTCTACCCTCCGGTATTCAGATGTCCAGGACCAGCTTCGGGGTCCTGGCGCGCGAGCAGCAGACCAGGATCTGGTCGTTGGCGGCCTTCTCCTCGTCGGTCAGGTAGACGTCGCGGTGGTCCGGTTCGCCTTCCAGCACGTCGCACAGGCAGGTGCCGCAGACGCCCTGCTCGCAGGAGATCTCCACCTTGATGCCGACGGTCGCCAGGGCTTCGAGGATGCTCTGCCCCTCGGCCACCTGCACCGTCTTGCCGCTGCGCGCGGCGACCACCTCGAAGGCATCGCCACTGGCGTCGACCTCGACCTGGAAGTACTCGCGGTGGATGTTGGCCTCGGCGTAGCCCGCCTCGCGCGCCGCGCCGATCACCCAGTCCATGAACCCGGCCGGGCCGCATACGTAGACGTGCACGTCGGCCTGGGGCGTGCCCAGTACGCGCGGCAGGTCGAGCTTCTGCGCCGGCTCATCGTCGAAGTGGGTCTGCACGCATCCGGCGAAGGGGGCGGCGGCCAGCTCGTCGAGAAAAGCGGTGCGGCTGCGCGAACGGCCACAGTAGTGCAGCTCGAACTCGCTGCCGGCAGCCTGCAGCGCATGGGCCATGGCGATCATCGGGGTGATGCCGATGCCGCCACCGATGAGGATCGAACGGCGCGCATCGGTGGCCAGTGGGAACAGGTTGCGCGGGGTGCTGATCTGCACCTCGGTGCCTTCCAGCAGGCTGTCATGCACGCCCAGGGAGCCCCCGCGCGAGGCCGGGTCCTTGAGCACGCCGAGGCGGTAGAGGCTGGAGTCGGCCGGATCACTGCACAGCGAGTACTGGCGCACCAGGCCGGGGGCGACGTGGATGTCCACGTGGGCCCCGGCTTCGAAGGCAGGAAGCGTCGTGCCGCCGACGGGAAGCAGGTCGAGGACGACGACGCCGTCGCCCTGCAACTGGCGCTTGTGCACCACGACCTTGAGGAGTTGTTCTGTCATCTCGGGTTCACCCGCATTGCACGTCATGGAAAGAAGGCGGCCGTTCGGCGGCCGTCGCATCGTTGTTCGGTTGCGCCTCAGCGCATGTACAGGCCGCCGTTCACATCCCAAGTGGCGCCGGTGGTGAAGTAGGCTTCCGGCCGCGTCAGTTGCACGATCAGGTCGCCGACAAAATCCGCATCGCCCAGGCGCCTGACCGGGATATTGGCCAGCAGCCCGTCCATGCGCTCCGGCGGGATCGCCGCGCGCACCGCCGGGGATTCGATGGGCCCCGGGGCGATGGCGTTGACGGTGACGCCGCTGGCCGCCAGCTCCTTGGCGAAGACCTTGGTCAGGGTGACGATGGCGCCCTTCGAGGCGGCGTAATGCGCGCCGGTGGCGGTGCCGCCGTTCTGCCCGGCCAGGGACGCCAGGTTGACGATGCGCCCGTAGCCGGCCGCCGCCATGTGCGCGCCGAACACCTGGCAGCCGACGAACACGCTGCGGGTGTTGAGGCTCAGCACCCGGTCGAATTCCTCGGGGCTGATCTGCATCACCGGCGTCGTCAGGGTCATCGCGGCGTTGTTGACCACCGCGTGCAGCGCGCCGAAGCGCTCCAGGGTCGCACCCAGCGCCGCCTCGAAATCGGCCTTGCTGGCCACATCCAGCTGCAGCGCCAGGCTGCGTTCACCGCTGGGGTCGAGACGGTCGGCGGCGGCCCGGGCGCGCTCCAGCGACAGGTCGGTGATCACCACCGAATGGCCGGCGGCGAACAGCCGGCCGGCGATGGCGAAACCCAGGCCCTGGGCGGCGCCGGTGACGAGTGCGATCTGACTCATTTCAAGCTCCCAAGGGTCTGCTCATGGGTTTTCATGAAAAGCCCTCAGAGGATGTAGCCGATACCGGCGAGGGTATCGGTGGAGTTGATGAGTTGGATCAGCTTGCGCTGGATGCGGAAGCCCTCGCCTTCGCGCTGGAGCTCGAAGGTGATGTCGGCGGTGTAGTGCTTGAGCACGTCCTTGCGGAACTCCCGAAGGTTCTGTGCGCAGCGCACGGTGACCACGCCGTCCTCGTCGCCCAGCACGCGGAAGCGCGACAGGGCGCGCACGGTGCGGGCGCGCGGACTGGTGGAGATGGATTCGCCACCGATCAGGCGCTGCACGCGCAGCTTGCGCATGTGATGGTCGTCGTAGGCGTAGTTGAGGGTGTTCTCGAAGTCGGTCTCGTTGGGGTCGATGGGGATGATGTAGGTCCCCTTGTCGGCCCAGAGGTCCAGCCAGGCGTCGAATTCGCCGTGGTCGAGCATGTCCGCTTCCTGCCAGATGAAGGCGCTGACGTGGTTGAGCAATTCAAGGTTCATGTTCGGTCTCTCAAGTAGTGCGTCGAGCAGCAGTTCCGTCACTTGTTTCGCTCACAGGAATGGGGTTTTCCCATTCCGTAGGAGCGAGCTCTGCTCGCGAAGCTTTCGTGGCGTCCGTGTTCGCGAGCAGAGCTCGCTCCTACCGGCATGTGCCATCCGGGTTGGATATCGATCCGCCCTAGGCCGACATCATCTTTTTCCACTGCTGGTAGGCGGCGCGCATGCCGGTCTCGGCACTCACGTCGCTGACCCGCCCGTCCTCGCTGGGCTTCTCGCCCGGCAGGCCGCGGTTAAGCATGATCCACAGGTCGGTGCCGGCCTGGGCGCCCTTCTGCACACGCTCCCAGGCCTCGGAATCGTCCGGGGTGCCGAAGCCCATCGGGCCCTGGAAGTGCTCGTGCAGGCGCAGGCGGTAGCGGTTGGCCACGGCCGGGCCGCCGTCCATGGTGATCACCGCGTGGTGGATCTCGGTCTCGTTCACCGAGATCGGCTGCAGCACGCGGAAGAACGCCATGGAGCAGGCGACGTTGGGGAACAGGTTGAGGTTGAAGCCCGAGCCACCGACGGCGCGGACGATGCGGCGCACCTGCTGCTCGTCGATGCCTTCGCCGCGCAGCTCATCGGCCAGGGCCTCGAAGCGCTCGGGGATGGGCTTGTCGAGGTCGGCCTCGAGGTCGATCAGGTCCGGGATCATCACCATCACGCTGTGGCCGTTGCCCAGGTCCTCGACATAGCCCGGGCCCTTCACGAAGTCGAAGAGCTCCAGGGTCTGCTCGTCCACCGAGGACAGGAACGACTTGTGCACCAGCGGGAAGTGGTAGGCGTCGGTGGTGTTCTCCAGCTGGATCTTCCAGTTGCCGGGGAAGCGGAAGCGGTGCTCGCCGGAGACCTTCACGCCGTAGCCGGCGCCCTGCTTCATGAACAGGTCGATCCACTTCTTCGCAGGACCAAGGAAGTCCACCAGCGGCTCGATGTCGTCCTTGAAGGTGGCGAAGATCATGCCGTTGTACTGCTCGACGCGCAGGCTAACCAGGGGCAGTTCGCCCTTGTCCAGGCAGTCGGCGTAGCTCTCCGGGTGCGGCACGCCGCGCAGGCTGCCGTCCAGGCCGTAGCTCCAGCCGTGGTAGGGGCAGACGAAGCTGTTGGCCTTGCCCTTCTTGTGCTCGCAGACGGTGGCGCCACGGTGGCGGCAGCGGTTGAGCAGCACGTGCACGTCCTTCTTGCGGTCACGCACCACGATCACCGGCTGCTTGCCGATGTAGGTGCTCTTGTAGCTGCCGCTGTCGGGGATCTCACTGGCGTGGGCGACCCAGATCCAGGTGCTGTAGAACACCTTCTCCAGCTCCTCGTCGAAGATGCGCCCGTCGGTGTAGAGCGAGGTGTGCACGCGGTCATGCAGTACCAGGTCGGCCGGGGTGGCGGCCAGGTTCACGGTTTCGATCAGGTTGGTCACGATCACTCCTCGTCGGCGCTGAGCACCGACTTGATTTCTAGGGTGGGCTTCGGCCCACGCCTGGCCTTTCTGCGGTGGGCTGAAGCCCACCCTACGTCTGTTGGTTCTTGCCCGGCACCGGCAGGTGCGCGGCGCTGTTCCAGGTATCCACCGGGCGGCTGAACAGGTTCTCGGTCTGGAAGTGCGCCATGCGCCAGGTGCCCTCCTCCTCGCGGAACTCCACCGTCAGGCGCGCCGCATTGAGGTGCGAGCCGCCGGCGGCGAAGGTCGAGGTCTGCAACATCACCCAGCTGCCGGTCGCCACGCCGCCCTCCACGCGGATCAGTTCCGAGCAGAGGAAATGCACGTTGAGGGCGAAGTGCGCGGGCTCGACCATGTAGGTGGCGAACATCGCGGCGATGGCCTCGCGGCCCCGGTAGCCACCGAAGCTCCTGGCGTACTTCGCCCCCTTGCCTTCCCATACCGCATCCGTGGTGAACAACCCGGCCAGCTCGTCGAGCGGGGTGCTGGCATCCAGCGCATCGCACAGCACCATGTAGCGGTTCATGCAGGCGCGTATGGCGTTTTCGCTTTCCAGCTGGCGCAGGCGCGCCTCCAGGGCTTCGGTCGGCATGGCGGTCACGCGCGCTGGATGATCAGTTCGCGGCCGGTGCGGGCCTCGACCTTGCAGTAGCGCCACAGCTTGTAGGGGCCGGTGCCCACGGCGGTGGTGCGGAACAGGTTGCAGGCGGCGTGCACGGTCTCGATGTCCGGCACGTCGGCCAGCAGGTAGGTGGTCCAGGGGTAGCCGGTGGACGGGCCGACCATGCTCTGGTCGTCGTCCATGTTGCCGAACACGGTCACGCCGGGCAGGTCGTGGATGCCGTTCCACATGGCGCTGAACGCGGCCCAGACTTCCAGCTGCTCCTCGCGCGGGGCGTCGAAGAAGTTCTGGTTGATTCCCATGCAGAACAGCACGCGCAGGGCTTTTTTCTCGCTCATCACAATCACCGATCAGTCAGTTGGAATTCACAGGTAGCCGGGCAGCGGCTTGTTGCCGAAGAAGATGGCGCCGGCGTTCTGGTAGGTCATGTCACCCATGAAGGCGTGCTGGGTGATCACCAGGGTGTCGTTGACGAAGCGCGACAGCGGGTTCTCGCGGTACACGCCACTCATGCCGGACAGCATCTGCGCGCTGCGCGCCACCTCGGCGGACACGCGGGTCGCATGGGTCGAGGACAGGCGCAGCAGGTTGGTCTGCTCCACCGATACCGCCTCGCCGGCGAGGATGCTGGCCCAGGCGTTTTCCATCGCCTCGTAGAACCAGGCGCGGGCGGCGCGCAGCTCGGCTTCGGCCTTGGCCACCTGCATCTGCGCCAGCGGGCGGTCGGAGAGCGCCGGTGCACCGGTCACCGAGAAGCGGCCGCTGGCCATGCCGCCGAGGTAGTCCAGCGCGGCGCGGGCGACGCCCAGGCCGACCACGGACAGCACCTGGGTGGCGAAGGACAGCGACGGGTAGCGGAACATCGGCTCGTCGAGGTTGGCCGGGCCGCCACGGACGAAGGTCCAGTCCTCGGGCACCACCACGCCGTCGATCACCACGTCGTGGCTGCCGGTGCCGATCAGGCCCACCACGTCCCAGGTTTCCTCGATCTTCACCTTGTCCCGCGGCATCACCGCCAGGCGCGGCAGGCCGAGCATCTCGCCGTTCTTCGGGGCGATGCCGACGCCGATCAGCGAGGCCCCCATGCAGCCGCTGGAGAACTTCCAGCGGCCGTTCACCTCCAGCCCGCCCTCGACGAAGGTGGCCGGTTGCGGCGGGAAGATGCCGCCGGCGAAGACCACGTCCGGGCCGTTGGCGTAGACCTTCTCCAGGGTCGCCAGCGGCAGCGAGGCCAGGTACACCGGGTTCATGCCGAAGCTCGCCACCCAGCCGGCGGAGCCGTCGGCGATGGAGATGTCCTCGATCATCTGGCAGAACTCCATCGGCGAACGCTCATCGCCACCGAAGCGCCTGGGCACCAGGGCGCGGTACACGCCCAGCGCCTTGAAGCGCTCGATGATGTCCTGGGAGATGTATTTCTGCCGGTCGAATTCCTCGCTCCGGGCGCGCTCGCGGATCTCGCCGAGCAGCGCCTGGAAGGCCTCGCTCGCGGTGATCGACACGGGGCGCTGGTAGTCCAGCTCGCTTAGCGAAGACATGGTGTGCTCCAGGGTTGGCATGGGTTAGGGCTCCAGGCGCCGGACCAGCTCGCGGGCGACTGCGCAAAGCAGCTCGTCCGCGCCCTTGGCGGCGATCAGTTGCAGGCCCACCGGCAGTTGCGAGGCGCCCACCAGGGGGATGCTCAGCGCGGGGTGGCCGGTGAGGTTGAAGGGGCGCACGAAGGCGGTCATGCCGATCACCGCGCGGGTGTCGGCAGCGTCCACCGCCAGCAGCGGGTAGTCGGGCATGGTGGGCATGGCGAGGATCGGGCACTGCGCGAGCGCCGCATCCACCTCGGCGGTGAAGGCCGCGCGGCAGGCTTCGGCTGCGGCCAGCGCCTCGTCGGTGGTGGTGCCGGCGGCTTCCAGGCGGCCGGCGATATCCGCGCCGACCTTGCCGCTGGCCAGCAGGTGCCGGCAGGCATTCCAGGTCTCGCGGTTGATCACCGTGAGGCCGGCGTCATAGGCGGCGCGCATGCCGGGCAGCGGCACGCTGCGCAGGGGGAAATCAGCGCGTGCCAATGCGGCGTCGACGGCGAACTGCACCTCGTCCAGCGCCTGCACCGGCACCACGCCGATGCGCACGCCTTCCAGGGAAGGCAACGGGCCGAAACCGGGGGCGATCAGGCCCATGGCCTCGATCAGCATGTCCATGTCACGGGCGAAGGGCCCGACGCAATCGAGTGTCGACTGCTCCGGCATCACGCCCCGACGGCTCACGCGGCCGAAGCTGGGCTTGAGGCCGAACACGCCGCAGCAGGCGGCGGGGATGCGCACCGAGCCACCGGTGTCGGTGCCCAGCGAGAAGTCGCAGAGCCCGGCGGCCACCGCCGTGGCCGAGCCGCTGGAGGAGCCACCGGGGATGCGCCCGGGATAAAGAGGGTTGTCCGGCGTGCCGGTCCAGGCATTGATCCCGGTGGTGCCGAAGGCCAGCTCATGGAGGCTGGTCTTGCCGATGATGCGGCAACCGCCATCAAGCAGCGCCTGTACCACATCGGCGTTGCGGGTGGCGTCGGGGGCTTCTTCCAAAGCACGGCTGGAAGCGCGGGTCGGGTAGCCGGCGATGTCGATGGTGTCCTTCACCATCACGGTCCTGCCGGACCCTCCCAGCTGCAGTTTCTCGACGACTGTCGCCATGCCTTCACCTGTATTCGATTTGTTCGCGCTGTGCGCTTTCAGGGAAGCCTTCTGCCTGCCGGGGCAGGTGAACGCTTAAATCTAAAATCGGAATATTTACGTGAAATGTCAATTGAATTTTGGCAAATAAATCGGTGTGTAGATTCGGTGCATTTTTCGTCGTCACGCACCCTTTCCGTGCATTTCGGTAACAGCCTGAAAAATGGATCTTTCACTCATCAATCATATATTTATCGTTTATTTTCAATAACTTGAATATTTGTCGAGAAAAATAATCATTCAGTAAACTGTTCCCGACCCGTTATCGAAGCCGCTGCTTTAACCCCATGGAAAAAGAAATTTCAGGCACCCAAAACAGGTCAAAAATGCCACCTTAAAAATGGATTTTTTATCACTGGAAATCCACGATTTTTCGGTCAGGAAATCGGCTTTCCGAAAGCCGTATTGATCCAGATCAACGCCTTGTCGCTTGCGGGATCGAGACGCATCGGCCGCGTTGCGCGAATGGCCGCCGAAACCCCATCGCCGCCCCTTCCTCCAGCACCCGAACGCGGCGTGCCGAAACGCCCCCTGCGCGAATGCGCCGTAACGGGGTAACGATTTTTCCTGGCATGCAACCTGCTATCGCCCTACACGCCACTCGGCCCGACACGGGCTCGACGGCGCCGCCCTGCCCTCGGCAGCGAGCAGCGCACGGGCACCACAACAAGAAGGACCGCGGGCCCGCCAAGCGGCGCCCGTCGGACAACCGCCCCGTATCGCCTTGCAACTCTTCGGAGAAAGTCATGCTCTTCAAGAAAGCTGTGTCCACGTTGCTCCTGAGTGCCGCCTGCGCCGCCCTTGCGCAGGCCGACGTCAAAGTCGGCGTCATCACCTCCTCCACCGGCCCCATCGCCCTCGTGGGCCTGCCGCAGAAGAACAGCGTGCCGCTGCTGCCGACCCAGGCCGGCGACCAGCAGGTGACCTACATCGCCCTGGATGACGGCAGCGACCCCACCGCCACGGTCAAGGCCCTGAAGAAGCTGATCAGCGAGGAGAACGTCGACGCCATCATCGGCCCGAGCGGTTCGCCCAACGCCATGGGCGTGATCCAGTTCGCCGCCGAGGCCGGGGTGCCGCTGCTGGCGCCGGTCGGCACCGCCGCCGTGGTGCTGCCGATGAACGAGCAGAAGAAGTGGGTGTTCAAGACCACCCAGAACGACGACCTGATCGCCAAGGCGCTGGTCGACGACATGGTCGCCCGTGGCGTGAAGACCCTCGGCTTCATCGGCACCGCCGACCCCTACGGCGAGAACTGGTCCAAGGTGATGGGCGCGATGGCGGCCGAGCACGGCATCAAGGTGGTCGCCAACGAGCGCTTCCAGCGCCAGGACACCTCGGTCACCGGGCAGAGCCTCAAGGTGCTGGCCGCGCGACCGGACGCCGTGCTGGTCGCCGCACCCGGCAGCTCGGCGGTGATGCCGCAGACCACCCTGTTCGACCAGGGCTACCGCGGGCAGATGTACCAGACCCACGGCGCCGCCCTGCCCGACTTCCTCAAGCTCGGCGGCAAGAAGGTCGAAGGCACCATCCTGGCCGCCAGCCTGATGCTGGTGCTGGACGAAGTGCCGGACAGCCACCCCTCGAAGAAGGTCGCCGCCGACTACATCGCCGCCTACGAGAAGCTCAACGGCAGCAAGCCGGCCACCTTCGGCGCCAACACCTTCGACGCCGGCCTGCTGCTGCAGAACGCCATCCCCGTGGCCGCCGCCAAGGCCGCGCCGGGCACGCCGGAGTTCCGCGCGGCGCTGCGTGACGCGCTGGAGCAGAGCCACGAGCTGGCCGCCACCCAGGGCGTCTACAACATGACGCCCGAGGACCACAGCGGCTTCGACGAACGCGGCCGCGAGCTGATCCAGGTGAAGAACGGCAACTGGACGCTGCTGCGCGGCAACTGATCGCAGGCACGGGTTCCCCGTAGGGTGGACAGCGCTTTTCTGTCCACCAGGCGGAGCCCGGCTCAACGCCGAAAGGTGGATGAAAAAAGCGTCATCCACCCTACGCACCGGTCATGCCGCACACACCTACGCCCCCCATACCGCAACAAGAGTTCCCACCATGAATTTCCAGATAGCCATGCTGCTCGGCCAGGACGGCATCACCAACGGCGCGATCTACGCGCTGCTGGCCCTGTCGATCCTGCTGGTCTTCACCGTCACGCGCATCCTGCTGATCCCCCAGGGCGAGTTCGTCACCTACGGCGCGCTGACCATGGCCACCCTGCAGGCCGGCCACCCCACCGCACTGGTCTGGCTGCTGCTGGGCCTGACCCTGGTCGACTGCGCGCTGGACCTGTACGACGCCGCGCGCTCCAGCCACGCCTTCCGCTTCCCCAAACGCATCCTCGCCAAGCTCGCCTACGCCCTGGCCATGGTCGCGGCCATCCGCCTGCTGCCGCTGGCCGAGCTGCCCATGGCGGTGCAGGCGCTGCTGACCCTGGCCCTGGTGGTGCCCCTGGGCCCGCAGATCTACCGCCTGGTGTTCCAGCCCATCGCCTCGGCCAGCTCCCTGGTGCTGCTGATCGTCTCCATCGCCGTGCACGTGGCCATGGTCGGCATCGCCCTGCTGCTGTTCGGCCCGGAAGGCGCGCGCACCGCGCCCTTCTCCGAAGCCGGCCTGGAGCTGGGCCCGGTGACCTTCAACAGCCAGACGCTGTGGGTGATCGCGGTGTCCCTGGGGCTGATCATCGGCCTGTTCCTGTTCTTCGAACGCAGCCTCTACGGCAAGGCCCTGCGCGCCACGGCGGTGAACCGCATGGGCGCGCGGCTGATGGGCATCTCGCCGAGCCTGGCGGGCAAGGCCACCTTCCTCCTCGCCACCTTCATCGGCGCGCTGTCGGGCATCCTCATCGCGCCCATCACCACGCTGTACTTCGACTCCGGTTTCATCATCAGCCTCAAGGGCTTCGTCGGCGCCATCATCGGCGGCCTGGCGAGCTACCCGGTGGCCGCCCTGGGCGCGCTCTCGGTGGGGCTGATCGAAGCCTTCTCGATGTTCTGGGCCAGCACCTACAAGGAGATCATCGTCTTCACCCTGATCATCCCCTTCCTGCTCTGGCGCTCGTTCACCCGTCGTCACGTGGAGGAAGAGGAATGAAACCCCGCTACCTGATCCTCGGCCTCGTCATCCTGCTCGGCATCGCGCCGCTGGCGTTGCCGCCGTTCTACGTCACCCTGCTCAACTACATCGGCCTCTACACACTGGTAGTACTGGGCCTGGTCCTGCTCACCGGCGTCGGCGGCATGACCAGCTTCGGCCAGGCGGCCTTCGTCGGCCTCGGCGCCTACACCACCGCCTACCTGACCACCGCCGAGCAGTTGCCGGCCTGGCTCGCCTGGGCCAGCGCATCCCCCTGGCTGACGCTGCTGGTGGGCGTGGCCATCACGGCCCTGGTGGCGCTGCTGCTCGGCGCGCTGACGCTGAAGCTCTCCGGCCACTACCTGCCGCTGGGCACCATCGCCTGGGGCCTGTCGCTGTACTACCTGTTCGGCACCGTGGAATCCCTGGGCGGCCACACCGGCGTCAGCGGGCTGCCGTCGATCTCGCTGTTCGGCGTGCTGCTCGACAAGGGCGAGAAGGTCTTCTACCTGATCTGGGTGGTCCTCCTGCTGGCCATGCTGATCACCCAGAACCTGCTGGACTCCCGCGAGGGCCGCGCCATCCGCGCGCTCAAGGGTGGCCAACTGATGGCCGAATCCATGGGCGTCGACACCTTCCGCTCCAAGCTGGTGATCTTCCTCATCTCGGCGGTGTTCGCGGCAGTGTCCGGCTGGCTCTACGCCCACACCCAGCGCTTCGTGAACCCCACGCCCTTCGGCCTCAACATGGGCATCGACTACCTGTTCATGGCGCTGATCGGCGGCGTCGGCAGCGTCTGGGGCGCGCTGCTCGGCAGCGGCATCCTCACCCTGCTCAAGCAATGGCTGCAGGACCTGCTGCCGCACCTGCTGGGCAGCACCGGCAACTACGAGACCATCGTCTTCGGCCTGCTCATCGTGCTGCTGATGCAGCGCGCACCGGGTGGCCTGTGGCCGCTGCTGGTGCGCCTGGTGCCCAGCCGCCTGCGCCCCCGCCAGCGCCTGCCGGCCGCCGAAGCCCCGGCCCGCGACCTGCCGCAACGGCAGCGCCCGGCCCACGGCGAGGTGATCCTCGAAGCGCGCCACGTCACCCGGCGCTTCGGCGGCCTGGTGGCCAACAACGACATGAGCCTGGAGGTGCGCGCCGGCGAGATCCTCGCCCTGATCGGCCCCAACGGCGCCGGCAAGAGCACGCTGTTCAACCAGCTCTCCGGCGTCGACACCCCCAGCAGCGGCGACGTGCTGTTCATGGGCAGGCGCATCAACGGCCTGGCCTCGCGCCGTGTCGCCGGCATGGGCATGAGCCGCACCTTCCAGCACGTGAAACTGCTGCCCGGCATGAGCGTGCTGGAGAACGTCGCCATCGGCGCCCACCTGCGCGGCGGCAAGGGTGTGCTGGCCTCGGCCCTGCGCCTGGACCGCGCCGAGGAAGCCGACCTGCTGGCCGAAGCACGGCGCCAGCTGGAACGCGTCGGCCTGGGCGAGCACCTGCACGAGGAAGCCGGCAGCCTCGCCCTCGGCCAGCAGCGCATCCTCGAGATCGCCCGCGCGCTGTGCGCCGACCCTTGCCTGCTGCTGCTCGACGAGCCCGCCGCCGGCCTGCGCCACAAGGAGAAGGAGGCCCTCGGCCTGCTCCTCAGCCGCCTGCGCAGCGAAGGCATGGCCATCCTCCTGGTGGAGCACGACATGGACTTCGTCATGGGCCTGGTGGACCGCGTGGTGGTGATGGAATTCGGCCAGCGCATCGCCCAGGGCCTGCCGGAAGAGGTGCAGAAGAACCCCGCCGTGCTGGAAGCCTATCTCGGAGGCGCAGAGTGATGAACATGCAGATCGAACCCCTCAAGAGCGTGCAAAACCAGGTGGCCGACGCCGTGCTGGAGGTCAGCGACCTGTGCGTCGCCTACGGCAAGGTGGAAGCCCTGTCCAACGCCAGCCTGCGGGTCGGCCAGGGGCAGATCGTCACCGTCATCGGCCCCAACGGCGCCGGCAAGACCACCCTGCTCTCGGCCATCATGGGCGTGCTCGGCTCCCGTGGCCGGGTCGAGTTCGATGGCAGCCTGGAAGCGGTGCCGGAGGTGGAGACCCTGGTCTCCCGCGGCCTCGGCCTGGTGCCGGAGAAGCGCGAGCTGTTCACCAGCATGAGCGTGGCCGACAACCTGCTGCTGGGCGCCTTCCAGCGTCACCGCCGGGGCGACCGCAGCCACGCCGCCACCCTGGCCGAGGTCTACGCGCTGTTCCCGCGCCTGTGGGAGCGTCGCGACCAACTGGCCGCCACCCTCTCCGGCGGCGAGCGGCAGATGCTCGCCGTGGGCCGCGCGCTGATGGCCAAGCCCAAGCTGCTGATGCTCGACGAACCCAGCCTGGGCCTGGCGCCGCTGATCACCCGCGAGATCTTCCGCATCATCACCGCGCTGCGCCAGCAGGGGGTCTCGATCCTGCTGGTGGAGCAGAACGCGCGTGCGGCACTGCGCGTGGCGGACTATGCCTACGTACTGGAAACCGGGCGCATCGCCATGCAGGGCCCCGCCGCCCAGCTGGCCGATGACCCGCGCGTGATCGAGGCCTACCTCGGCCTCGCCAGCAAGCATCAGGACATGCTTGCCGGTTGACCCGTGCCCGCCCGGCGATCCCGGGCGGGCCACTCGATGGAGCGACCCCATGAAGCAACCTACCCTGCGTATCTGCATCGCCGGTGCCGGAGCCATCGGCTGCACCCTCGCCGCCCGTTTCGCCGCCAGCGGCCAGCGGGTCAGCGTGCTGGCCCGAGGCGAGACCCTGGACGCGATCCGCCGCGACGGCATCCGCCTGCACGACCTCGACGGCACGCACCTGGTGCGCGTCGACGCCAGCGACGATGCCGCCGAACTGGGCCCCCAGGACCTGGTGTTCCTCTGCACCAAGGCCCCGGCGCTGGCCACGCTGCTGCCACGGATCGCGCCGCTGCTGGATGACGAGACGAGCGTGGTGCCGGTGGTCAACGGCGTGCCCTGGTGGTACTTCCACGGCCTGCCCGGGCGCTTCGCCGGGCGTCGGGTCGCGGCCGTGGACCCGGACGGCGCGCTGCTGGCGGCCCTCGATCCGGCGCGGCTGATCGGCTGCGTGGTGTTCATCACCGCGCAGTGCCCGGCGCCCGGCGTGGCCGAGTCCGGCAACCCGCACCTGATGATCGTCGGCGAGCCGGACAACCGCCTGACGCCCCGCCTGGAACGCCTGCGCTCGGTGATCGCCGACGCCGGCATCGAAGCCCGCGCCAGCGAACGCATCCGCGACCCGCTGTGGACCAAGATCATCGCCAACCTCACCTCCAACCCGTTGTCCGTGGTCAGCGGCGCCACCCTGGAGCAGCTCTACAGCCAGCCCGGCCTGCGCGAGCTGGCCCGCGCCACGCTGAACGAGGCGTTGCTGGTGGCCGCCGGCCACGGCGCACGGGTCGACATCGACCCGCAGACCTTCCTCGAACTCGGCGCCGGCATGGGCGCGGTACGCACCTCGATGCTGCAGGACCACGACAAGGGCCGGCCGCTGGAGCTGGCCGCCATCGGCGACGCCGTGCTGGAACTGGCCGAGCTGCTCGACCTGCCCATGCCCATCACCCGCCACCTCATCGCCCTGGCGCGCTTCCGCAGCGCCAGCCACTGAACAAGGAGCCTTCCATGAACGCCATCGCCATCACCCAGCCCCCTCATTGCAGCGACGAGGAATGGGCCCTGCGCGTGCAGCTCGCGCACTGCTACCACCTGGTGGATTTCTTCGGCTGGACGGAAACCATCTTCAACCACATCTCCGCGCGCCTGCCGGGGCCCGCGCACCACTACCTGGTCAACCCCTTCGGCCTCAACTACCGCGAGGTGACCCCGGCCAACCTGCTCAAGGTCGACCTCGACGGCCACAAGCTGGAAGACTCGCCCTACGACGCCAACCCCGCCGGCTTCGCCCTGCACAGCGCGGTGCACGGCGCCCGCGACGACATCCACTGCCTGATCCACACCCACACCACGCCCATCTCCGCCGTGGTGCAGAAGAAGGCCGGCTTCGGCCACCACGATTTCTATGGCGCGCAGCTGTACGGACGCATCGGCTACCACCCCTTCGAGGGCATCACCCTGTTCGACGACGAGAAGGCGCGGATGATCGAGAGCCTCGGCGACAAGCACATCCTGGTGCTGCGCAACCACGGCATCGCGGTGGGCGAAAGCAGCATCGCCAAAGCCTTCTTCCTGCTCTGGACGGTGCAGCGCGCAGCGGAGATCCAGTGCGCCGCCGGCGCCCTCGGCGGCGAGGACAACCCGCTGCCGGAGGCCGTCAGCCAGAAGTGCGCCGACCTCACCGCCATGCTGATCCGCGAGAGCGGCTTCGCGGTGAAGTTCTTCGACGCCATGGTGCGCAAGATGCAAGCCGAACGCGGCGCGGGCTGGTGAGCATGGGCGCCTCACTCGCCACCCTGCCCGCCTTCGTCGAGCCGCCCATCTCGCGGCTCGCCCCGGACGGCCGCCTGCTGGCCTGCAACGACGCCTACCTGGCGCTCTCCGGCTACCGCCGCGACGAGCTGCTGAACCAGAGCTTCGAGCTGATCAACCACCCGCAGATGCCGGCGCGGGTGATCGAGCGCATGTGGCGCACCCTGCGCGCCGGCACCCCCTGGAGCGGCCCGCTGATGGGCCGCACGCGGGACGGCGCGAGCTTCTGGAGCCAGCTCTACGTGGTGCCGCTGTTCGATGGCGGCGAGCTGGTGGCCCTGGGCACCGTCTACCACCCCATCGACGCCGCCCAGAGCCGCCGCGCCGAGGCACTCTATGCGCGCCTGCGCCAGGGCCGCGCCCCGCTGCCGCTGGCCGGCCGCGTGCAGCAGTGGCTCGCCGGCCAGGGCCTTGGCCTCGCGCTGGCCCTGCTGCTTGGGGGCGCCACCCTCGGCGGGCATGTCGCGCCGGCACTGGGCGGCCTGGCCCTGGCGCTGCTGCTCGGCGCCGCCTGGCAACGGCAGGCGGCCCAGCGCCGCGACCTGCAGCGCGCCCTCGGCGGCCACGCCCAGGTGTACAGCGACGCGCTGCTGGCGCCGATCTACCGCAGTGCATCCAGCGGCAGCGGCCTGTTCGAGATGGCGCTCAACAGCCAGAAGCTGCGCATGCGCACGGTGATGGCGCGGATCAGCATCAACGGCGAGATCCTCCGCGCCCGCAGCGAGGAATCCGCGCAACTGGTGGCCAGCGGCGCCGAGCAGCTCGACCGCCAGCTGCAGGAAGCCGAGCAGTCGGCGGCGGCCATCCACGAGATGAGCGCCACCATCCAGGCGCTGTCACGCAACCTGCAGGAGGCCGCCCAGGCCACCACCCAGGTCGACCAGCTGGCCCACGACGGCGAGCGCCTGGCCGAGCAGAGCCAGGCCTCGATGCAGGGCATGCGCGCGTCGGTGGCGGACATCGACCTCGCCGTGGGCCGGCTGGCGGAGTCCATCGAGTCCATCAGCGGCATCGCCACGGTGATCCAGAGCATCGCCGAGCAGACCAACCTGCTGGCGCTGAACGCGGCGATCGAGGCGGCGCGGGCCGGGGAATCCGGACGCGGCTTCGCCGTGGTCGCCGACGAAGTACGCACCCTCGCCTCGCGCACCCGCGACTCCACGGGGCAGATCCAGCACTCCATCCAGCGCTTGCGCGACGGCAGCGCCGAGGCCCTGGCCACCGCGCGCCGCGGCGAGCTGGCGGCGCAGCAGTCCGCTCAGGACGTGGAGCAGGTGCGCCAGGCGCTGCACCGCATCTGCGGGGAAGTCGGGCAGATCAGCGGCATGAGCCTGCAGATGGCCGCCGCCATCGAGCAACAGGGCCAGGTCGCCGAGGAGGTCAACCGGCAGATCGCGCAGATCGCCGGGCTGGCCGAATGCAGCGCCGGCCAGGCCCAGCGCAACAGCCAGATCGGCCAGGAGCTGCACCAGTTGGCCAACTCCCAGCTGGACCTGGCCCAGCGCTTTCTCGACGGCTGAGTCGTGCCTGTTGCTCCTGCCCCTTCAAGGGAGCGAAAGCCATGCAGCCATCCCGCGTTTCGCCCCTAGGGTGTGCTGCGCGCACCTGTGCCTCGCCGGAAGCACCGAGCGGCGGTGCGCACGGCCCGCCCTGCGGCACGAGGCCAGCTCTTGGCACGGATGCAGGGTGTGCTCACCGGCCGCTGCGCAGGGTCTCCGAAGGCAGGCAGCCGTACTGGCGGCGGTAGTGGGTGGCGAAGTGGCCGAAGCTGCTGACGCCGTGGCGCAGGAGGATGTCGGTGACGCTGTCGCCGGCACCCGCCCGCTGCAAGGCCTCGTGCACCCGCGCCAGCCGCCGGCTGCGCACGTAGTCGGTGGGCGACTGCTGGAGGAAGTGGGCGAAGCCGTTCTGCAAGGTGCGGATGGAGACGCCGGAGAGCTCGGCCAGGGTGGCCAGGGCGATGGGTTCGTCCAGGTGTTCCTCGATGTAGTCGCGGGCCCGGCGCACGTGCACCGGCATCGGCTGGCGACGGTCCTCGCAGAGGGCCGCGGAGTAGTTGTGCGGCAACTGCGTCAGCAGCACCGAAAGCAGGTAGTCCGAGAGGCCGCTGCCCAGGGTCGGAGCCAGGTCCGCGGCCATCGGCCCCTGGTGCAGGCGGCAGATGTAGTCCAGCGTCTCGCGCACCGCCGCCATACCCGGGTGCCCCGGCGCCACCTGGATATCGAACAGCAGCGGCTGCTTCAGCGGCCGCTCCAGCAAGCGCTGCAGCTGGCGCTCCAGGGCATCGCGCTCGACCCGCAGGATGAGGTTGCGGCAGTCCTCGTCGATGCGGATCAGGCTGCGCTCGGAGGGCGAGGAGACGGTCAGGCTGCCACGCTGCATCGCCGCGCTCTGGCGGCCCAGGGTGAGGGTGCCGGAGCCCTGCAGGGTGACGCGCACCAGGTAGTAGCTGGCGATGTCGCCGGCATCGATCTCCACCCGTGCGCCGTAGTGCAGGTCGAACAGCGCGGAGCTGCCGAAGAACACGCCGTAGAGCGCCGAATTCGGAGCCTCGCTGCGCTGCATGTGCATCCGGTGCGGCCACAGGTAGTGGCTGACCTTGTCACGGATCTCGCCGATCCCGGCGGTCGGGTTCAACAGGCGGTGTCGCTGGAGAAGGGATGCGTCGTCGAGCATGCTGGTGGCCCCGCTGTCGCTGCGGCGCGCCCACTGCAGGCGCCGCGAAATGGTGGAAATGGAAAGCAATTTCCACGCCACGCAAAGCAAATCTGCGCAGCCGGAACAGCGGCTGCGCCTGGGGCATAGAGGCCGGGGGAACAAGCGCATAAAAAGACGGGACGGGGCTCCGCGACGACGGGTTCCGCGACTTGGCGATGCATGAAAACAAGAAAGGGCGCACCCGGGCGAGGCGCATCGGTAACGCAGGCGTCACCGATCTACCCCCACCCATTCGACGCTGCCGCAGACCTCATCACCACCGCCTCGAGGGGCCGAACCGAATGACCAGCCAGACACCCACCGACACCACCCGCAAGCGTTACGTCTACGAGTGGTACGTCGTCGCCATCTGCATGGTGGCCTACATCTTCTCCTTCGTTGACCGGCAGATCCTCGCGCTGATGATCGAGCCGATCAAACACGACCTGCAGCTCTCCGACACCCAGTTCAGCCTGCTCCACGGGCTGGCCTTCTCGCTGTTCTACGCCTTCATGGGCATGCCCATCGCGCTGCTCGCCGACCGCTTCTCGCGGCCCCGGATCATCGCCATCGGCGTCGCCTTCTGGAGCCTCGCCACCGCCGTCTGCGGGCTGAGCAGGAACTTCACCCAGATGTTCCTCGCGCGCATCGGCGTCGGCATCGGCGAGGCAGCGCTGTCGCCGGCCACCTATTCGATGCTCAGCGACATGTTCCCGCGCGAGAAGCTCGGCCGCGCCGTGGCCATCTACTCCATCGGCTCCTTCATCGGCGGTGGCGTGGCCTTCCTCATCGGCGGCTACGTGATCGACCTGCTGAAGAACCTCGACAGCGTGACCGTGCCGCTGCTGGGCAGCATGCGCCCGTGGCAGGTGACCTTCTTCCTGGTCGGCCTGCCGGGGCTGCTGGTCGCCCTGCTGATCGCCACCACCGTGCGCGACCCGGCGCGCAAGGGCCTCAAGCTCGATGCCAACGGCCAGGTGCACAAGCCCAGCCTGGGCCAGGCCTTCGCCTTCCTCGGCCACCACCGGCAGACCTTCACCTGCCACTACCTGGGCTTCTCCTTCTACGCCATGACGCTGTTCTGCATGCTCAGCTGGACCCCGGCCTTCTACATGCGCAACTTCGGCCTGGCGCCGAGCCAGGCCGGCTACATCCTCGGGCTGATCGTGCTGCTGGCCAACACCGGCGGCGTGCTCTGCGGCGGCTGGCTGATCGACTGGCTGGCCAGGCGCGGCCATGCCGACGCGCCGATACGCGCCGGTGTGATCGGCGCCATCGGCATGGCGGTGCCCGCGGTGGCCTTCACCCAGGTGGGCGAGCTGT
Organism: Pseudomonas tohonis; assembly: GCF_012767755.2. Taxonomy (NCBI): domain Bacteria; kingdom Pseudomonadati; phylum Pseudomonadota; class Gammaproteobacteria; order Pseudomonadales; family Pseudomonadaceae; genus Pseudomonas; species Pseudomonas tohonis. Next base: position 3,750,338 of record NZ_AP023189.1, read on the forward strand.
GGCTGTCGCTCGCGCTGCTGGTGCCGGCGATGTTCTTCGCCTCCTTCCCCATGCCCGCCTCCACCGCGGCCATGCAGATCCTCCCGCCCAACCAGATGCGCGCCCAGGTCTCGGCGCTGTTCCTGCTCATCTCCAACCTCATCGGCCTGGGCCTGGGCACCACCCTGGTGGCGCTGCTCACCGACCGCCTGTTCCAGTCGCCGGCGCTGGTCGGCCACTCGGTCTCCCTGCTCAACCTGGCTGCCGTGGTGCTGACCCTGGCCCTGCTGGGCAAGGGCTGCGGGCACTTCCGCCGCAGCCTCGCGCGCGAAGGGATCGCCTGACGCCCCACCTCTCCCTCGCGGCGGCGCAGCCCGCCGCGAGCCCGCCGCCAACGCCCCGCCGAACCTGACCTGCATCAAGGCAATGGCGAGCGCCTGTCGACAGCCCGCGTGCAACCCCCTATAAATCACCCCCACCCACCCGCAGCAGCACGCAGTCACCATGACCACCCCGAAAAAACGCCAGAGCCGCTACAACCCCGCCAGCGACAACTTCCGCAAGGAAGACTTCCCCTTCTACTGGCTGGCACGGGTGCATGGCCGCTACTCCATGGCCATGGAGAAGGCGCTGAAGAAGATCGACATGGACATCCCGCGCTGGCGCATCCTGTTCATCCTCAAGGAGAACGGCGAGTCGAGCATCTCGGAAATCTCCGAGCACGCCATCGCCAAGCTCTCCACCGTCACCAAGATCGTCTACCGCATGAAGGCCGACGGCCTGGTGGACACCAACCCCTGCAGCAACGACGGCCGCGTCACCCAGGTGTCCATCACCGAGGCCGGCCGCCGCACCGCCGAACAGATCCAGGTCACCACCGCGCACATCTTCACCAACAGCTTCAAGGGCCTCAGCGAAGCGCAGATCACCAAGCTCAACGGCACGCTGGAGAAGATCTTCAACAACCTGCCGGAGGATTGAGACCCGCGCGCCCTTCCCGCTCCGGCCGGCGCACCGGGCGCCTCCAGCGCCGGGTCGTGAATCCGTGCAGGCGATTGCCCTGCGAACCGCATCCCAGACACGTCGGCCTTTCATCCGGACGCCTTTCCAATCACCGATCCGTTGCTAACCTTGCTGCGCATCCGATCAATCGCAGCAAGGAACCGGACTCCGATGAAAAAGCGCTACACCCTCGACCAGGACGTGATCTGCCACATCTTCAAATCAGGCAAGCACACCAACAATCTGTCCGAGCCCAACGACGGCGCAGGCGGGCATGCGACCCACGACATCAAGAGCAAAATCACCGAGTACACCATCCTCGCCGTGCCCCAGGCGAAACAGGGCGAGCTGGCAGGCTGGGCGGGCAAGACGCTGTCCGAGCGCATCCTCTGCCCCTATCCCCACGTCGCCACCTTCAAGATCGGCACCCAGTCGTACAACAGCAAGTCGATGTTCCCCGGCACGGGCACCAAGGCCGAACTGATCAAGACCATCGAGCGCGCGCTCACCAGCGGCACCTCGGCGCACACCTACAACGGCTCGGCCAAGGTGAACGCGGCCAGTGGCAGAGCCTGGGTCGCCCCGGCGGACTTCAAGCGGCCGCTGTCGGACATGACGGTGGAGAATGGCGACTACGTCGTCGGTCGCGCCAATGGCCTGCGCATCAAGGGCCAGAAGAAAGGCGCCGGTGGCGCCGGCCTGACCTCGGCCTTCCCCGACACCACCGGGTTCTACTGGGGCTAAGCCACTCCAAACCCCAGGGTGGATCGCGCTTCAGCGGTCCACCTCCCGCGCCTCCCGGCAACTCCGCCGGTGGAGGTAAAAAGCGACCTCCACCCTACGCCCTGCCAATCACGGCGTTGCAGGGAGCACCGCTCACTTCACCCGCAGCACCTTGCGTTCCAGCTCCGGATCGGCCTCGATCTCGGCGTTGGTGAAGGGCAGCTTCTGCCATTGCTGTCGGGCGAAGAGTTCGGTCTGGTCGCTGTGGTGCGGCGAGCCGGCTTCGCTGGATTGGGAAAAGGCCAGCAGCCCGCGCGCCTGGGGCCCTTCGCCGTCGAAGGTCACCAGCTGCAGGTAGCTGGTGCCGCTGACCACTTCCAGGTGGTCGCCCTGCAACTCGCTCTGCATGGCGTTGTAGACGCCGAAATGCCCATCACCACCGGGGATGCCGATGGCGCCCGCGCGCTGGATGTCGCCCCAGCGGGCCTGTTCGGGGATACCGGCCCTGGCCACTTCCTCGCCCGCCGTGACCAACGCCTGGATCACCTCGCCTCGCGCCGCCGGGTTCAGCCCGCGCGGGGTGACGGTCGGGCGCTGCGGATCGAAGGGCTCGCGCCAGCCATTCCCGATCCCGGCGAAGGCCTGCATGAAGTGCTGGAAATGCAGGAAGCCGATGCCGCTTTCGAGGTTGGCCTTGCCATCCCAGGCCGCCAGCGCCTTGCAGGGTGCGGCCAGCCCGGCATTGCCCGCCTCGGTCTTGCATAACGCCAGCAGTTCGGGCAGCAGGCCGGTGGCCAGCCCCACTTCGTTGTCGGTGACCAGCGCCTGGAGGACATCGGCGCCGAGCGGTGCGTCGCCCTGCAGGCGGCCCAGGGCGAAGCGCGCACGCGGCGACAGCTCGCGGCCTTCACGGCTGACCAGCGGCGAATAGCCGGTGAGCGGGCTGGCGGGGTTGCTCAGCCAGGCGCTGTCGTTGGAGTTCTGCACGAAGTCCTCGCGCTGCAGCACCGGCAACTGCGCCGCCGGGGTGATGCCGGGCTGGGCGGCGCCGGCATCGGGGGTCCATTCGCAGTCGCTGCGGTTGCCCTGCAAGGCAGGCAGGCCTTCGGCGGCCAGCTGCGGGATCACGCATTCGGCCAGTTGCCCGGTCAGCAGGTGCGGCACTACGGACTGGTTCATGTACAGCGCCTTGCCGCTGGCGTCGGCGGCCAGGGTGTTGACCCAGGGGATGCCCTGGATCTTCGTCACCGCGGCGCGCAGGGCGTCGACGTCACGCGCCTGGTTGATCGCGTACCACTGCTGCAGCACGCGGGTGTTGCCGAGGTTGGCGTCCTTCAGCGCCCAGGCTTCGCCGGCGGTCCACTCCAGCTTGCCTGGCCAGACGAGCAACGGGCCGAAGCGCGATTCGTAGAGGTCGTGGCTGCGCACCGAGAGGGTGCCGTCGGCATTGCGCACCTGCACCTGCAGGCGGGTCCTGTTCAGCGTCTCGGTGCGGCCGTCGACGCGGTAACGGGTCGGGTCGCCGGGGTCGAGTTCCAGGCGGTAGAGGGTGAAGTGCGCGGAGGTGTCGACGGTGTGGGTCCAGGCCAGCTGCCGGCCGAAGCCGATGTTGACCACCGGCAGGCCGGGCAACGCCGCCCCCATCACGTCGAGCTTGCCGGGAATGGTCAGGTGCAGCTGCCAGAAGCGCAGCGCGCCGCTCCAGGGGAAGTGCGGGTTGGCCAGCAGCATGCCGCGTCCGTTGGCACTGCGCTTGCCGCCCACGGCCACGGCATTGCTGCCGCGCTCCAGGCGGAAACCCTCGGTGCGTGCGGCGGTGTAGCCGGCGTCCAGCCGCGCCTGGCGCACACCGGGCGGGGCGGCACCGATCAGCGCCTCGGCGAACTGCCCGGCGCCACCTTCCACCAGCAGGCGCCGGGTCAGGCGCAGCAGGTCGTCGGCATCGATGGGGCGCAGCCAGCCCTCGCCCAGGCAATGGGTGGTGCGCGCGTCGGCTTCCTGCAGGTAGTGGTTGAAGCCGGCGGCGTAGCCGTCCAGCAGCTGGGCCACTTCGCGACTCTGCGCCTGGCGGAAGGCGGCGACCGAGGCCGGCTGGTTGAGCCAGGCGAAGAAGAAGTCGGACGGCAGGTTGTCGAGGTGGGCGGAAGACTGGCCCTGCTCGCCGAACCAGCGGGAGCGCTCGCCCCGGGCGGTGACGATCTCCTCGGCCAGCAGGCAGGCGTTGTCGCGGGCATAGGCGTAGCCGATGCCATAGCCGAGGCCGCGTTCGTCCGCCGCCTGGATGTGCGGGACGCCGTGGGCGGTCCAGCGGATGAGGGTGTCTCGCGGCGTGGCGGCCGGAGCAGCGGCCAGAACGGAAAAGGCCGGGCACAGCAACAACGCTGCGACACCGGCGGCAAGGCTGCGCATGGGCATCGGAAGTACTCGCAAGGGATGGGGAACCGCGCCGGCGGGGCCGGCGCGGGCGAAGCGGTCAGCTGGCGGTGGCGAGGGCCTGCTGGAGGCCGCGCTCGACACGGGCGCCCGGCTCGATGTGGGCGTAGAGCGAGGCGGCGATCTCGTCGGCGCGGATCGGCAGCACCGACAGCAGGGTGTCGCTGAGCCCGTGGCTGGCCTGGCAGAAGCCCTGCATGTAGACGGCCGCCTGGCAACGCTCGTCGGTGCGGATGCGGTAGTCGCGGCCCACTTCGAAGTCGCCCATCCACTGCGCCAGGGGCTCCAGCAGGTGGCGATGGGCCTGGCGCTCGTAGCCGGTGGCGAGCACCACGGCGTCGTAGCGCTGCACGCTCTGCTCGCCGCTGGCGTTGTTGCGCAGCACCAGCTCGATGCCGTCGGCGCCGGCATTGGCGCGCTCCACGGTGCTGAGGATGTGGAAGGCGTGGCGGCGGATGCCGGAGACCTTCTGGCGGTAGAAGATGCCGTAGATGCGCTCGATCAGGTCGATGTCCACCACCGAGTAGTTGGTGTTGTGGTACTCGCGGATGAAGCGCTCACGCTCGGCACCGGTCTGGTTGAAGATCAGGTCGGTGAACTCGGGGGAGAACACTTCGTTGACGAAGGGGCTGTCGTCCGCCGGCTTGAGCGCCGAGCCGCGCAGGATCATGTCCACCTGCACCGAGGGATAGCTGTCGTTGAGGTCGATGAAGGCCTCGGCCGCGCTCTGCCCACCGCCGATGATGGCGATGCGCATGGGCTTGCCGCCGACGCAGGGTTGCCTGGCGATGCGCTCCAGGTACTGCGAGTGGTGGAAGACCCGGGCATCGTCCTTGAGATGGCGGAAGGCCTGGGGAATGCGCGCGGTCCCCCCGGCGCTGACCACCACCGCACGCGTGGCGCGGACATGGGTCTCGCCGCCGGCATCGCGGGAGATCACCCGCAGCGCCTCGACGCGCTGGCCCTCCAGCACCGGCTCGATGGCCAGCACCTCCTCGCCGTAGCGGCTCTGCTCCTGGAACTGCCCGGCCACCCAGCGCAGGTAGTCGTTGAACTCCATGCGGCACGGGTAGAAGGTGCCGAGGTTGATGAAGTCCACCAGGCGGCCGTGCTGGTGCAGGTAGTTGACGAAGGAATAGGGGCTGGTGGGGTTGCGCAGGGACACCAGGTCCTTGAGGAAGGAAATCTGCAGCTCGCTCTGGGTCACCAGGGTGTTGCCGTGCCAGCGGTAGTCGGCCTGCTTGTCGAGGAACAGCGCATCCAGCGCACCCTGGTGGCGGGCGCGCTCCTGCAGGGCGATGGCCAGGGCCAGGTTGGAGGGGCCGAAACCGATGCCGATCAGGTCGTGGAGGGCGGTGTTCAGGGGCTGAGTCATGTCCAGTGTCCTCTGGAGGCGCCCCGGCGAGGGCGGCAGTCATTCGATGACGGCCCCACTGGCCGCCTGTTGACTAGGAACGAGGACAGGGAAATGAAATTTAGCCGGCGTGTCGGCCGGCGTCAGGCGCACTCCCACTCGCGCATGCGCAGGCGGCAGTGCTTCATGGCGTTGACGATGTGCTTCTCCACCTGAGACCGGGAGATTCCCAGGCGCGCGGCGATCTCGTCATGGGAAAGGCCCTCCAGCCTGCGCAGCAGGAAGGCGTCGCGGCACAACGCCGGCAACTCGTCGAGGGCGCGCTGCAGCAGCCCCAGCCGCTGCCCCTGGGCCAGCGAGCGCAAGGGCGAAGGCGAGCGGTGTCGCGACTCCTCCTCCTCGTCCAGCACCTCCAGCGGCTCGTTGCGCCGCACGGCGTTGCGGCGGTGTTCGTCGACCACCAGGTTCAGCGCCGTTCGGTAGAGAAACGCCCGTGGGGATTCGATCCGCTCTTGACTCGCGCGCTCCATCACCCGCAAATACGCGTCATGCGCCACATCCGCGGCCGCCTGCCGATCCCCGAGCCTGGCGCTGAGGAAACGCACCAGCTCCCGATAGTAGATTTCCAATTCGCTCCCCCGGCGCCGACCGCAAGCGGCGCTTACACTTGAGCTGGATCAAACCTCACCCACAGGGTGATGCTGGCAGTCTGAAATTATTAAATTTATAATAATTCTCATCAAGATTCATGTCTCAGTGCGCCGCGTCAACGTGTGAAGCAACCACTCGAATTCAGGCAGAACCGGTAATCCTGATGAACAACGCCTCCTCCAAACCCCAAGGCGACTCGCTGGTCGAAGTCGCCGCCCACTGGTGCATGCGCCTGCACGCAGAGGATTGCACGGACGAGGAGCGTGCCCAGTTCCAGGCCTGGATCGAAGCGGACCCGGCCCACGCCCTCGAATACGCCGAGATGCTGGAGATCTGGGAGCTCAGCGAACACCTGCCGCCGACCCAGTCGTCCCCCCGCCTGCACGTACCCCGCCAGCTTCCCAAACCGCCGCCGAGCCTCGCCCAGTTGCCGCCCCGCCAGCGCCCGCGCGGCCTCCTGCGTCGCCATGCGCGCGCCCTGGTGCTGGCCCTGGTCGCCCTGCCGCTCGCCGGCTACAGCGGCTGGATCGCCGGCTGGCTGCCCGACAGCTACCAGCGCTTCGAAGCCGAGAACAGCATCCGCCGCATCACCCTGCCCGACGGCAGCGACGTGGAACTGAACCTCGCCACGCGCCTGAGCTACGCCAACTTCATCGACCAGCGCCGCGTCAGCCTCGACAGCGGCGAAGCCTACTTCCACGTCAGCCACGACAGCGCCCACCCGTTCGTGGTGCATGCCGGCCAGGGCTCGATCACCGTCACCGGCACCCGCTTCAACGTCTGGAAGTACCAGGACAACGTCGTGGTCACCGTCACCGAGGGCTCGGTCAAGGTGCGCAGCGAACAGCGCGGCAACGACAGCAACCTCAGCCCCGGCATGCAGGCCAGCTTCAGCCCGGGCGACATGAAGCCGGCGGTCGGCGCCGTGGACACGCAGAAGGCCCTGGCCTGGCGCGACGGCAAGCTGATCCTCGACGACCTGACCCTCGCCGAGGCCGTGCCGCTGATCAACCGCTACCTCGACGCCCCGCTGGTACTGGGCGACCAGGCCAGTGCCGACCAGCGCATCGGCGGCATCTACAGCACCCGCGACATCCGCAGCCTGGTCAGCGCCCTGCCCCAGGTCCTGCCCGTCAGCCTCGCCCAGCAGGCCGATGGCAGCACTCTGATCAGCAACCGCAAGATGCGCCTGTGAAGCCGGGCGCCACGCCCGGAACGCCCCACCCGGTAAATTTCCCCGCGCCCTGATCGTTCATCTGGCAGCGCCCCTTCGCCGTCGCAGTGTGCCGGCCAGGGCCCCTCCAGAGCCGGACATCCCATGAGCGCCCCACGACTTCCACGCCGCCTGATCCTCGCCCCGCTGCTGCTCGTCCCCCTCCTCGCGCTCGCCGCCTGGAAGGCCATGCCCGACGCCGTCCATGAAGGCGACACCGTGACCGTCGCCGTCGGCACCATCGAAAGCAGCGTCAGCGCCCTCGGCACCCTGCAGCCACGCCGCTACGTCGATGTCGGCGCCCAGGCCTCCGGGCAGATCCGCAAGCTGCACGTGGAACCCGGCGACAGCGTCGAGGAAGGCCAGCTGCTGGTGGAGATCGACCCCTCCACCCAGCAGGCGCGGGTCGATGCCGGGCGCTCCTCCATCGACACCCTCGCGGCGCAGCGCGAAGAACAGCAGGCCCAGCACGCGCTGGCCCGCCAGCAATACGCCCGCCAGCAGAGACTCGCCGCCAGCGGCGCCACCCGCGAGGAAGACCTGCAGGTCGCCCACGCCCAGGTGCGCACCACCCGGGCGCGCATCGCCATGATCGAGGCACAGATCCGCCAGGCCCAGGCGACCCTGCGCAGCGACGAGGCCGAGCTCGGCTACACGCGCATCTACGCCCCCATCTCCGGCACCGTGGTAGCGGTCGACGCCCGCGTCGGCCAGACCCTCAACGCCCAGCAGCAGACACCCCTGATCCTGCGTATCGCCAAGCTCTCGCCGATGACCGTCTGGGCCCAGGTCTCGGAAGCCGACATCGGCCGCGTGCGGCCCGGCATGCCCGCCTGGTTCACCACCCTCAGCGGCGAAGGCCGGCGCTGGGAAGCCCGCGTGCGCCAGGTGCTGCCGTTGCCGCCGCGCCCGCTCGACCAGCTCAGCCAGGGCGGCGGCAGCCCCACCGGCAGCGGCGGCCGCGTGGTGCTCTACACCGTGCTGCTGGACGTGGACAACCAGGACAACGCCCTGATGACCGAGATGACCGCCCAGGTCCACTTCGTCTCCGAGCGCGTCGAGAACGCCCTGGCCGTGCCCATCGCCGCGCTGCTGGACGACGACAGGGTGCGGGTGGTCGGCGCCCGGGGCGCCATCGAGGAGCGCCAGGTGCGCACCGGCGTGCGCGACCGCATGCAGGTCCAGGTGCTGTCCGGGCTCAGCGAGGGCGAACGCCTGCTGATCGGCGAACCCGGCGACGCCCGATGAAGGCCCTGCACGAACCCGCCCTGCTGGAACTGATCGACGTGCGCAAGCGCTACGGCGGCGACGGCGCGCCGGAAGTCGAGGTGCTGCGCGGCATCTCCCTGCGCATCGAGGCCGGCGAATTCGTCGCCATAGTCGGCGCCTCCGGCTCCGGCAAGTCGACCCTGATGAACATCCTCGGCTGCCTCGACCGCCCCAGCTCCGGCACCTACCGCTTCGCCGGCCGCGACGTCGCCGCGCTGGACGGCGACGAGCTGGCCTGGCTGCGCCGCGAGGCCTTCGGCTTCGTCTTCCAGGGCTACCACCTGATCCCCTCCGCCTCGGCCCGCGAGAACGTCGAGATGCCGGCCATCTATGCCGGCACCCCCGCACCCGAGCGCAGCGCCCGCGCCGCCGAACTGCTGCGCCGCCTGGGCCTGGAGAGCCGCGCCGGCAACCGCCCGCACCAGCTCTCCGGCGGGCAGCAGCAACGCGTCTCCATCGCCCGCGCGCTGATGAACGGCGGCCACGTGATCCTCGCCGACGAACCCACCGGCGCCCTCGACAGCCAGAGCGGCATCGAGGTGATGAAGCTGCTCGAGGAGCTGTCCGCCCAGGGCCACGCGGTGATCCTCATCACCCACGACCGCGAAGTCGCCGCCCGCGCCCAGCGCATCATCGAAGTGCGCGACGGCCATGTCCTCAGTGACAGCGCCGACGCCCGGACGCCCGGCGCCAACGCCGGTGCACTGCCGGCCAGCCGCCTGCGCGAACGCCTCGAAGAGCGCCGCGAACTGCCCCCCGGCGCCTGGCGGGGCGAACTGCTCGAAGCCCTGCGCGCCGCCTGGCGGGTGATGTGGGTGAACCGCTTCCGCACCGCCCTGACCCTGCTCGGCATCGTCATCGGCGTCGCCTCGGTGGTGGTCATGCTGGCCATCGGCGAAGGCAGCAAGCGCCAGGTCATGGCGCAGATGGGCGCCTTCGGCTCCAACATCATCTACCTCTCCGGCTACTCGCCGAACCCGCGCGTGCCCGAAGGCGTGGTCAGCCTCGCCGACATCGCCGCGCTGTCCGGGCTGCCCCAGGTCGAGCGGATCATGCCGGTCACCGGCGGCGACACCCTGGTGCGCCGCGGCAACCTCGACTTCCAGGCCTACACCCGCGGCAACGGCGTCGACTTCCCCAGCATCCTCAACTGGCCCGTCGCCGAAGGCGCCTTCTTCGACCAGGCCGACGAGGACAGCGCCGCTACCGTGGCGGTGATCGGCCAGAAGGTACGCGACAAGCTGTTCGCCGGACGCGACCCCATCGGCCAGCACATCCTCATCGAGAACGTGCCCTTCCAGGTGATCGGCACCCTGGCGGCCAAGGGCGCCAGCTCCGGCGACGAGGACGCCGACTCGCAGATCGTCGTGCCCTACTCCACCGCCAGCATCCGCCTGTTCGGCAAGCCCGAGCCGGACTTCGTCGTGGTCGCCGCCGCCGACACCAGCCGCGTGCAACAGGCCGAGGCCGCCATCGACCGCCTGCTGCTGCGCCTGCACCGCGGCATCCGCGACTTCGAGCTGACCAACAACGCCGCACTGATCCAGGCCGAGGCCAGCACGCGCAACAGCCTGTCGCTGATGCTCGGCGCCATCGCCGCCATCTCCCTGCTGGTGGGCGGCATCGGCGTCATGAACATCATGCTCATGACGGTGCGCGAGCGGACCCGTGAAATCGGCATCCGCATGGCCACCGGCGCCCGCCAGCGCGACATCCTCCGCCAGTTCCTCACCGAAGCCACGCTGCTCTCGGTCACCGGCGGCATCACCGGCATCGCCATCGCCCTGCTGGTGGGCGGCGCCCTGTTGCTGGCCGATGTCGCCATCGCCTTCTCCCTCACCGCCATGCTCGGCGCCTTCGCCTGCGCCCTGGCCACCGGCGTCGCCTTCGGCTTCATGCCGGCACGCAAGGCCGCGCGGCTCGACCCGGTAACCGCACTGACCAGCCCATGACCGCACTCGCCCCCCGCACCCTGCTGCCCCTGTGCCTGGCGCTCGGCGCCTGCACCGGCGCCGATACCACACCGACGGCGGCGATCACGCCGCCTCCCCACTGGCAGTCCCCTGCCCGCCAGGGCGCCGCGCAGATCAGCGCCGACTGGTGGCACGCCTTCGGCAGCCCTGAACTCAGCCGGTTGATCCAGCAGGCCCGCCAGGGCAGCTTCGACCTCGCTGCCGGCCGCGCACGGATACGCCAGGCCAGCGCCGCCGCCGTGATCGCCGGCGCCCCGCTGCTGCCCGAAGTGAAGGCCGAGCTGAGCGGCAGCTACCAGCAACTGCTGGGTGACGAAGGCTTCAGCGCCCTGGATGCCGAGCGCGACAGGCCGCGTTTCGACACCTATGCCGCCGGCCTCAGCGCCAGCTACGAGCTGGATTTCTGGGGCGGCAGGCGCGCCGCCCGCGACAGCGCCCTGCACAGCCTGGAGGCCAGCCGCTTCGACCAGGCGACCCTGGAGCTGACCCTGCTCGCCGGCGTCGCCAGCAGCTACCTGCAGGTGCTGGCCCTGGGCGAACAGCTGCGTATCGCCGAAGGCAACCTCGACAACGCCCGCCAGGTGCTGCAACTGGTGGAAGCACGCCAGGCCGCCGGCGCCGCCACGCGCCTGGAACTGGCCCAGCAGCGCAGCCTGGTGGCCGGCCGCGAACGCGCCCTGGAACGCCTGCGCCAACAGGGCGGCGAAGCCCGTGTCGCCCTGGCCACGCTGCTCGGCCAACCGGTGCAGGCACTGGCCCTGAAGGGCGGGAAACTGGCCGGCATCCAGTGGCCCGGCATCGGCGCCGGCGTGCCCAGCGAACTGCTCGGCCGTCGCCCCGACATCGCCGCCGCCGAAGCACGCCTGGCCGCCGCCGACGCCGACGTGCGCGTCGCCCGCGCCGCGATGCTGCCGAGCCTGACCCTGAGCGCCAGCCTCGGCACCGGCTCCGAGCAGTTCTCCGACATCCTGCGCAACCCTTACTACGGCGTCGCCGCCGGCCTCGCCGCGCCCATCTTCAACGCCGGCCGCCTCGACGCCGGCCATCGCCAGCGCCAGGCCCGCGAAGAGGAGCTGCTGGCCATCTACCGCGCCGCCATAGTCGCGGCCTTCGGCGACGTGGAGCGCGCCCTGCTGGCCATCGACGGCCTCGACCGCCAGCGCCAGTGGCAAGCCGAGGAACTCGCCCAGGCCCAGCGTGCCTTCGAACTGGCGGAAAACCGCTACCGCGCCGGCGCCGAGACCCTGCTCACCGTGCTGGAGACCCAGCGCAGCCTCTACCAGGCCGAAGACGACGCCGTGCAACTGCACCTCGCCCGCCTGCAAGCCGCCGTTGGCCTGTACAAGGCCCTGGGCGGCGGCTGGACGCCAGACACCCGCCTGCAAGCCGACCGCACCCCGGGCTGAAGCCCGGGCTTCCCGATACGCACCGCCGCGAAGCATTCGCAGGATGGGTAGAGCTCCGCGAAACCCATCGATTCGGGGCCTCATGCAAAACGCCGTGCCACGCCCGACACCGCCCGGTGGAGGTAGAAAGCGACCTCCACCCTACGCACCGGGGTACGCCCTGCCCGTAGGGGCGAATTCATTCGTCTGTCTGCATTAGCTGTTGTGAATTTGATGCGAAGCCTCAAGCGCTGTGCTTTCCGGGTATTCATGACTTCCTGTCCCGGCCACCGCGTGGGTTTCGCTTCGCTCTACGCCACCCTACGGAAGCCGTTACGCACCGAGCGTGATGCGCACATCGATGAAGATTTGGCGAAGAGGTTCGGGCGGCGGCCAAACGCCCCTTCAGGAGGCCGAGCGTAATCGTCGTTTCAGGGGTTGAGCGACATGGATGTCGCGAGAGCCGCGATGGGCCAGGGATGGCCCTTCGCGGCGTGCCCCTGAAACGACGATGGAGCGAGGGAACCCGACGCAGTCGGGCCGTATGCAGGGGCGAGCGCTTTTGGTTCCTTTTAAGGCGATTGTTAAAAGGGACTCGCCCGGCAAGGCGAAACAGAAACCATCAGCAAAACTCGGCAATCGGCCTGGCCAAAGACCCTCTAGCAACACTTAACGCAGGCAGAACCAATTCATCCGCGATCCATTGCCCGGGGCGCCCCGGTCACCCCTTGCCCGGCACCTTCAGGTTGCGCGCGTACCAGGGCCGGCGCGGGGTCCGGCGCAGCAGGTCGCCGATGTCTTCCTCGCCGCTGAAGGCGATGCGCAGGGCCAGTTTCATGGCTTCGACCTCCAGCTCCCCGGCACCGCCGCCGGCATCGGCGATGCCGCCGCAACCGTGGGTGGTGGGCCCGAGCCAGGGGTCGGCCACTTCCACCCAGCGCCCCGGCGCGAACCAGGGCACGCCGTTGACTTCGCGACGCTGCACCTCGCCCGGGTGGGCGCGCTCGTGGGCGCGGAACCAGTCCTCGATGCGGTCGTCGATCCAGCCGTGGAAGCGCCAGAACACCGGGTTGACGTGGGACGAGAAGGGGTCGCCCAGGTAGTCGTTCTCATCGCGGAACCAGCGCGCGGCATAGTCGGAGGGCTCGCGATCGCCCACCACCGGCATGCCGTTGGACGGGTCGCGGGTCACGGTCGCCCAGCGCATGTGCAGCCAGTCGTGGATGTTCAGCTCCACCTCCGAACCGAACTGCGCCAGGGTCAGGCGACTCAGGTAGTCCGGGTCCTGGTACTGCGACTCCCAGACCTGGAAGTTGCCGAAGAAGGTCTCGGCCGCCTTGATGCCGTGCAGCCACTGGCTCAGCTCCTCGTCGTCAGCGGCCACCCAGGCCGGGGGCACCGAATCGCCGTCCCGGTTCTCCTGGTAGCGGATGAACCCCAGGCGGTCATGCTCGACATAGGGCGAGGGCAGCGGCAGGCGCGTCCAGTTCGGCAGGTCGGGCTGCAGGGCGCGAGCCTGGCCGAGCATGTGCCGGTGCATGAAGAAGAAATCCTCGCCCGAGCCGTTGAGGTGCTTGCGCCGCCCCCGTGCGCCGCGCTCGGCATCGCGCGGGCCGGGTTGCCAGCCGGCACCGCGCAGCGCATCGCGCCTGGCGTCGTCGAGGCGGTGCCACTTGTCCCGTGTGGCGTGCCAGAGCTGGTGGAACAGCCGGTGCCCGGGCGAGACCAGCCAGGCCAGCAGCGCCGGCGCCAGTGGGGTGACCCGCTGCGCCTCGGGGAAGGCACGCTTGATGGCGACGAAGCGACTGTCCGGCTCGGGCATATCCAGAGGCCGGTCGAGGCGGCGGATGCGTCCGCTGAGGGTGCCCGCACCGGCATCCCCCCACCCGCCCCACACCTCGTCGAGGATCGCCTCCAGCTCGTGGCTGGGCGCCGATTCGCCGGCCGGCACCAGGCGCCAGCGCACCGTGCGCGCATCCGCCGCCGCCAGTTCGCCCAGCACCCGGTAACGCGGCTCGCCACGGGCACGCAGGCGCGCGCCCACATCGATGAAACCGCGCAGGGAACGGCCACCAGGGCCGACGTCCAGCAGCATCTCGACGCCCTGCAACGGCAGGTCGTCCAGGCCGATGTCCATGCCGCTGAAGCGCAGGTCCCAGATACCGCGCAGCGTGTCGGCGATGCGCACGCCCTCGCCGGCCGCGACCTCGACGCTGGCCTCGCCGGGCGTCTCCACCTGCCCCGGCTCCAGCGTGTCGTCGTGGTCCACCGGCTGGCGCGCGTACCACACCGCGGGCGCTGCCGCCCCGACCACCGCCAGCCCCGCCATGAACCCACGCCTGGAAAACCTCATCGTCACACCCGCATCCGTGTCAGCCACGCCTATCCAGCTAGAACGAGAGGCCCTGAAACAAATTTACCGCCGCCGGGACGCTAAATTTCCCACCGCCACCCTCGTTCCTCCGTGACAGGCGAACCCCGCAGCAGCGGGCGTCGCACACGCATCGACCCTGGCAATCAACGGGATGGCAATGAACACGACCCGCTCCAGCAAGGCCCCCTACCTCGTCGCCTTGGCACTCCTCCTCGCCCTCGTCGCTGTGGCGGCCTGGTACGTCCTCGCGTACCGCCAGGCCGAGGGCTACCCGAAGGAGGTGGTCAAGCACGCCGCCGAGCTGCAGGACCGCATCCTCTCCTTCGACAGCCACATCACCGTGCCCACCGACTTCGGCACCGAAGGCAAGGAGGCCGACCGGGACGGCGACGGCCAGTTCGACCTGGTCAAGGCCGGGCGCGGGCGCCTCTCCGGTGCGGCGCTGACCATCTTCGGCTGGCCAGAGATCTGGAACGGCCCCAACGCGCCCCATCGCCCCACCGCCGCCTTCGTCGACGAGGCGCGCCACCAGCAGGAGCTGCGCTACAGGATCATCAGCGGCATGGTGCGCGACTTCCCCAACCAGGTCGGCATCGCCTACACCCCGGCCGACTTCCGCCGCCTGCACGGCGAAGGCAAGTTCGCCATCTTCATCAGCATGCTCAACGCCTACCCCCTGGGCGACGACCTCGGTGCCCTGGACACCTGGGCCGCGCGCGGCATGCGCATGTTCGGCTTCAGCTACGTGGGCAACAACGCCTGGGCCGACTCCTCGCGCCCGCTGCCCTTCTTCAACGACAGCGTCGACGCCCTCGGCGGCCTCTCGCCCCTGGGCGAGCAGGCGGTGGCACGGCTCAACGACCTGGGCGTGGTGATCGACGTGTCGCAGATGTCCACCCTGGCCCTGGAAGACGTCGCCCGCCTCAGCCGCGCGCCCATCGTCGCCTCGCACTCGGCGCCGCGCGCGCTGGTGGACATCCCGCGCAACCTCAGCGACCCGGAAATGCAGCGGATCAAGGCAAGCGGCGGGGTGATCCAGGTGGTGGGCTTCCCCGCCTACCTCAAGCCGCTGAGCCAGCCGACCCTGGACAAGCTCAACGCCCTGCGTGCGCGCTTCGACCTGCAACCGCTAGACGGCCTGGCCAACGCCCTGATGCCGGGCGACCCGATCATCGCCATCTGGCCGGAACAGCGCTTCGGCGAGTACGCCAGCGCGCTCTACGCCATCCTCGAGGAAGAGCCCCGCGCCAGCGTCAAGGAACTGGTGGACGCCATCGACTACACCGTGCGCAAGGTCGGCATCGACCATGTCGGCATCGCCAGCGACTTCAACGACGGCGGCGGCGTCGAGGGCTGGATGAACGTCGGCGAGTCGCGCAACCTCACCGCCGAGCTGATCCTGCGCGGCTACTCCGACGCCGATATCGCCAAGCTCTGGGGCGGCAACTTCCTCCGCGTCTGGGAGGAGGTGCAGCGCCGCGCCAGGCCGGCCGCCGCCAGCACCGTACAACCGCAAGCGGAGCGTGGCTGATGAGCGACCGTCGCACCTTCCTCAAGCACGCCGGCCTCATCGCCGCCGCCCTGCCCCTGGGCTCCGCCCTCGCCGGCGACGCCCGGGCCGCCACCCCGCCGGCCAGCCCCGCCCGGGACAAGTGGCAGGCCCTGCGCCAGCAGTTCGACCTGGACCCGGACTACCTGCACTTCTGCTCCTTCCTGCTCGCCTCCCACCCCCGCGTGGTGCGCGAGGCCATCGCCCACTTCCGCGCCCGGCTGGATGCCAACCCCGGCGAGGTGCTGGACTGGGACCGCGAGGAGCTCTGGGGCTACGAGAACGACGTGCGCGCCTGGGCCGGCCGCTACTTCGGCGTGCGCCCCGGCCAGGTCGCCTTAACCGGCAGCACCACCGACGGCCTGGCGATGATCTACGGCGGCCTGCAGGTGGCGCCGGGCAAGGAGATCCTGGTCAGCGCCCACGAGCACTACTCCACCAACGCCCGCCTGGACTACCGCGAGCAGCTGATGGGCACCCGGGTGCGCCGCGTCGCGCTGTTCGAGGACCCGCACCTCGCCTCGGTGGACGAGATGCTCGGCAACGTCCGCCAGGCCATCCGCCCCGAGACCCGCGTGCTGGGCATGACCTGGGTGCAGTCCGGCAGCGGCGTGAAGCTGCCGGCGCGCGAGGTCGGCCAGCTGGTGAAGGAGATCAACCAGGGCCGCGACGAGGCGGACCGCCTCCTCTACGTGGTGGACGGTGTCCACGGCTTCGGCGTCGAGGACCTGGACTTCGCCGACTTCAACTGCGACTACTTCATCGCCGGCACCCACAAGTGGCTGTTCGGCCCCCGTGGCACAGGCGTGATCATCGCCCGCGAGGAGACGCCGCAGCCCCATCTGGTGCCCAGCATCCCCACCTTCACCAAGGGCGAGACCTTCGGCACCCTGATGACCCCCGGCGGCTACCATGCCTTCGACCACCGCCTGGCGGTGGGCAAGGCCTTCGAGCTGCACCTGCAGCTGGGCAAGGCCGACGTCCAGGCGCGCATCCACCAGCTCAACGACTACCTCAAGGCGCGCCTGACCGAGCACGCCAGGGTGCAGCTGGTCACGCCGCGCAGCCGCGAGCTGTCCTCGGGCTTCACCTTCTTCCGCGTCGAGGGCCGCGAATGCGACGCCGTCGCCCGCTACCTGCTGGAGCGCAAGGTGATCAGCGACGCCGTGGACCGCGACGTCGGCCCCGTGGTGCGCCTGGCGCCCAGCCTGCTCAACGACGAAGCCGAGATCGACCGGGTGCTGGAGATCCTCGCCCCGCAGCTCGCCTGACCCTTTCGCCATTCGAGAGAACCGCCATGCATGCACTCAAGCCCCTGGCCCTGGTGGCCACCCTGCTCGCCACCACCCCCGCCATCGCTGCCAAGGCGAACGAACCCGACACCCCGTTCAGGGACTGCAAGGACTGCCCCGAGATGGTCGTGCTGCCCGCCGGCAGCTTCACCATGGGCACGCCCGAGAACGAGCTCGGCCGCCAGCCCGACGAGGGCCCGCTGCACACCGTGACCTTCGCCAGGCCCTTCGCCATCAGCAGGTTCCAGGTGCTGGCCAGGGAGCTGCAGGCCTGGCAGCGCGAGGCCAAGGTCACCCTCCCCGATGGCGACGACCGCCCCGGCCGCCTGTGCAGCAACGGCAAGCCCAGCTACCCGCAGGGCCCCGAGCAGCCCGCCGTGTGCATCAGCTACGACGAGGTGAAGGCCTATGTCGCCTGGCTGTCGAAGAAGACCGGCAAGCACTACCGCATGCTCAGCGAGGCCGAACGCGAGTACGCCGCCCGCGCCGGCAGCGAGGGCCCGTTCCCCTTCCCCCTCGACGAAGGCAAGGACTACAGCATCGCCCGGCACGCCAACACCTACGGCGCCGCCGACGGCTACAACTACACCTCCCCGGCGGGCAGCTTCCCGGCCAACGCCTTCGGCATCCACGACATGCACGGCAACGTCTACGAATGGGTGGCCGACTGCCAGAACGACGACTACCAGGGCGCCCCCGTCGACGGCAGCCCGTGGCTGGCCGGCAACTGCGCATCCCGCATGATCCGCGGCAACGACTACTCCGAGGCGCCGATCTTCTCCCGCTCCGGCAACCGCAACGACCGCGACCCCGCCACCCGTGGCGACTGGCTGGGCTTTCGCGTCGCCCGCGAGCTCTGAGCCCGCCGCGCCGCCGCGCTAAATCCACCCCGCGACGACTCGTCTTCTCTCTACACAGCCCCAGGTTCACCGCCAGGGGCTGCCTCCCCATGCGGTGAACGAGGCAGATTCCATGACTTCATCCCCACGCAGCGCCACCCGAGAACTCCTGAGCCTGATCAAGCCTTACCGCTCGACCCTGTTCGTCTCGATCCTGTGCGGCATCCTCGGCGGCCTGAGCGTCACGGCGCTGCTGGCCACGGTCAACCAGGGCCTGCACAGCGAGGCCGGCATCGACAGCCAGGTCGTGCTGGCCTTCGTCGGCCTGTGCGCCGTCGCCCTGCTGGCCAGCATCGCCGCCGACATCGGCAGCAACTCGGTGGGCCAGCGGGTCATCGCGCTGCTGCGCAAGGACCTGGGGGCCAAGGTGCTCGCCGCGCCGATCGAGCAGATCGAACGCTATCGCACCCACCGGCTCATCCCGGTGCTGACCCACGACGTCGACACCATCAGCGACTTCGCCTTCGCCTTCGCCCCCCTGGCCATCTCCATGACCGTGGTGCTCGGCTGCCTGGGCTACCTGGCCACGCTGTCGCTGCCGATCTTCGCGCTCACGCTGCTGGCCATCGGCATCGGCTCGGCCGTGCAGTTCGTCGCGCAGAGCAAGGGCCTGCGGGGCTTCCACGCCGCCCGCGACGCCGAGGACAACCTGCAGAAGCACTACCAGGCGATCTCCGAGGGCGCCAAGGAACTGCGCATCCACCGCCCGCGCCGCCAGCGCATGCTCAAGGACAACATCCAGGGCACCGCCGACTTCATCTGCCAGACCCATATCCGCGCGATCAACATCTTCGTCATCGCCAAGAGCTTCGGCTCGATGCTGTTCTTCGTGGTGATCGGCCTGGCCCTGGCCATGCAGTCGATCTGGCCGAGCGCCAACCCGGAGGTGATGAGCGGGTTCGTCCTCGTCCTGCTCTACATGAAGGGGCCGCTGGAGAACCTGATCGGCAACCTGCCCATCGTCGGCCGCGCGCAGATCGCCTTCCGCCGCATCGCCGACCTGGCCGAGCGCTTCTCCTCGCCGGAGCCGCACCTGCTGCTGGACACACCGCCCCAACCCGCCCCCGCGCTGCATCGCCTGGAGCTGCGCAACGTGCAGTACGCCTTCCCGGCGGTGGACGGCAACGCCCCGTTCACGCTCGGCCCGATCGACCTGGATGTCGAGGCCGGCGAGATCCTCTTCATCGTGGGCGAGAACGGCTGCGGCAAGACCACCCTGATCAAGCTGCTGCTGGGCCTGTACAGCCCGCAGCAGGGCGAGATCCGGGTCAACGGCCAGGCCGTCGACGCCAAGGGTCTGGACGAGTACCGGCAGCTGTTCACCACGGTGTTCGCCGACTACTTCCTGTTCGAGGACGTGCTCGCGTCCGACCGGGCCATCCCCCAGGACGCCACCCGGTACCTGGAGCGCCTGGAGATCGCCCACAAGGTCAGCGTCAAGGACGGCCGCTTCACCACCACCGACCTGTCCACCGGGCAACGCAAGCGCCTGGCACTGGTCAACGCATGGCTCGATGAACGCCCGGTGCTGGTGTTCGACGAATGGGCCGCCGACCAGGACCCGACCTTCCGCCGCATCTTCTACACCGAGCTGCTGCCGGACCTGAAGCGCATGGGCAAGACCATAGTGGTGATCTCCCACGACGACCGCTATTTCGACATCGCCGACCAGCTGATCCGCCTGCAGACCGGCAGGATCACCCACGACGCCCCCGCCCTCGCCTGACCCCTTCGCGGCGGGCGCCCCGGCGCGCCCGCCCAGCTTCCCCGCCACCTCCGGCAAAGCGCCCCAGGCGCCTAAATCCCGCTCGCCAGCCTTCGTCTTCATGACAACGTTTGTTTTCAGCCGACGGCGACGAGATCGACAATGAAGCAACTCCCCTCCCTGCCCGATGACGACCTGCTGGCCCTGCTGCTCGCCGACGAGGGCGAACCGAGCGACGCCATCCGCCGCCTTCCCGATCCGGGCCCCCGCCCGCTTTCATTCGCGCAGCAACGCCTCTGGCTGGCGCAGCAGATCGATCCCCAGGGCTCGGCCTACAACCTGCCGCGCGCTTTCACCATCCGTGGCCCGTTGCAGGCGAACCTGCTGGAGATCGCCCTCGGCAAGGTCGTCGACCGGCACGACATCCTGCGCAGCCGTTTCGAGGCCGCTGACGGCACGCCCAGTCAGTGCGTGGACGCCTCCGCCACCGTGCCCCTGGAGGTCCACGACCTTTCGGCGCTGGCCGCAGCGGAGCGCGAGGAGCGGCTCGCCCGGCACATCCGGCGGGAGGCCGCGACGCCCTTCGATCTCGCCCGGGCGCCGCTGCTGCGCTGCACGCTGCTGCGCATGGGCCGCGATGAGCACACCCTGCTGCTGACCCTGCATCACATCGTCTCGGATGCCTGGTCCAACCCCATCCTCATGCAGGACCTGACAAGGGCCTACGTGCAGGCGGCGAACGGCGACGACCGCCCGTTGCCGCGCCCCGCCATCCAGTACGCCGACTACGCCCACTGGCAGCGGGAGGTCTACCCGGGCAGCGCCGCCTTCGAGAGCGCCCACCACTACTGGCGCACCTACCTGGGCACGGACATCCCGCCGCTCGCCCTGCCCCTCGACCGGGCACCGCAGCCCACCGCCCCGGCGACGGCCCGGCAGCTCGCGCACGACCTGCCGGGCGACCTGGTGCAGCGCCTCGGCGCACGCTGCCAGGCGCTTGGCGTGGCGCCCTTCGTCATGCTGCTGGGTGCCTGGCAGCTGCTGCTGGCGCGCTACAGCGGCCAACGCGAATTCACCGTCGGCGTTCCCAACGCCGGGCGCAACCGCGCCGAAACCCAGGAGCTGGTGGGCTGCTTCGTCAACACCCACGTCTACAAGGCCCGCATCGACGGCGCGCAGACCGGCCTGGCATTCCTCCAGGGGTTGCGCCAGCAGTCGCTGGCCGCCATGGAGCATGCCGACTACCCCATCGAGTACCTGCTCGAACACCTCGACCTGCAGCGCAGCGCCGAGGGCAACCCGCTGTTCCAGACGCTCTTCAACTGGCGGGTCGCCGACGCGGGCACTGTCGCGCCGGCCCTCGCCGGCCTGTCCATCGAGCCTCTGGAAGCGGGCGAGCAGGACGCCAAGTTCGACCTCTCGCTGGACGTCGAATCCTCGCCCCACGGCCTGCGCGCGACCCTGGAATACCGCGCCTGCGCATTCGACGAGGACACCGTGGCCCGCATCGCCCGCCACTGGCAGCACCTGCTGCAGGGGCTGGTGGAGCACCCCGAGCGCCCCCTCGGTGAGCTCGCCACCCAGCCCGAGCAGGAACACCAGGCACGCCTGGCGCAGAGCCGTGGCCCGGTCGTGGCGCCGGCCCTGCAGCCCATCCACCTGGCCATCGCCGACCAGGCAAGGGCGACCCCCGAGGCCCCGGCGGTGCTGTTCGAGCAGCGCACCCTGAGCTACGCCGAACTGGAGCGCCAGGCCAACCGCCTGGCGCACCGCCTGCTGGCCGAGGGCGTGGGCCCGGAGGTGCGCGTCGGCATCGCCCTGCCCCGCTGCCCGGAGCTGGTCATCGCCCTGCTCGCCGTGCTCAAGGCCGGCGGCGCCTACGTGCCGCTGGACCCGGGCTACCCGCGCGAGCGCCTGGCGTACATGATCGAAGACAGCGCCATCGCCGTGCTGCTCACCCAGGCCGCACTGGCAGGGCAGCTGCCCGTCCCCGATGCGCTGCCGACCCTGGAACTGGATGCGGCCCGGCCGATCTGGAGCGAGGGCCCGGCGCACGCCGTCGACGCTGCCGCCCACCCCGAACAGCTCGCCTACATGATCTACACCTCCGGCTCCACCGGCCGTCCCAAGGGCGTGCAGGTGCGCCATGGCGCGCTGAGCAACCACATGCAGTGGATGCGGGGCGCGATCCCCCTGTGCGCCGAGGACCGGGTGCTGCAGAAGACCGCCATCAGCTTCGACGCCTCGGTCTGGGAGTTCTGGCTGCCGCTGATGTGCGGCGCGCAACTGGTGCTGGGCTCCTCCGCATTGGCCGAGGACCTGTCGCTGCTGTGGCGGGAAGTCGCCGAACACCGCATCACCCACCTGCAGATGGCCCCCTCGCTGATGCGCGGCCTGCTGCCCCACGTCCAGGCCGGGCAACTGGATTCCCTGCGCCTGCTAGCGCTCGGCGGCGAGGCCCTGGACAACGCGCTGCTGTGCCAGATCGGCCAGCACTGGGCCGGCCCCCTGGTGAACCTCTACGGCCCCACCGAAAGCACCATCGACGCCTGCTTCCAGCGCTTCGACCTCGCCGAGGCGCCCGGCGAGGCGATGCCGCCGATCGGCCGCGCCATCGACAACCTCGCCTGCTACGTCCTCGACGAGCACCTGCAGCCCTGCCCCGTCGGCGTCAGCGGCGAGCTGTACATCGGTGGCGCCGGGCTCGCCCGGGGCTACCACGGCCAGCCCGCGCTGACCGCCGAACGCTTCGTCGCCGACCCGTTCTCGGACGGTGGCCGCCTCTACCGCACCGGCGACCTGGCCCGCTATCGCCAGGACGGCCGCCTCGAATGCCTGGGGCGCACCGACCACCAGGTCAAGATCAGGGGCCTGCGCATCGAACTGGGCGAGATCGAAGCCGCCATCGCCCAGCTGCCCCTGGTTCACCAGGCCGCCGTGCTCGCCGTGGACATGGCCGCCGGCCGCCAGCTGGTGGCCTACTGGAGCCCCCGCGAAGCCACCCGGGGTGACGAGCAGGCGCTGCGTACGGAGCTGATGCAGGCCCTGGCGCAACGGCTCCCCGAGCACATGGTGCCCGTGCACTGGGTGATGCTCGACCGCCTGCCGCTGACCCCCAACGGCAAGCTCGACCGCGCCGCGCTGCCCCACCCCGATGCCAGCGCCACCCAGCGCCCCTGGCAGGCGCCGCAGAACGAGCTGGAGCGCCGCATCGCGGCGATCTGGCAGGAGGTGCTCAAGCGCGAGCGCATCGGCATCGACGAGAACTTCTTCGAGCTGGGCGGCGACTCCATCCTGTCGATCCAGGTCGTCAGCCGCGCCCGGCAGGACGGCCTGCGCTTCACCCCCAGGGACCTCTTCAACAACCAGACCATCCGTGGCCTGGCCACCGTCGCCCAGGTGCTGGAGCACGACGCGCCCGTGGCGGACCAGGGCCCGGTGACCGGGGCGGCACCGCTGCTGCCCGTGCAGCACGCCTTCTTCGAGCGTGAACTGCCCCAGCGCCACCACTGGAACCAGTCGGTGCTGCTGCGACCGGCCCAGCCCCTGCAGCCCGACCTGCTGACCCGCGCCCTGCACGCGCTGGTCAGCCATCACGACGCCCTGCGCATGGCCTTCCACCAGCGGGCCGATGGCTGGCACGCCGAGTACCGGGGCCTCCACGACGACCCGGAACTGCTCTGGCAGCACCGCCTGGAGCGGCTGGCGGACCTGGAGCCCCTCGCGCAGCAGGCCCAGCGCAGCCTGGACCTGGCCAAGGGCCCGCTGCTGCGGGCGCTGCTGGTGGACTGCGCCGACGAAGGCCAGCGCCTGCTGGTGGTGATCCACCACCTGGTGGTCGACGGCGTTTCCTGGCGCATCCTGCTGGACGACCTGCAGACGGCCTACCGCCAGTTCCAAGCCGGCGAGCCCCTGCAACTGCCGGCCAAGACCAGCGCCTTCAGGCAATGGGGCGAGCGGCTCCAGGCCTACGCGGCCACCCAAGCCGGGCAGGCGCTGCCCTGGGCCGACGAGCCCGCGTGCGGCGACGCGCTGCCGGGCGCCCGGGCCGATGCCAGCCTCTCGTCCCGGCACGCCGAGACCGTCGACATCTGCCTCGACCCGGAGCGCACGGCGAAGCTGCTCAACAGCGCCCCCGCCGCCTACCGGACGCGGATCAACGACCTGCTGCTCACCGCCCTCGCCCGGGCCCTGTGCCGCTGGACCGGCGCCCCGTCGGCCCTGGTGGAGCTCGAAGGCCATGGCCGCGAAGACCTGTTCGACGAGCTCGACCTGACCCGCACCGTGGGCTGGTTCACCAGCCTGTACCCGGTACGCCTGGCCCCGCAGCGGGACATCGGCGCCTCGATCAAGGCGATCAAGGAACAGCTGCGCGCGGTCCGCGACAACGGCATCGCCTTCGGGGCACTGCGCTACCTGGGTGACGAGGAAACCCGCCGACGCCTGGCGGCGCTGCCCACCCCGCGCGTCACCTTCAACTACCTGGGCCAGTTCGACAGCAGCTTCGACGACGCCTCGGGCGCGTTCCTGGCCCCCTGCGCGGGCCCGAGCGGCGACGAGCGCGACGCCGCCGCGCCCCTGGGCAACTGGCTGACCATCAACGGCCAGGTGTACGACGGCCGCCTCGGCCTCAGCTGGACCTTCAGCCGCGAGATGTTCGACCGCGACGCCATCGCCGCCGTGGCCAACGACTGCCTGGCCGAGTTCGAGCAACTGGTGGAACACTGCTGCACCGGGCGCGCCCTGGGCGTGACGCCCTCGGACTTCCCCCTGGCCCGGCTCGACCAGGCCCAGCTGGACAACCTGCAAATCGCCCCGGACGACATCGAAGACATCTTCCCGCTGTCGCCCATGCAGGAAGGCCTGCTGGTGCACACGCTGCTCGAACGGCATTCCGGCATCTACTTCATGCAGGAGTGCTACGTCATCCGCGAGGCGCTCGACTACGCCGAGTTCCGCTCCGCCTGGCGCCAGGTGATCCAGCGCCACGAGGCGGTGCGTGCCTCCTTCGTGTGGAACACCGGTGGCGAGCTGCTGCAGGTGATCCGTCGCGCCCCGGAGGTCGATGTCGCGCTGCTGGACCTCAGCCTGCTGCCCGCCGACGAAGCCAAGGCCCGTATCGAGGCCATGCTCGAAGCGGAGCGCAAGGCCGGCTTCGACCTGGCCGATGCGCCGCCGATCCGCTTCCACCTGTTCCGCCTGCCCGACCAGACCCACCTGTTCGTCATGAGCAACCACCACATCCTGCTCGATGCCTGGTGCCGCTCGTTGCTGATGGCCGACTTCTTCGAGATCTACCGCGCTCGCCTGGAAGGCCGCCAGGAACACCTGGAGACGCCCTACCGCTTCCGCCACTTCATCGAATGGCTGCAACGGCAGGCGCCCGAAGCCGCCGAGGCGTTCTGGCGCCAGCAGCTCGAAGGGTTCGAGCAGCCCACCGCCCTGCCGATGGACAGGCCGCCGGTGGGCGAACAGGCGGCACCGTCCGCCATCGACGACAACTACACCTGGCTGGAGCTCGACGAGAGCCGCCTGCTGCAGGAGCGCGCCACCCAGCACCGCCTGACCCTGAACACCTTCGTCCAGGCGGCCTGGGCCCTCACCCTGCACCACCATTCGCGGGCCCGGGACCTGGTCTTCGGCGTGACCGTATCCGGCCGCCCGGCGCACATCCCGGAGATGCAGCGCACCGTGGGGCTGTTCATCAACAGCGTGCCCCTGCGCGTCGGCATTCCCGAACCGCACCTGGGCACCGGCGTGCTCGAATGGCTGCAGGGCATCCTCGCGACCAACGTCGCGATGCGCGAGTACGACTACCTGCCGCTGGTGAAGATCCAGGCGTGCAGCGAGCTGCAACCGGGCCTCTCGCTGTTCGACACCCTGTTCGTGTACGAGAACGCCCCGCTCGACGATTCGGTCGGCGAGGACGCCAGGAACCTCGGCGTGGCCGCCGAGTCCTCGCGCACCCACACCAACTACCCGATCACCGCCGTCATCTACCCCGGCGAGCAGATGGGCCTGCACCTGTCCTACGACACGCGCTACTTCGACCGCGCGACCATGGACGCGATGCTCGCGCGCTTCCGCGGCTTCCTGGTCGCCCTCGCCCATGGGCTGGAAGGCCCGGTCGAGCCGTTGCTGGACGCCGGGGCGGACGACCCCGAGCAGGTCCTGCGCCATAACCGGACCCAGGTCGGGCACGACCTGTCGACCGGCTACGTGGCGCAGTTCGAGGCCCGCGTCGACCGCCACCCCGAGCGGATCGCCGCCTCCTGCGAGGCCCGCAGCTGGACCTACCGCGAGCTGGACGGCCACGCCAACCGCCTCGGCAACCGCCTCGTCGAGGCCGCAGTGGTGCCCGACCAGGCCGTGGCCCTGCTGGCGGACCGCGACCTCGAACTGCTCGGCATGATGATCGGCACCTTCAAGGCCGGGGCCGGCTACCTGCCCCTGGACCCCAGCCACCCGGACGAGCGCCTGAGCGACATCCTGCAACGCAGCCGCGCACCGGCGCTGGTCTGCACGGCGGCCCATCGCCAGCGCGCCCAGGCACTGATCGCCGGCGCCCGGCGGGAGATCGAGCTGATCGTCTGGGAGTCGTTGCCGCACGGCCCGCACCGCGAGGCGCGCCCCGGCATCCCGACCGGGCCGCGCCACCTGGCCTACGTGATCTTCACCTCCGGCTCCACCGGCCAGCCCAAGGGCGTGATGGTCGAGCAAGCCGGCATGCTCAACAACCAGTTGAGCAAGGTGCCCTACCTCGGGCTGGACGAGCACGACGTCATCGCCCAGACCGCCTCCCAGGCCTTCGACATCTCCGTCTGGCAGTTCCTCACCGCACCGCTGTATGGCGCCCAGGTACGGATCTTCCCCGACGCCGTCTCGCGCCACCCCGCCGCGCTGCTGGAGCAGACGCGTGCGCACCGCATCTCGGTGCTGGAGATCGTCCCGGCCCTGATCCAGGCGATGCTGGAGGAGCCGCCCCAGCCCCTGCCCGGGCTGCGCTGGCTGCTGCCCACGGGCGAGGCCCTGCCGGCGGAGACGGCCGCCGCCTGGCTGCGCCGCTACCCGGGCATCCCCATGGTCAACGCCTATGGCCCCGCCGAGTGCTCGGATGACGTGGCGTTCTGCACGCTGACCCCGGCCTCCGCCCAGCGCCCCGTCGTGCCCATCGGCCACCCCACCGACAACAACCGCCTGTACCTTCTGGACGACTACCTCGCCCTGGTTCCGGACGGCGCCACCGGCGAGATCGGCGTGGCTGGCGTCGGTGTCGGCCGCGGCTACTGCGCCGACCCGGTGCGCACCGCCCTGCAGTTCGTGCCCAACCCCTTCGCCCTAGTGCCCGGCGAACGCCTGTACCGCACCGGCGACCTGGCCCGCCGGCGCACGGACGACCACGCCCTCGAATACATCGGCCGCGTTGACCACCAGGTGAAGATCCACGGTTTCCGCATCGAGCCCGGCGAGATCGAGGCCCGCATCGCCCAGTACCCCGGCATCCGCGAGGCCGCCGTACTGGTCTGCGACAGCGGCCGGGGCAAGCAGCTGGTGGCCTTCCTCACCCTGCACGAAGGCGCCGAGGCGCTGGCCGAGGACCTCGAGCCGCTGCGCGCCTTCCTCAAGAGCCAGCTGCCCGCCTACATGGTGCCGCCGCTGTTCCAGGTGCTGGAGCAGATGCCGCGCAACGCCAACGGCAAGCTCGACCGCAAGGTGCTGGCGACCCTGGAGCTGCGCACCGCCGCGCAGCTGCACCGCCCGCCGGAAGGCGCCCTGCAGGAAGGCGTCGCCGCCATCTGGCGCGCCGTGCTGGGCATCGAGCAGGTCGGCCAGGACGACAACTTCTTCGCCCTGGGCGGCAACTCGCTGCTGGCGACCCAGGTGATCTCGCGGGTCCATCTGGAGCTGAAGATCGAGGCGCCGCTGGCCAGCCTGTTCGAAAGCGCGACCTTCGAGGATTTCGCCGGCCGGCTCGCCGCCCACCAGACCCCCACCACCGATTCTGACCTGAGTGATCTGTTCGATCTGCTCGATGTGCTGGAGACGCACTGATGCAAAGCCACTCCCTGTCCGCCCTGGTCGAACGCTTCATCAAGCTCCCCGCCGAGCCGCGCAAGACCCTGTACCGGCAGATGAGCGACAAGGGCATCAGCCTGTCGCGCCTGCCCATCCCGGTCACCCGGGGCCAGTTCGAGCACCTGCCGCTGTCCTTCGCCCAGGAGCGCCAGTGGTTCCTCTGGGAGCTGGACCCCACCAGCACGGCCTACAACATGCCCCTGGCCCTGCGCCTGCGCGGCCCGCTGGACCGCGCCGCCCTGCAGCATGCGTTCGACGGCCTGGTGGCGCGCCACGAGAGCCTGCGCATCCGCTTCTACGAGCACGACGCCCGCCGCTACCAGCGCGTCGAGGTAGCGGCGCCGCTGGCCATCGTCGACGAGACGCTGCCGCCGGGAACCGACCTGCACAGGCACCTGGAAGCGCTGATCGACGAGCCGTTCGACCTGCTCACCGGTGACCTGCTGCGGGTGCGCCTGATCCAGCTCGGCGAGCAGGACCACATCCTGCTGCTGGTGCAGCACCACATCATCTCCGACGCCTGGTCCATGCAGGTGATGGCCCAGGAACTG
Organism: Pseudomonas tohonis; assembly: GCF_012767755.2. Taxonomy (NCBI): domain Bacteria; kingdom Pseudomonadati; phylum Pseudomonadota; class Gammaproteobacteria; order Pseudomonadales; family Pseudomonadaceae; genus Pseudomonas; species Pseudomonas tohonis. Next base: position 3,778,766 of record NZ_AP023189.1, read on the forward strand.
GTGCAGCTCTACAGCGCCCGCCAGGCCGGCCAGCCGGAAGCCCTGGAGCCGCTGCCCATCCAGTACGGCGACTACGCGCTCTGGCAGCGGCACTGGATGGAAGCCGGCGAACGCGACCGCCAGCTGGGCTGGTGGAAAACCCAGCTGGGCGCGCACCACCCCGTGCTGGAACTGCCCACCGACCGCCCCCGCCCGGCCGTGCAGAACACCCAGGGTGCCAGCCTGGACGTACCGCTGCCCGCTGCGCTGGCGCGCCGCCTGCACGCCCTGGCCCAGCAGGAAAACGCCACGCCCTTCATGCTCCTGCTGGCCTCCTTCCAGGCCCTGCTGCACCGCTACAGCGGCCAGCAGGAAATCCGCGTCGGCGTGCCCGTGGCCAACCGCCAGCGCGCGGAAGTCCAGCGGCTGATCGGCTTCTTCGTCAACACCCAGGTGCTCAATGCGCGCTTCGAGGAGAACCCCGGCTTCCGGTCCCTCCTGCAACAGGTCCGGCAGCTGGCCCTGGGCGCGCAGACCCACCAGGACCTGCCCTTCGAGCAACTGGTGGAAGCCCTGCAACCGGAGCGCAGCCTCAGCCACACGCCGCTGTTCCAGGTGATGTACAACCACCTGCAGGCGGAGCGCGGCACGCCAGACCAGGGCTCCTCCGAGCTGCAGGTCGAGCCGGTGCCGCGCGAGGTGCGCAGCGCCCAGTTCGACCTCAGCCTCACCACCTTCGAATCGGCGGAAGGCCTCACCGCCACGCTGGTGTACGCCACCGACCTGTTCGACGCCGCCACCATCGAGCGCATGGCCGGCCACTGGCTGGGCCTGCTGGAAGCCATCGTCGCTCAACCGGATACGCCCATCGCCGAACTGCCGCTGCTCTCGCCCAGCGAGCGTGAAACCCAGCTGCACGGCTGGAACGCCACGGCCACCGCGTACCCGCTCGATACCCCGGTGCACCAGCTGATCGAGACCCAGGTGCAGCGCGCTCCCGATGCGCCGGCCCTGGCCTTCGGCGCTGACACGCTCAGCTACGCCGCACTCAACCAGCGCGCCAATCGCCTGGCCCATGCACTGATCGCCCAGGGCGTCGGGCCGGACAGCCTGGTGGGCATTGCCGTCGAGCGCTCCATCGAAATGGTCGTGGGCCTGCTGGCGATTCTCAAAGCCGGCGGCGCCTATGTGCCCCTGGACCCGGAATACCCCGCCGAACGCCTGGCCTACATGCTCGACGACAGCGGCGTGAACTTGCTGCTGAGCCAGTCGCACCTGGACCTGCCGCTGGCCGAAGGCGTGCAGCGCATCGATCTGGACATTGAGTCGCTGGCTGATTTCCCGGAAACCAATCCGGGTGTCGCACTCGATCCCGAAAACCTCGCCTATGTGATCTACACCTCCGGTTCCACCGGCAAGCCCAAGGGCGCCGGCAACCGTCATTCGGCGCTGACCAATCGGTTGTGCTGGATGCAACAGGCCTATGGCCTGGATGCCAGCGACAGCGTGCTGCAAAAGACCCCGTTCAGCTTCGACGTATCGGTCTGGGAGTTCTTCTGGCCGCTGATGACCGGCGCTCGCCTGGTCGTTGCTGCCCCGGGCGATCACCGTGACCCGGCCAGGCTGGTGGCGCTGATCGAGCGCGAGAACATCACCACGCTGCACTTCGTCCCTTCCATGCTTCAGGCCTTCCTGCTCGACCCGCAGGTGGAGCGCTGTGTCAGCCTCAAGCGCATCGTCTGCAGCGGCGAAGCACTGCCGGTGGATGCCCAGCAGCAGGTCTTTGCGCGCCTGCCGCAAGCCGGGCTCTACAACCTCTACGGCCCCACCGAGGCGGCCATCGACGTCACCCATTGGACCTGCGTCGACGAAGGCAAGGACGGCGTGCCCATTGGCCAGCCCATTGCCAACCTGGGCTGCTACATCCTCGATGCCAACCTCGAACCGGTGCCGGTGGGCGTCCTCGGCGAGCTGTATCTGACTGGTGTCGGCCTGGCCCGGGGTTATCACCGTCGCCCGGCGCTGACCGCCGAGCGCTTCGTCGCCAATCCCTTCGTGGCCGGCGAGCGCATGTACCGCACGGGCGATCTGGCGCGCTACCGGGAAAACGGTGTGATCGAATACGCCGGCCGTATCGACCACCAGGTGAAGATCCGTGGCCTGCGTATCGAGCTCGGCGAGATCGAGGCGCGGCTGATGGAACTGGATGAAGTCCGCGAAGCCGTGGTGCTGGCCGTCGATCAGCGCCTGGTGGGTTATGTGGTACCCGCTCAAAGCGATCTGGACACCGAGCAGCTGGCCAGCCAGTTGCGCAATGGGTTGCCGGACTACATGGTCCCGGCCCAATGGGTGCTGCTGGAGTCCATGCCGCTGAGCCCCAACGGCAAGCTGGAACGCAAGGCGCTGCCACAGCCGGATGCCGTGCAGTCGCGCAAGGAATACGCGGAGCCGCAAGCCGGCCTGGAACGCCAGCTGGCGGATATCTGGCAGGCCCTGCTCGGGGTCGAGCGGGTTGGCCGCCACGACGGCTTCTTCGAGTTGGGTGGGCACTCGCTGCTGGCCACTCAGGTGGTGTCGCGGGTGCGCCAGCAGCTGCAACGGGAGGTGTCGCTGCGCACGTTGTTCGAGCACCCGCAGCTGAGCGATTTCGCCCGTGCCATCGAGCGACCACTGGCCCAGGCCGAGCCGCCGCTGCTGCCGGTTTCCCGCGAGCAGCCGCTGCCGCTGTCCTATGCCCAGGAACGGCAGTGGTTCCTCTGGCAGCTGGAGCCGGAAAGCGCCGCCTACCACATCCCCTCGGCGCTGCGCCTCAAGGGCACGCTGGAGATCGCCGCCCTGGAGCATGCCTTCAGCGACCTGATCGCCCGGCACGAATCGCTGCGCACGCACTTCGGCCAGCAACAGGACACCACCGTCCAGATCATCGCCGCGCCCTACCCGCTTTCCATCGACGTGGATCACCTGGCGGCCACCGCCAGCGCCGAGAGCTGGCTGCAAGCGGAGATCAGCCGTCCGTTCGACCTGCGCCGGGGGCCCCTGCTGCGTGCCCGCCTGCTGCGCCTGGACGAGCGCGACCACATCCTGGCGGTCACCCTGCACCACATCGTCGCCGATGGCTGGTCCATGCAGCTGATGGTCGAGGAGCTGGTCCGGCTCTACCACGGTCATGCGCAAGGCCTCGCCACCAGCTTGCCGGCGCTGCCGATCCAGTACGCCGACTACGCCGCCTGGCAACGCCAGTGGATGGACGCCGGCGAACGTGACCGGCAACTGGCCTACTGGACCGCGCAGCTCGGCGGCGAGCAACCGGTGCTCGAACTGCCGCTGGACCACCCGCGCCCGGCCGTCAGCCGCCACCTGGGGGCTCGCCTGCACGTCGAGATCCCTGCGGAACTCACCGCCCACCTCAAGCAACTGGCCCGCCAGCACGACGTGACCCTGTTCACCCTGCTGCTGGCCTCCTTCCAGGCCTTGCTGCACCGCTACAGCGGCCAGGCGGACATCCGCATCGGCGTGCCCATCGCCAACCGCAACCGCCTGGAAACCGAGGGCCTGATCGGCTTCTTCGTCAACACCCTGGTGCTGCGCGCCGAACTCGACGGCCAGATGCCGCTGCCGGCCCTGCTGAAGCAGGCCAGGCAGGCCCTGCTCGCCGCCCAGGCGCACCAGGACCTGCCCTTCGAGCAGCTGGTGACCGCCCTCTCGCCCGAGCGCAGCCTGGCCCACAGCCCACTGTTCCAGGTGATGTACAACCACCAGACCGCCAGCGGCAGCGAGCGCGCCCTGCCCGTGATCGCCGACCTCGAAGTCGACGCCATGGGCTGGAGCCACCACACCGCCCAGTTCGACCTGACCCTGGACACCTTCGAGCGCCAGGGCGACGACGGCACCTTGCAGGCGATCCTCACCTACGCCACCGACCTGTTCGAAGAGGCCACCGTGCAGCGCCTGGCCGATCACTGGCGCAACCTGCTCACGGCGATGGTTGCCAGCCCCAACCAGCGCCTGGCCGAGCTGCCGATGCTCTCGCCAAGCGAGCAGCAAGCCAACCTGCTGGCCTGGAACCCCGCACCCACGCGCTTCCCGGTGGAGTCCTGCCTGCACTCGCTGTTCGAGCAGCGCGCTGCCGAGGCGCCCGACTCCATCGCCCTCAGCTTCGAGGACCAAAGCCTGGCCTATGGCGAACTCAACCGCCGCGCCAACCGAATAGCTCATCGCCTGATTGCCGAAGGCGTGAAGCCAGACACCCTGGTCGGCCTGGCCGCCGGGCGTGGCCTGGAGGTGATCGTGGGCTTGCTGGCCATCCTCAAGGCGGGTGGCGCCTATGTGCCGCTGGACCCGGCCTACCCGGAAGACCGCCTGGCCTACCTGATCGAAGACAGCGGCTTAAGCCTGTTGCTGGCTGAAGACGGTGCCCGCGAGCGGCTGGCCATTCCCGCTCAAGTCCGCGTCCTGGCGCTTGAGACCGACGATGGGCAAGGCCGCGACGACAACCCCAACGTAGCCCTCAGCCCCGCCAACCTGGCCTATGTGATCTACACCTCCGGCTCCACCGGCCAGCCCAAGGGCGCCTTGCTCAGCCACGCCAACGCCCTGCGTTTGTTTACGGCCACCGATGCCTGGTTTGGCTTCGGCCCCCAGGACGTCTGGAGCCTGTTCCATTCCTTCGCCTTCGACTTCTCGGTATGGGAGATCTTTGGCGCGCTGCTCTATGGCGGCCGCCTGGTGATCGTCCCGCAGTGGGTGACCCGCTCGCCGGACGAGTTCCATGCACTGCTCTGCCGTGAAGGCGTCACCGTGCTCAACCAGACGCCGTCGGCCTTCAAGGCGCTGATGGGGGTGGCCTGCGCGGCGAGCGATCAGGCGTCGGCGCTGCGCTATGTGGTCTTTGGCGGTGAAGCGCTGGAAGTGAAGGGCCTGGCGCCCTGGTTCGAACGCTTCGGCGATAGCGCACCGCGCCTGGTGAACATGTACGGCATCACCGAAACCACAGTTCACGTCACCTGGCGCCCGCTGTCGAAGGCCGATCTGCACCAGGCCGCCAGCAGCCCCATCGGCGAAGCCATCCCCGACCTGACCTGGTACCTGCTCGATGGCGCCCTCAACCCGGTGGCCCAGAGCTGCACCGGCGAGCTGTATGTCGGCGGCCCCGGCCTGGCGCGGGGTTACCTCAAGCGCCCGGCATTGAGCGCCACACGCTTCGTGCCCAACCCCTTCTCCAAGGACGGCGAACGGCTGTACCGCACCGGCGACCTGGCGCGCTACCGCAGCGATGGCGTGATCGAGTACATCGGCCGCCTGGACCAGCAGGTGAAGATCCGTGGCTTCCGCATCGAGCTGGGCGAGATCGAAGCGCAGCTGCTGGCGCACGCGTCGATCCGCGAAGCGGCGGTGCTGGCCCAGGACGGCAACGCTGGCCCGCAACTGGTGGCCTACCTGGTGCCCGGCGGCGACTTCGACGAGGCCCCGCTGCGCGAGGCCCTGAAAGCCCACCTGCGCGAGCACCTGCCGGACTACATGGTGCCGGCGCACCTGCTGTTCCTCGACCACCTGCCGCTGACCACCAATGGCAAGCTCGACCGCAGGGCGCTGCCGGCGCTGGATGCCGGCGTGGTGCAGGCCGCCTACGTGGCGCCGCGCAACGACCTCGAACGGGGTATCGCCGACATCTGGCAGGACATCCTCAAGGTCGCGCGCATCGGCGTGACCGATAACTTCTTCGAGCTGGGCGGGGATTCCATCATCTCCATCCAGGTGGTGAGCCGGGCGCGCCAGGCGGGCATCCTGTTCACCCCGAAGGACCTGTTCCTGCACCAGAGCGTGCAGGAGCTGGCCGCCGTCGCGCGCCTCGGCGATGCCCAGGTCATCGACCAGGGGCCGGTGACCGGGCCGCTCGCCCTGCTGCCCATCCAGCAGACCTTCTTCGACACCGACATCCCCCAGCGCCAGCACTGGAACCAGGCCGTCCTGTTGCGCCCGACGGTGGCCCTGCAGCCGGCGCGCCTGGAACAGGCACTGGCGGCCCTGCTGGTCCACCACGACGCCTTGCGCCAGGGCTTCGAGCAGCGGGACGGCGCCTGGCAGGCCCAGGTGCTCGCACCCGACGCCCTGCGCCCGGTGCTCTGGCACCGCCAGTTGGCCACGACCGCTGAGCTCGCGGCCCTCGCCGACCAGGCCCAGCGCAGCCTCGCCCTGGAATCGGCCGAGCTGGTCCGTGCCGTGCTGGTCGACCTGGCCGACGGCAGCCAGCGCCTGCTGCTGGCCATCCACCACCTGGCGGTGGACGGGGTTTCCTGGCGCATCCTTTTCGAGGACCTGCAAAGCCTCTACCGCCAGCTCGACGCCGGGCACGCACCGACGCTGCCCGCCAAGACCAGCGCCACCAAAGCCTGGGCCGAGCGCCTGCACGGCTACGCCGCGAGCACCGCCGGCCGCGCCGCCCTGCCCTACTGGCTGGCGCAACTGGCCGACGCCCCGGTCGACCTGCCTTGCGACAACCCCCACGGCAGCCTGCGCAACAGCCAGGCCAGGACCCTCAGCAGCCACCTCGACCAGGCCGCCACCCGGCGCCTGCTGCAGATCGCCCCGGCGGCCTACCGCACCCAGATCAACGACCTGCTGCTGACCGCCCTCGCCCGCGTCGTCGCCCGCTGGAGCGGCCACCCGGACGTGCTCGTGCAGCTGGAAGGCCACGGCCGCGAGGACCTGTTCGATGACATCGACCTGACCCGCACCGTGGGCTGGTTCACCAGCCTGTTCCCGGTGAAGCTGAGCGTCGGCGACGACCTGGCCGGCTCGATCAAGGGCGTCAAGGAAGCCCTGCGCGCCCTGCCCGACAAGGGCCTGTCGTTCGGTGCCCTGCGCCACCTGGGCGAGGCCGACACCCGCCAGCGCCTGGCCGCCCTGCCGAGGCCGCGCATCACCTTCAACTACCTGGGCCAGTTCGATAACAGCTTCGACGATGCCGAAGGCGCGCTCTTCGTGCCGGCGCCGGAAGGCAGCGGCCAGGAACAGAGCGAGGAGGCCCCGCTGGGCAACTGGCTGACCCTCAATGGGCAGATCTATGGCGGCGAGCTGAACATCGGCTGGACCTTCAGCCAGGACATGTACGACGAGGGCACCATCGCGCGCCTGGCCGAGGCTTACAGCCGCGAGCTGCACGCGCTGATCGAGCATTGCTGCAGCGCCGGCAGCCGGGGCGCGACGCCGTCGGACTTCCCCCTGGCCGGGCTGACCCAGGCGCAACTCGACAGGCTGCCGCTGGACCTGGCGGCGATCGAAGACATCTACCCGCTGTCGCCCATGCAGCAAGGCATGCTGTTCCACACCCTGGAGGCCTCGGAAGCGGCCTACTACATCAACCAGATGGCGGTGGACGTCGAGGGCCTGGATGCCGAGCGCTTCGTCGCGGCCTGGAACGCGGTGATCGCCCGCCACGAGATCCTGCGCACCGGCTTCTGCAGCGAGAGCCACCTGGCCCAGCCCCTGCAGGTGGTCTACCGCAGCGCCCGCCTGCCGGCGACGCTACTGGACTGGAGCCAGCGCGAGGTGACGCCCGAGGCCCTGCTGGCCCTGGCCGAGGACGAGGCCGCACGCGGCTTCGACCTGCTGCAGGCGCCGCTGATGCGCCTGACCCTGGTCACCCTGGGGGACGGCCGCGCACACCTGGTGTGGACCAGCCACCACATCCTCATGGACGGCTGGAGCAACTCGCGCCTGCTGGGTGAAGTGCTGGAAACCTACAACGGCCTGGAGCCCGCGCCGCGCCGTGGCCGCTACCGCGACTACATCGCCTGGCTGCAGGCCCAGCCCGGCGAACCCCTGGAAGCCTTCTGGCGGCAGAAGCTGCAAGCCCTCGAAGGGCCGACCCTGCTCGCCGACCACCTGGCACCGCGCCCCGACGCCCACGGCGTCGGCCACCAGGCGCTGTACCTGCACTGGGACCGCGACGCCACGCAGCACCTGCGCGAGCAGGCACAGCGCCTGCGCGTCACCCCCAACACCCTGATCCAGGCCGCCTGGCTGTTGCTCCTGCAACGCTGCACGGGGCAGGCCACCGTCTGCTTCGGCGCCACCGTGGCCGGCCGCCCCACCAGCCTGCCCGGCGCCGACGAGATGCTCGGCCTGTTCATCAACACCCTGCCGATCATCCAGACGCCGCGCCCCGAGCACTCGGTGCGCCAGTGGCTGGAGCAGCTGCAGGGCTACAACGTCGAAGTGCGCGAGCGCGAACACACCCCGCTGGCGGAGCTGCAACGCTGGTCCGGCCAGGGTGGCCAGGCGCTGTTCGACAGCATCATCGTGTTCGAGAACTACCCGGTGGACGAACGCCTGCAGGAGGCCGAGCAGGAGCACCTGCGCTTCGGCAAGGTCAACGGGCGCGACGTGACCAACTTCGCCATGGACCTGGCGGTGCACCTCGAAGACACCTTCAGCATCGAGTTCCTCTACCTGCGCAACGCCTTCACCGAAGAGGCCGTGCAGCTGATCCGCAGCAGCTTCGAAACCCTCCTGCGGGCGCTGCTGGCGCAGCCGGACGCGCGCATCGGCAGCCTGCCGATGCTGCCCCCGGCGGAGCAGGCGCTGCTCGAGGAGCAGAACCACTTCCTGCCCTCGCAGGCCCAGCCGCTGCTGGCGGAGCAGATCCGCCGGCACGCCCTGGTGCAGCCCGAGGCGATCGCCGCGGTGTGCGCCGGGCACAGCCTGAGCTACGCCGAACTGGAGCAGCGCGCCACCCACCTGGCCGCCGAGCTGAGCCAGCGGGGCATCGGCCCGGAGAGTATCGTCGGCGTCGCCCTGGAGCGCTCGGTGGACACCCTGGTGGCCTTCTACGCGGTGATGAAGACCGGGGCGGCCTACGTCCCGCTGGACATCGAGCACCCCGCCGAGCGCCTGCGCTGGGTGGTGGAGGATTCCGCCATGCGCCTGCTGATCAGCAAGCGCCCGCTGTGCGAGCGCTTCGACGGCTTCTGGGCAACGCCGCTGCTGCTGCTCGACGAGCCGCTGCCCGCACGTGCCGCCGATGAGCTGCCGGTGCACGCCGAAGGGAGCCACCTGGCCTACCTGATCTACACCTCCGGCTCCACCGGCAAGCCCAAGGGCGTGGCGGTGGCCCACGAGGCCATCCGCATGCACTGCCAGGCCATCGGCGAGCTGTACGAGATGACGGCGCAGACCCGCGAGCTGCTGTTCATGTCCTTCGCCTTCGACGGCGCCCAGGAACGCTGGCTGACCACCCTGTCCCACGGGGGTTGCCTGGTGATCCGCGACAACCGCCTGTGGACCGCCGAGGAAACCTGGCAGGCCCTGCACGAACAGCGCATCGACATCGCCTGCTTCCCGCCCGCCTACCTGCAGCAGCTGGCCGAATACGCCCAGGCCCGGGAGCAGTCGCCGCCGCCGGTGCGGGTCTACTGCTTCGGCGGCGACGCGGTGGCCGAGGCCAACTTCGAGCGGGTCAAGCGCGCGCTGAAGCCGGTCACCCTGACCAATGGCTACGGCCCCACCGAAACGGTGGTCACGCCGATGCTGTGGAAGACCGCCGCCAGCGGCACCTGCGGCGCTCGCTACGCGCCCATCGGCTCGCGGGTCGGCCAGCGCAGCCTCTACGTGCTGGACGGCCACCTCAACCCGGTGCCGCGCGGCGTCGCCGGCGAGCTCTACATCGGTGGCGAAGGCCTGGCACGCGGCTACCACCAGCGCCCAGGGCTCACCGCCGAACGCTTCGTCGCCGACCCCTTCTCCATCGGCGGCCGCCTGTACCGCACCGGTGACTGGGTGCGCCAGCGCGCCGATGGCGTCATCGACTACCTCGGCCGCCTGGACAACCAGATCAAGATCCGTGGCTTCCGCATCGAGCCGGGCGAGATCGAGGCGCGCCTGCGGGCCCTGCCCGGCATCCAGGACGCCGTGGTGGTCGCCCGCGAGGTCAACGGCAGCCAGCAACTGATCGGCTACGTGTCCGGCGCCGCCGACCTGCAGGGCGACAGCCTGCGTGCGGCGCTGCAGGGCGAGCTGCCGGAGTACATGGTGCCGGTGCACATCGCCGTGCTGCCGGCGCTGCCGCTCAACGCCAACGGCAAGGTCGACCGCAACGCGCTGCCGGCGCCCGACCTCAGGCTGCGCACCTTCGTCGCACCGCGCAACGACACGGAACGCGCCCTGGCGGACATCTGGCAGGAGGTGCTGGAGATCGAGCGGGTCGGGGTCACGGACAACTTCTTCGAACTCGGCGGCGACTCGCTGCGCATCCTCAAGGTGCTGTCGAAGCTGCGCGCCCGCCCGGAACTCGGGCTGACCCTGAAGCTGCGCGACATGATCGGCAAACCCACCATCGCCGAGCTGTCCGGCTACGACGAGCAGGTACGCGAACCCGATCCGCTGCTGGCGCTCAACACGCCCGGCCAGGCCGGCGCGGCGCTGTTCTGCCTGCACGCGGGCTTCGGCACGGTGTTCGACTACGAGCCCCTGGCCCGGCGGCTCGAAGGGCGCTGCAGCGTCCATGGCATCCAGTGCCGCATGCTGCTGGACCGCGACTGGCAGGACCACTCCCTGGAGGCCATGGCCATCGACTACACCCGCTTCATCCGCCGGCAGCAGCCCGAGGGGCCGTACCGCCTGCTGGGCTGGTCGCTCGGCGGCGCGCTGGCGTTGCTGGTGGCCCAGGAGCTGGAGCGCCAGGGACAGGAGGTCGAGCAGGTCGGGTTGGTGGACTGCTTCACCCCGGTCGGGTCGCACGAGGACGACGGCGAAGGCTGGGAGCGCGAGCTGAGCGCCTTCCTCGCCACCCTGCTGGGCGTGCCCGCTGATGCGCTGCCGAGCACGCCGCTGCCCCCGGGCAGCGATTCGCAGGCGGTGCGCCGCTGGATCACCGGGGCCCTGGAGGCTGCCGGCGGCGATGTCGCCCGCTCGGCCATCACGGCGGACGAGCTGGCCCAGACCTTCCTCGCGGCGATGAAGCTCAAGCACCTCTCGCTGGCCTGGCGGCACGTGCCCCGCATCGCGGCGCCGACGGCCTGCTGGTGGGCGACGCAGGGCCGGCCCGCCGGCGAGCAGCGCCTGTTGCAGGGTCACTTCCCCGCTGCCGGCTCGCACCAGGCCGTGGCCGCGGGGCACTACGACATCCTGCGCCACCCGGCCCTGCTCGACGACCTCCTCGACTGGGTGCTGGACAGCGAGCCGGTCGCAGGCTGACACCCGCCCCCCGGCCTGCCGGGGGCCCCTTTTTCCATCCGTACCGACGATAAGGAACACCTATGTCCCTGGACCCGAATCTCGAAGCCTTCCTGGAGCTGGCCGAGCTGGGACGCTTGAGCGGCAAGAGCCGCCCGATGCACGAGCTCAGCGTCGAGCAGGCGCGGCAGGAGTTCTCCACGACCTCGCAAGTCCTCGACCCCGACCCGCCGGGCTCGGTGGCGGTGACGCCGCTGGGCATCCCCACCCGCGACGGCGCCGAGCTGGAGGCTCGCCTCTACCGGGCGGAACACCGGCAGGGCGAAGCGCTGCCGACCATTCTCTACTTCCACGGTGGCGGCTACGTGGTGGGCGACCTGGACTCGCACGACCCGGTGTGCCGCCGCCTGGCCGCCAGCGGGCGCTTCGCGGTGCTGGCCCCGGCTTATCGACGCGCCCCCGAGGCGCCCTTCCCGACCGCCGTCGATGACGCCAGCGACTGCGCCAACTGGCTGGTCGGGCACGCCCGGGAACTGGGCCTCGCCCAGCGCTTCGCCGTGGCCGGCGACAGCGTGGGCGCCACCCTGGCCACCGTCCTCGCCGCCGAAGCGGTGATCGCGCCGGAGCGGCAGCACCTGAAGCCCTTCGCCCAGCTGCTGTTCTACCCGGTCACCGACATCAGCCGGCAACGGGACTCCCACCGCCGCTACGCCGAGGGCTACCTGCTGGAAAGCCTGACCCTGGAATGGTTCTACCAGCACTACTGCAGCGCCGGGCAACGCCTGGACTGGCGTGCCTCGCCGCTGCTCGGCCCAGCCACCGCACCGCTGGCGCCGACCTACCTGTCGCTGGCCGAGTACGACCCGCTGGTGGACGAAGGCCACGCCTATGCCGACCACCTGCGCCAGGGCGGCACCGAGGTGACCCTGTCCCTGGAACGCGGCTTCACCCACGACTTCCTGCGCATGTCCGGCATCACCGACGAGGTGGCCTCGATCTACCGCAACGCGGAGCAATGGCTGCTCGCGCGCTGACCCGCTCGCCAGATCATCCCCGGGCTGAAGCCCGGGCTACGCGGCCAGGGGTTGGGCTCTTGTAGGGTGCGCCGCGCGCACCACCGCGCGGTGTTCCCGGCAAGGCAGTGGACGCCTGGCACGCCCGCAGCATGGGTTTCGCTTCGCTCTACGCCATCCTGGAAGGGTGGAAATCGCCGCGCGGCAAGGTCGCGATCCCCCGCCATGAGCACCAAGGCCCAAGGCGACATACGGGCCAAGCGCCGCTCCGTTTTGCCTGCTAGCGTCTTTGTTGCACACACGTGCCAAGGAGGCCGGAATGCTCGACTACGTCGCGCTGGGAATGCTCATATTCGTGGGCATCGTGTTGTTCTACGGGGTCATCGCGATTCACGACATCCCCTATGAAATCGCCGTGCACCGCAAGCATCCGCAACAGGATGCCATTCACGTCGCCGGCTGGATCAGCCTGTTCACCCTCCACGCCATCTGGCCGTTCCTGTGGATCTGGGCAACGCTCTACCGCGAAGACCGTGGCTGGGGCTTTTCCACCACGCCGAAGCCGACGCACGTGGACGACGCCCGCCTGCAGGAACTGGAACGTGAGCTGGGCGAGCTGAAGCTGCGCCTGGCCGCCCTGGAGGCGCCCCCCGCCGTACCAGCCGAAGCGCCCGTGGAACTGCCACGGCAGGAGGGTTGAGCCATGGACCTGTTGCTCATCCTCACCTACACCGCGATCTGCGTGGCGATCTTCAAGCTGTTCCGCATCCCGCTGAACAAGTGGACCGTGCCGACGGCGGTGCTGGGCGGCATCGTCCTCATCGGCGCGCTGATCTTCCTGATGAACTACAACCACCCCTACTCCGAGGTCTCGCGCAGCTACTTCGTCAGCACCCCGATCGTGCCCGCCGTGAGCGGCCAGGTGATCGAGGTGCCGGTGCAGGGCAACCGCATCCTGGAGAAGGGCGACGTGCTGTTCCGCATCGACCCGACGCCCTTCGAGAACCGGGTCAAGTCGCTCAAGGCCCAGCTCGTCTCGGCCAAGGCTGACCAGTTCCGTGCCAGCGAACTGGCCCGGCGCAACGTCGGCAACCTGCGCGATGTCGACACCACCCGGGCGCGCATGGACGACCTGCAAGGCCAGCTCAACATCGCCCAGTTCGAACTGGACAACACCACCGTCCGCGCTCCGGGCAAGGGCTACGTCACCCAGGTGTCGCTGCGCCCGGGCATCTACGCGGTGAAGATGCCGCTGCGCCCGGCGATGGTCTTCGTGCCCCTGGAAGACCACTCCTACGTGGCCTGGATGCGGCAGAACAGCCAGCTGCGCCTGACCCCGGGCGACGAGGCGGAGATCGCCTTCGACGGCATCCCCGGCGAGGTGTTCGCGGCGCGCGTGAAGATGGTCATGCCGGTGATCGCCGAAGGCCAGGTGCAGCCCAGCGGCAACCTGATCGGCTTCACCGGCTCGCCCCCGCCGGGCCGCGTGCCGGTGGTGCTGGAGGTGACCGACCCCGACTTCGAGCAGTACCGCAGCCTGATGCCGGGCGGCGCCTACGGGCAGGCGGCGCTGTACTCCGAGCATTTCCACCATGTCGCCATCATGCGCAAGATCCTCCTGCGCATGGCCGCGTGGATGAACTACATCTTCCCCTTCCACTGATGGAGCACGGGACATGGCCAGGAAGAAACAGCAGGCTGCCGAGAAGCTGGAGCGCAAGGTCTACGAGAAGGAACTGAAGCGCCTGCACATCGAGCTGGTCAAGCTGCAGCAGTGGGTGGTGGCCAAGGGGCTGAAGGTCTGCGTGATCTTCGAGGGCCGCGATGGCGCCGGCAAGGGCGGCACCATCAAGGCGATCACCGAGCGGGTCAGCCCACGGGTGTTCCGCGTGGTGGCGCTGCCGGCACCCACCGAGCGCGAGAAGACCCAGATGTACGGCCAGCGCTACCTGCACCACATGCCTGCGGCCGGTGAAGTGGTGATCTTCGATCGCAGCTGGTACAACCGCGCCGGCGTCGAGCGGGTCATGGGCTTCTGCACCGAGGAACAGGCCGTCAAGTTCCTCTCCGTGGTGCCGCTGTTCGAGAGGATGATCGTCGAGTCCGGCATCCTCCTCATCAAGTACTGGCTGGAAGTCAGCGCCGAGGAGCAGCAACGCCGCCTGGAGGAGCGCATCCACGACGGCCGCAAGATCTGGAAGCTCTCGCCCATGGACATCAAGTCCTTCCACCGCTGGGACGACTACACCCGCGCCCGCGACGAGATGTTCGCCGCCACCGACTCCTCCTGGGCGCCCTGGTACATGGCGCGCTCCGAAGACAAGCGGCGCGTGCGCCTGAACATCATCAGCCACCTGCTGGCGCAAGTGCCCTACCAGGACATCACCAAAGAGCAGAAAATCGAGCTGCCCAAGCGCGGCAAGATCGGCCGCTACAAGCCCGTGCCCTACCCCTTCCGCATGGTGGACGAGCGCTTCTGACCCGGGGCGGGCCGGCGTCATGGATGAGCGGGACGAGCACCATGAAAAACGCCGCGCCTTCCTGTAGGAGCGAATTCATTCGCGAAATGCCCTGCAGGCAGGTGAACGGCGCATCACCGCTCTTCGCAGCCCGGAACGGCACAGCCGGTGGAGGTGAAAAGCGACCTCCACCCTACGCAGCGGTCATGCCTAGCGGCGGCACGATGCCTTTGCGTGGGAGCGAATTCATTCGCGAAATGCCCTGCACGCAGGTAGACGGCGCATCACCCGCTCTTCGCAGCCCGGCACGGGCACAGCAGGTGGAGGTGAAAAGAGACCTCCACCCTACGCAGCGGTCACGCCCAGCGGCGGCACGATGCCTTTGCGTGGGGCGAATTCATTGGCCGGCAGGCGGAGGCCTGGGCCTCCGCCTGTCTGTCGCTCAAAGCATGGGCTTGCCGCCGGTCACGCCGTAGCGCGAGCCCGAGGTGTAGCTGGATTCGTCGCTGGCCAGCAGCACGTAGATGGGGGCCACCTCCACCGGCTGGCCGGGGCGGCCCAGGGGCGTTTCGGCGCCGAAGCTCTTGATGTCTTCCTCGGTCATGGTCGCCACGATCAGCGGGGTCCAGATCGGCCCGGGCGCCACCGAATTGACCCGTATGCCCTTTTCACCGAGCAACTGCGCCAGGCCGGCGGTGAAGTTGGCAATCGCGCCCTTGGTGGTCGCATAGGCCAGCAAGGTGGGCTTGGGCGTGTCGGAGTTGATCGAAGTGGTGTTGATGATCGAACTGCCTGCCGCCATGTGTGGCACCGCCGCCTGGGTGATGCGGAAGATGGCGGTGATGTTGATGTCGAAGGTGCGCACCCATTCCTCATCGGGGATGTCGGCCAGTTCGGCATGGGTCATCTGGAACGCGGCGTTGTTGACCAGCACGTCGATGCGGCCAAAGGTTTCCACGGTCCTGGCCACCACGTCGTGGCACTGCTCCTTGCGCGCCAGGTCGCCCGGCAGCAGCAGGCACCGGCGGCCGGCCTCTTCCACCCAGCGGGCGGTCTCCCTGGCGTCTTCGTGCTCGTCCAGGTAGGCGATGGCGACATCGGCGCCCTCGCGGGCAAAGGCGATGGCCACGGCGCGGCCGATGCCGCTGTCGGCTCCGGTGATGAGGGCGATCTTGTCAGCCAGGCGACCGCTGCCCTTGTAGCTCTGCTCGCCACAGTCGGGGTAAGGCTCCATGCGTTGCTGCGAACCGGGCACCGGCTGTTTCTGGGCGGGGAACGGGGGCGTTGGGTACTGTTTCATCGCTGCTCTCCAGTCACGATTGGCAGCCGGAGGAATTACCGGCTGCACAGGGGTCGACTGGCCGGCTGCGGCCACCGTTCAACCTTTGCGATCACAGGCGACGGCCGTTCAGCCGTCCTCGGCGGGGATGATGGAGATCTTGCCGTTCTTCTCGACGATGGCGAACTTGATCTGTTCCAGGCGCTCCAGGCCCTGCTTTTCCCGGGCGGCCTCGAGGATGTCTTCCACCCGTATGCGCATGGCGCGCAGCCGACCTTCAATCGGCGTTCCGTTTTCCACCACTATGGTGGGCGACCCCTCCATCCACAGGTCGAATTGCGGCCAGCGCCATTTCAGGCGGGCCAGCACCACATCGATGGCCACCAGGGTGATGATCACCAGCGCCGCGTTGGTGAAGGAGAAATCGTCGCCCAGCAGCGCCTGCTGGGTCGCCTCGCTGATGATCAACAGCAGGATCAGGTCGAAGAGGGTCAGCTCGGCCAGCGAGCGCCGCCCGGCGAACTTGAAGATCAGCAACAGCACCAGGTAGATGCCGGCCGCGCGTAGCACTGCGTCCATGGTCGCCTCGGATCAGGGGTAGATGAACTGGTTGAGGTGCACGCTGCCCGTGCCGCCCCGGACCTCGGAGCGGTACAGCCCGACCCCGTCGGCGCGGATGCCCAGGTGCACCCGGGCATGGCCGTCGGAGCCGGCCAGCAGTTGCAGCCGCATGCCCGTGCTTTCGAAGGTGGCGGCCCCGGGCACAGGTGGCGTGATGCTTTCCACGGTCAGGCCATCGAGCAGCTCGCCTTCGATGGCCAAGGGCAGCGTTGCCCCCGGCTGCCCCTGAAGGTCGATAACCAGCACGGAAGTGGCGCCATTACGCAGGAAGCCCTCGTACTCGACGCTCAGGTGCCCCTGCGCGCTGCTGATTCGGTGGCTGCTCAACACCCCCTTGGAGAACAACCCGGCCAGGGTCAGCAGCACCATCAGCAGCATCCACCAAAGCCCCAGCCGTTCGAAGAGCCACAGGCGCTGCTGCACCGGCATGTTCTCCTGCACCGGGTAGCTGCGGCTTCTGGCCTCCTGCTCGGTCAACTTCACGTCCGACATGGGTTCACCTCCGCGCTGCGGCCCTCGGTCCCGTTCAGGGTTGCCAGAGGGTCTTGTCGCCGTCGAGCTTGCGATTGAGAAAGGTGGCGGCGCTGATCAGCGCCAGGTGGCTGAGTGCCTGGGGCGTGTTGCCCAGGTGATTGCCCTGCACGTCGAATTCCTCGGCATACAGGCCCAGGGGGCTGGCGAAACGCAGCAGCTGTTCGAACTCCAGATGGGCCTTTTCCACCTGGCCGGCGCGGGCCAGGCATTCGACGTACCAGAAGGAGCACGCGGTGAAGGCGCCTTCTTCGCCCACCAGGCCGTCGTCATGGGCGTCGTCGTTGCGGTAGCGGTAGACCATGCCATCGCGCATCAGGGCGCGCTCGATGGCCTCCAGGGTCGCCAGCCAGCGCGCATCGCTGGAGCCGACGAAGCGCATCAATGGCATCAGCAGCATGGAGGCGTCGACGCTGCGCCCGCCCCGGTACTGGACGAAGTGGCCCAACTCGTCATTCCAGAAGTGCTGCCAGATATCGTCGTGGATGGCCTGCCGGGTCCGCACCCAATGGTCGAACGGCGCCGGCAGGGAGCGCTTGTAGGCCAGGCGCAGGGCACGGTCCAGGGCCACCCAGCACATCAGCCGCGAATGGAGGAAGTGCCGGTCGCTGCCGCGCATCTCCCAGATGCCCACGTCCTTTTCCTGCCAGTGCTCGCAGACGTGATTCACCAGGCGGGTGGCATGCTGCCAGCCATCGTGGGAGATGGCGTTGCCGTATTTGTTGGCCAGGTAGACGGCGTCCATCAGCTCGCCGTAGATGTCCAGCTGCACCTGCTGGTAGGCGTCATTGCCCACGCGCACCGGCGTGGAGCCGGCGTAGCCCGCCAGGTGCGGCAATTCCTCCTCGGGGACTGCCGCGCGCCCGTCCAGGCCATAGAGCACACCGAGCGTGCGCGATGCGTCGCAGCAGTCGCCCATGCGCTGGCGCACCCAGCCCATGAAGGCGTTGGCTTCGTCGGCATAGCCCAGGCGCATGAAGGCGTAGACGGTGAAGGACGCATCGCGGATCCAGGTGTAGCGGTAATCCCAGTTGCGCTCGCCGCCGAGGGTTTCCGGCAGGCCGAAGGTGGCCGCGGCGATGATGCCGCCGTGTTTGCGGGAGGTCAGCAGCTTGAGGGCCAGTGCCGAGCGGGTGACCATTTCCTGCCAGCGGCCCCGATAGCTGGATTGCCCGCACCAGCGGCGCCAGAACGCGAGGGTGTCGGTCAGGTAGCTCGGGCACTGGCCGGCATTGACGCTGGGGTCGTCCGCTGCGCCGATCACGAACTCGACCACCTCGCCCTGTCGCAGCGCGAACTCGGCGACGGCGCTCTGCCCTTCGACCGACAGGGCGGTCGTCGACGACAGTCGCAGGCTGGGCTGCCCGACAGCGGCGAAACGGACATCGTCGCCGTCCCGACGCACCGTCATCGCGGCCCGGCCGTAATCCAGCCGCACGTTGCAGCGCATGCGCAGGGTTGCCTCGCCATTGCGCATCCGGACACGCCGCACCAGGCGCGGCAGGTCATCTTCGTGGCGACCGATGGGCATCAGGTCGGTGATTTCCACCACCGTGTCGCGGGCGATCCAGCGGGTCAGCAGCACGTTGGTGTTGGGGATGTAGATCTGTTGGCGGCGGGCGTCGGGCAGGTCCGGCGCCAGATGGAATACACCGGCGTCATCACCGTCGAGCAAGGCACCGAACACCGTCGGGCTGTCGAAATCCGGCCAGCAGAAGAAGTCGATGCTGCCCGTATCCGCTACCAGCGCCGCGCTGCGCATATCGCCGATGATGCCGTGGTCGCGGATCGGGGCTTGCCGCGACACGCCCTCGGTGGCACGGGCGTCAGCCATTGTGGCGAAACTCCGGGTACAGGCTCATGCCGCCATCGATCACCAGGGTGGCACCGTGCATGTAGTCAGCCAGGTCGGAGGCCAGCCACACCACCGCATTGGCCACATCCTCCGGCTCACCCACGCGCCCGTAGGGAATCAGCTCCAGCAGCTTGCGCTCGGCAGCGGCATCGGCGGTTTCCTCGGCATTGATGGCGGTGCGGATGGCACCGGGAGCGATGCTGTTGACGCGAATCCCGTGCTCGCCCACTTCCTGGGCGATGGAGCGCATCAGCAGGTCGACACCGCCCTTGGACGCGGCGTAGTTGGCATGCCCGGCCCAGGGAATGCTCTGGTGCACCGAGCTCATGTGGATGATCTTGCCCCGCGCCCGGGAAAGCCCGGGGCGCGGCGCCTGGGCGAGAAACTGACGCACCGCGCTGCGGGCACAGAGGAACTGCCCGGTGAGGTTGACGCCGATTACCCCGTTCCAGTCGTCCAGGGTCATCTCGGTGATCGGCGCATCCTTCTGCAGCCCCGAATTGGCCAGCAGGATATCCAGCCGGCCAAAGCGCTCCAGGGCGCGCGCGAAGAGCCGCTCGACCTGATCCTCCCGGGAGATATCGGCCCCCACGGCGATGGCCTCGCCGCCGCTGGCGGCTATCTCATCGGCCAGCGCCTCTGCCGACTCGCCATGGGCGTGGTAGTTGATCACCACCGCAGCCCCGGCCACGGCCAGCGCCCGCGCAGAAGCAGCCCCCAGCCCGGAACTGCCGCCGGTCACCAGGGCGACCTGGCCCCGCAACGAAATACTCATGGTTACTCCCCTTTCCGCGCTTGTAGAAGCTGACCGGGGAGGAGCAAGAGAGGTTCAGGGAGTCTCGTTCCGAGGGATGTGGCAGGGGCTGGTGGAAGTGGAACGTTGCCCTCGCCCGGCTGAGGGGCGCCCGTGCCGGCAGGCGGCTCCTCGTGCAAATGCCCTTCGCCCCGGAGCGCTATCGGACATGCTTGGCCATTCGAACCAGGCCACAGACGGCCAACTGCCGGATATTCACAATGGGTAGAAGCAGGCGTAGCGTAGCGATCATTATGTGATAAGTGTCTGGCAGGGCTCGCCCGGCCCGGCCGGGGCACTGCTGCACTGCCTGGAAGTCGGTGCCGCTCGATCCGCCGAAGCACGGGCGGCGAGCGTATGTCGCCCGGGCTGCACGAACCGTTCCCGATGACGATCACCTGCTGACAGCCGCCTGCACGTTCGATCGGCTGCTGGCGGCACCTGCAAACAACGAGAGCGCCAATGGATGAGACCACCCTGCCCCCGGCAGCACAGGATCTACCCCGCACCGAGCCCGTCAGCCTGTTCCAGGCCTTCCTGTTCTGGCTCAAGCTCGGTTTCATCAGCTTCGGTGGCCCGGCCGGGCAGATTTCGATCATGCACCAGGAGCTGGTGGAGCGCCGGCGGTGGATCTCCGAGCGCCGCTTCCTGCATGCCTTGAACTACTGCATGGTGCTGCCCGGCCCGGAGGCCCAGCAGTTGGCGACCTATATCGGCTGGCTGATGCACCGCACCTGGGGCGGTGTGATCGCGGGGGCGCTCTTCGTGCTGCCCTCGCTGTTCATCCTGATCGCGCTCTCGTGGGTCTACATCGCCTTCGGTGACGTTCCGGTGGTGGCCGGGTTGTTCTACGGGATCAAGCCCGCCGTCACCGCGATCGTGGTCCAGGCCGCTCACCGCATCGGCTCCCGCGCCCTGAAGAACAATTGGCTGTGGGCGATAGCCGCCGCCTCGTTCGTGGCGATATTCGCCCTCAACCTGCCGTTCCCGCTGATCGTGCTGGGAGCCGCCGTCATCGGTTACTTAGGTGGGCACCTCGCCCCGGGGATCTTCAGCGTCGGCGGTGGCCATGGCGCGGCCCGGCAGTCCAGCGGCCCGGCGCTGATCGATGACGACACTCCCACGCCGGAGCATGCGCGCTTCCGCTGGTCACGCCTGGCTTCGCTGGCGGCGATAGGTGCGGCGCTGTGGGTGTTGCCCATGGGGCTGCTGACAGCGCTGTTCGGCTGGGACGGCACGCTGACGCAAATGGGCTGGTTCTTCACCAAGGCGGCGCTGCTGACCTTTGGCGGCGCCTATGCCGTGCTGCCCTATGTCTACCAGGGCGCGGTCGGCCATTACGGCTGGCTCACCCCCACGCAGATGATCGATGGCCTGGCCCTGGGTGAAACGACGCCGGGCCCCCTGATAATGGTGGTGGCGTTCGTCGGTTTCGTGGGGGGCTACGTGCAGCAGGTGTTCGGCGCCGAGCATGCCTTCCTCGCCGGTGCGGTCGCCGCCAGCCTGGTCACCTGGTTCACCTTCCTGCCCTCCTTCCTGTTCATTCTCGCGGGTGGGCCCCTGGTGGAATCGACCCACAACGAGCTGAAGTTCACGGCGCCCCTCACGGCCATCACGGCCGCCGTGGTCGGGGTGATCCTCAACCTGGCGCTGTTCTTCGGTTATCACGTGCTGTGGCCGCAGGGTTTCGCGGGGCACTTCGACTGGCCCTCGGCGCTGATCGCGCTGGCCGCCGCCGTCGCCCTGTTCCATTTCAAGCGCGGCGTGATCCAGGTGCTGCTGGCCTGTGCGCTGGTCGGATTGACGGTGTACCTGCTGCAAGGATCGCCCGCATCGGCCGCCTGACCGACCCTGGCAGAGGCGAGGCGTAATCGTGCGCACCCCATTCCACCCGGGTTCGCACCGGTACGGCTTCGCTGCGCAATCCCTGCAACTTTCCGCCCTGCGCAGGTCTGTTGTTCTAGGCCGTGGCTGCATCGCGGCCCGGGCGGCCTTGCGCATACTCCCCAGCATTTTCTCCGCGCTCACATAAACTGAAATGGCCTGGGCCGCGCCGAGCCGCGCGGCCCTCCACCAGTGAGGACTTGATGACAGACGTAACCCCGCGCACGGACAGGCCATCACCCAATCGCTCCAGCGTGGCGTTGACGCGGGCGTCTCTCTTGAAGTTCTTCGGGCTGCTCACCAGCGCCTTCCTGCTCGCTGCCTATCTGCTCATCTACCTGGGGCATGACCTGGACAAGACCGAGGAGATAGAGAGCGCGTTCTACACCGAGAAGGCCATTCACTCACTCGATAAATCACTGCGTTCGACCCTCCGGGACTACGCGTTCTGGGGGGATGCCTATCGCCACCTGCATCAGGAGGTGGACCCGGACTGGGCGTATGTTCGGCAGAACCTGGGGCCGACCCTGTTCGACGACTTCGGGCTGCAAGGGGTGTTCGTCGTGGATGGCGCCGGCCACACCCGGTACGCCGTGATCAATGGCCAACAGCAACCCACGGACGCCTCGCTTTGGCTCAAGCGCGCCCTCGGGCCACTCCTCGACCAGGCCCGCCTCGGAGCGGAGTCGGAAACCCCCGTCACGGCATTCGTGGATATCGACGGGCAGCCCGCCCTGGTCGCGGCAGCAGCCATCACGCCGGGATCGGACCCGTCCATTCGGCCGGATACCGGGCCATTTTCGGTATTGATCTTCGTGCGCATCCTGGACCCGGCCTCCCTGGAGCAACTGGGCAGGGAGTACGGCGTCGAGGGGCTGCGCACTGCAACCCCGGCCGACCTGAACGACAAGACGATTCTCGCCCTGGGCGAACACGGGGCCGCAGGCAGCCTCCACTGGGATGCGGAAAAACCCGGCCGGCGCCTGCTGGCGCTGGGCTTCCCGCTGCTGGGCGTCATCGCGTTGCTGGTGTGCCTGATGGCCTGGGCGTTGCTGCGCCGCACCACGGTCGGCGCCATGGCGCTGGATGCGAGCTATGTCTCCCTGCAGCGCAGCCAGGACGCCCTGGCGATCAGCGAGGCGCGTTTTCGCGACATCGTGGAAACCAGTTCCGACTGGATATGGGAAATCGACAGCCAGGGACGCTTCACCTTCCTTTCCGAGCGTTTCCAGGCGGTCACCGGGCTGGACCGGGACGCCTGGATCGGCCAACCGATCGACGAGCTGCTGTCTCCCGAGGGCGGCGCCCTGTCCGAGTGGCTGAGCCGCACCGGCCTCCCTGCGGACAACAGCATCCTCTGCCGCTTCCTCGGCTGCGGCGGCCAGGAGCGGGTCACCCGCATTTCGGCGCGAGCCATCGACGGCCAGGGCTTTCGGGGCACCGCAACCGATGTGACCGGGGAGATCGAAGCGCGGCGGAGAATCGAGTTCCTGTCCCGCCATGACGCCCTCACGGGGCTCGCCAACCGTGCGCGACTCAGGGAGTTCCTCGACGGCAAGCTGAAAGCCAGGCCGACGCGCGAGCAGCCGCTGGTGATGCTTTTCGTCGGGCTGGACCGTTTCAAATCGGTCAACGACCTGCTCGGCCACGCGGCGGGGGACCAGGTGCTCAACGAGATTTCGGATCGCCTGGCCGATTGCGTCCGGCACAAGGACCTGGTCGCCAGGATCGGGGGCGACGAATTCGTCCTGCTGCTCTCGCATATCGGCTCGCAAGCCAACGTCGAGACCCTGTGCCAGCGCGTGCTCGATTCCATCAAGCGGCCCATCAGCATCAACCAGCAGCCCACCTACGTGAGCGCCAGCATCGGCATCGCCATGGCGCCCAATGATGCGGCCGAGGCCAGCGAGCTGCTGCGCTATGCGGACATCGCCCTGTACGAGGCCAAGGCGGCGGGCCGTGGCACCTGGCGGTTCTACTCGGGCGAGATGAACGCCAGGATCATCGAGCGCCGGCGCCTGGAAACCGACCTGCGCAACGCCATCACGCAGGGAGAGCTGAGGCTGCACTTCCAACCGCGCTACCGCCTCGCCGACGGGCAGATGACAGGTGCGGAGGCCCTGGTCCGCTGGCAACACCCCGAGCTCGGGCTAGTCCCGCCGAGCACCTTCATCCCCATTGCGGAGCAGACCGGGCTGATCATCGCGCTGAGTGACTGGGTGATCGCCACCGCCTGCCACCAGGCAGCGCAATGGCCGGCCCACCTGTTCCTGTCACTCAACCTCTCGCCCCTCGAATTCAAGGGCGACGGCCTGGCCGGGCGGATCGGCAAGGCGCTCGCCGACTCGGCCATCAGCCCCTCCCGGCTCGAACTGGAAATCACCGAAAGCGTCATGCTCGACGATGCCGGAGGAGCGCTGGAGCTGATGCGCAGGCTCAAGGGACTCGGCGTGCGCCTGGCGATGGACGACTTCGGAACGGGGTATTCGTCCCTGAGCTACCTGCGCAGCTTCCCCTTCGATGGCCTGAAGATCGACCGGAGCTTCCTCAACCGCACGCACGTCAGCGAGGAGGACAAGGCGATCATCCGGGCGATCGTGGAGCTGGGGCACGCCTTGTCGCTGACCGTGACCGCGGAGGGGATCGAAACCGCCGAGCATCTGGACATGCTCAAGGCGATGTCATGCGAGGAAGGCCAGGGCTATTTCCTCAGCAGGCCGCTGGATATCGATGGCTTCACTGCGTTGCTGGGCAAGGCGACCGCGAAGGAGTGAACCGCCGCTGCGGCCTCACGGAGGCGCCCTTGCCCCTCCGACAGCTCCAGCCGCAGGCGATCACCTGCGCACACGCCTCGGCCGGCTGAACATCCGCGCGCCCATCAGCTCACGCACGAACAATCCGAACAGCTCCGCCTGGGTGCCGATCTCCAGCTTGTCGTAGAGGTTGCGCCGGTGGACCTTCACCGTGCCCCGGGTGATGCGCAGCTGCTGGGCGATCTCGCTGCTGGAATAGCCCTGCAACAGCAGCTGCACCACCTTGCACTCGCGCGGCGTCAGCAGCTCCCGCGCAAACAGGCTGAACACCTCGCGCACATGGTCGCTGGGCTGCAGCGCATCCACCGGCGGCTGGCCCCGCGCCTCACAGGCCAGGCGCACCACCTCCTGCACCACCGGCGCCGCGATGCCCAGGAGCTCCAGCTCCTCCTCGCTGAACGCCGCCCCGCCCTGCCCGCGCATCAACGACAACACCGCGCGACACCCCGGTGCCGGCGTGGTGAAGAAGCCCAGCTCCTCGCTCAGCTCAAGGCGGCGGTAGTAGAGCTGGAAGTAGTGGTTGTCCCGAAAGCTCCCCGGCGCCAGCGTGCGCATGCTGTAGAGGCCATCCGGCCGCTCGAAGGTGCAGGCGAGGAAGAACGGATCGAACAGGTACGCGCCGCCACGGTAGTCGTCGATGAAAGTGGCCTGCAGCTCGGCGGGCAAGGTGTGGAACAGCGGCAAGGGCGCATCGCTGCCTTCGAAGAGGAACAGCGCGAAATAATCGACCGGGACGGTGCGCTGCAGCCAGTCTGCCAAAGCCTGCAGCTGGGGTTGGCCCGGGGGTTGGGTGAGGACGGTGGTGATGTCCTGGGTCCATGTTTTCAGGTCGCTGTGCATTGGCCGGGAGCCTCCATACCAAACCACGAGAGAGGGAGAATGTAAGAGCAAATCTCACTCGACCAAACATACTCCTTTGAGTATAGATTAATGGCCGAACGGAGGGCTTCATCGTTCCTTTTTGCGAGTAGGCGGGATGGAACTGAAGCAAGCACTCGGGCAGGCCATCAAGGAATTGAGAATCAGCAAAGAGCTTTCACAGGAAACGGTAGGAGCAAGCCAGAGCTACGTCAGTGATGTAGAGCGCGGCATCAAAAGCCCCACAGTGATCAAGCTGGTAGAACTGGCGGAGAACATGGGGGTGCATCCTCTTACAGTTCTGGCCAAGAGCTATCTACTGGCCGATCCGAACCTGAATGTAGAAAAACTTCTTGAGCAACTGCGCCAGGAGCTTGATGTTCCTTAGCGACGCTGGCTCGACCCCACGACGTTCTCTTCCTTTTTCTTACCGAGGGTGGCGCGGAGTGACTCACCGGGCAGCCGCACAGGTACGAATTGATAGAACCCAATAGAGAAAGTGGCGACATGCAAGGCGAAGGCTCCCTGTCTGATAGATCACCGAGCCATTGTTAGCTGCCACTCGGAAAGGGACCACGGTATTTACGACCCATTTGGCCACGAAAGGGAGCAACTGGATGCTCCTGAAATTAACTCCCTCCAAAAGATCCCCACCAACAAGGATCGTCATGCGGCACAGCCCCGAATCCACCCCACCACGCCGCCAGCCCACGCACCGACTTGCCCATCGCCTGAAAATCCCAATCGCAGCGCTGCTGCTTCTCACCGCCCTCCCCGCCCTGTGCGGCCCGGAGCCCTCCTTCACCGGGCACTGGTACCTGGACCTGCGCACAGCGGAACAGAAAGAAGCAAAGGCCGAATGCGGCGGCACAGGCTTCGACCTGGTCCAACAGGGCAACGCCATAACCGGCACCCACTACTTCGCCACGCTCGACTGCGGTCGGGTCAACGAAGGTGGGGAAGTCAAAGGCGTGGCTGCGGGATCGGAAGCCATTCTTCATGTCACCAGCGGCAGGAATGGGGCGGCCACAAGAGGCACGGCCACCCTGCGAGGCGGCCGCCTCGAATGGCAGGCAGAGAACGAGTTGAAAGCGGCCGTGCCGGAGGGTGACGCCAGCCTCATCCTGGGCGAAGGGGTTCTCGAAAGATTGCCTGGGTCGGATGCGAAGTAATGGGAGTGTGGACTGTCCGGGTGTGGCTGCTTTCGGTCAGGAGTTGCCGTTTGTCTTCGCTCCGGAACGAACATGATCCATACCTCGTCCTCTTCTAAGGGCGGCGGATAACAGCTAGCCCTATCGACGCGGCGCATGCGCCGCTCCTGGCTACCTGTACGAGCCTGCTCATGACCAAGCGATTGGACGAGTACAACCGTAAGCGCGACTTCACAGCTACGCCCGAGCCATCGGGAAATTCAAATGCGAGGAAACGTCGCTCGCCTGCTGCCCATGCCCTGCAGTTTTGCATCCAGAAGCACGATGCAACCCGCCTTCATTACGACTTCCGCTTGGAGTTGGATGGCACGCTCAAGAGCTGGGCGGTCCCGAAGGGGCCGAGCCTCGATCCTAAGTCGCGAAGGCTTGCAGTTCATGTGGAAGATCACCCGCTCGACTACGCCACCTTCGAAGGCAACATTCCCGAAGGCCACTACGGAGCTGGCGATGTCATCGTCTGGGATAGAGGGGTGTGGATTCCGATTGGGGATCCAGCCGAGGGCTACCGAAAAGGGAAGCTCAAGTTCGAACTCGAAGGCGAAAAGCTAAGCGGTACCTGGAACCTCGTTCGCACCCATATCGAGGGGAAGCAGGAGCAGTGGTTTCTTATCAAGTCCAACGATGCGGCAGCTCGGCCTGCTTCCGACTATGACATCGTAAAAGCCCTCCCCGACAGCGTGTTGAGCGACCGTACCATCGTGCCGAAGAAGCGCAGCGGCAAGGTGGCCGAACCAAAACCCGCCAAGACTGTGTCGAGCAGGACGACGAAAAACAAGAGCGTCACCCTGAAAGGCGCCCGCACAGCTCCGCTACCGGAAACCCTCAAGCCCCAGCTGGCCACGTTGGTTGAATCAGTACCGGAAGGCGATTGGCTCTATGAGATCAAGTTCGACGGCTACCGGATCATGGCTCGGATCGATGACGGGGCCGTCAGGCTGTTCACCCGCAATGGGCATGATTGGACGTCCAAGATGCCCCGCCAGGCCGAGGCACTTGCCAGTCTCGGTTTGGAATCGGCCTGGCTGGATGGCGAGGTCATCGTCGCGAACGAAGACGGTGTGCCTGATTTCCAGGCACTCCAGAATGCCTTCGATTCGGGCAGTAGCGGCAACATCGTCTTCTATGCCTTCGACATGCCGTACCTCAATGGCATGGATCTACGAGACGTCCCCTTGGAGCAACGTCGCTCTGCCCTGGCGCAGGTCATGGAGCGCAGTGAGGATGAGGTTCTTCGCTATTCCGAGGACTTCGCTGAGTCAGCTGAAACGATGCTCAACAGCGCCTGCCAGATGCACCTCGAAGGCCTTATCGGGAAGCTGGCCGGAAGCCCGTATGTTTCTCGGCGAAGCAGTACCTGGATCAAGCTCAAGTGTAAGCACCGTCAGGAATTCGTGGTCGTTGGGTATACCGAGCCGAAGGGGTCGCGAAGCGCGTTCGGCGCGTTGTTGCTCGGTTTGCACGACGCTGATAGTGGCGAGCTTAGGTTTGCCGGGAAGGTCGGTACCGGATTCAACGAATCAACGCTGAACTCAATCTTCTCGCAGCTCAAATCGCTGGAAATCAAAAAGACGGCATTGGTGAACCCGCCGACCGGCTTCGAAGCGAAAGGTGTCCATTGGCTCAAGCCGGAGCTACTTGCCGAGGTCGCGTACGCGGAGATCACCAAGGACGGAATCGTTCGCCACGC
This sequence comes from Pseudomonas tohonis, assembly GCF_012767755.2. Lineage (NCBI taxonomy): Bacteria > Pseudomonadati > Pseudomonadota > Gammaproteobacteria > Pseudomonadales > Pseudomonadaceae > Pseudomonas > Pseudomonas tohonis. The sequence goes on from NZ_AP023189.1 coordinate 3,806,921, forward strand.
GGTGTTCCATGGGTTGCGTAACGACAAACCCGCCAAGGCGATCACTGAAGAGCGCGCGAAGCCAGCCGCTGAGGTTGAGAAGCCTGTTCCCAAGAAGCCACGGACGAAGAAGAGTGTCGGGGAAGAGCCTTCACCTTCTGCAAAGCAGATTCGTATCACTCACCCAGAGCGCGTCATCGATGCCACCAGCGGATCGACGAAGATGCAGCTCGCCGAATACTACGCGTGGGTGTCGCGGTGGATGCTCACACACCCCCATCTGAAAGATCGCCCCGTTGCGCTGGTTCGGGCCCCTGAGGGAATCGCTGGCGAGCTGTTCTTCCAGAAAAACGCCGAGCGCCTGGCTATTCCCGGAATCGAGACCATGGGCAAGGAGTACTCGGGACAACCAGTGATGCTGATCAATCGAGTCGAAGCGCTGGTGGGCGCCGTGCAGATGAGCACGGTCGAGTTTCACACCTGGAACGCAACATCTGCAGATCTCGAGCGACCGAACCGCTTTGTGCTGGATCTAGACCCCGATCCTGCGCTGCCCTGGAAACGCATGGTTGAGGCGACCCAACTGACGCTCACCATTCTGGATGAGCTGGGTCTGGCCTCCTACCTGAAAACCAGTGGCGGCAAGGGTATCCACATAGTGGTGCCGCTGGCGCCAAAGGCCAGTTGGGACGAGGTGAAAGAGTTCAGCCACGCCATCGTCAAGCACATGGCCAAGCTACTGCCGGATCGCTTCTCTGCTGTTTCCGGCCCCAAGAACCGGATCGGCCGGATCTTCATCGACTACCTGCGCAACAGCCAGGGTGCCACGACTATCGGCGCCTACTCGGCGCGCACCCGTGAAGGCTTACCCGTATCGGTTCCGATCTTCCGAGAGGAAGTCGCAGAGCTCAAAGGTGCGAACGCCTGGAACATCCACAACCTGCACGAGCGACTGACCGAACTGGGGAGCGACGACCCTTGGGCGGGCTACCCAAAAACGAAGCAAGTCATTACCAAAGAGATGCGCGAGCGCATCGGTCTCAAGAAGAGGGTTGGCTGATGAAAAATTATCACTTGGTACCCAAAGACAACGAGTGGGTTCTGCATGAGGAAGGCAGCACGAAGTCACTCAAGAAGGCAGCTACCAAAGACGAGATGCTTTTGCTGATACCGATGCACTTCGCTGGAAAGGAAGCGTCGGTAAAGGTCCACCGGGCCGATGGCACCCTCGAAGAAGAGCGGACCTATCCGCGGAAGTCTGATCCCCGCGAGAGCAAAGGTTGACCTCGTCGTCCAGGTATCGGCAGAGCCCAACGTCCATTGAAGCTTGCATAGCCATCGAGGAGAAAATCATGAACAACCCAGACCACGATAAAACTCCCGTTCCCGAAAGCTCGCAGGAAACTCAACAGGGGTCGAAGAGAGGGGCCGGCAAACTTGAGACCCCCGATCCTGCGACCGAGACAGTGGACAAAGTGATCACGCCCACATCAGTTAAGAAAATGGAAAAGGAAACAGAGGAGATCCGTTCAAAAACGGGTACGAGCAAGCCTTAAGGACCAACCGTGGGTTACCGCTTGGGGTGGCAGTGACCGAACGGCGGCCACCCCAAGGAATGCAGGAGAACACTGGGCGATGAGAATAGCCTGCCTCGGCTGGGGATCGCTGATATGGAAACCGGGAATACTCCCCGTGAGGGAAGCCTGGAGGCACGATGGACCAGATCTCCCAATAGATTTTGTACGCGAAGGGGACAACGGTGAGCTCGATGCGGTCATTTCCCCGGGGGCACCGATGACTCGCGTGTTGTGGGCCTTGGTTGAAGCGGACTCTATCGCTGCTGCGAGAGAGTTTTTACGGCAGAGAGAGAAGATCCCTTCATCACAGCCAAGGTGTATTGGCAGCATTCCAAACAACAGGCATCGGTACCGGTTCGCGGAAGAGATATCGCGCTGGGCCCGCTCGAAGAGGCTCGATGGCGTGATCTGGACGGCACTGCCACCGCGATTTAACGGCGAAAATGGGACGTGCCCCACCCTTGAAGAAGCCGTGAATCACCTGAGCAATCTGCCTGCGGACATACGCGGTCATGCTGAGTTCTATATCCGATCAGCGCCCCGGGTTGTTCGAACGGAAATCAGATGCGCTCTGGAGAAAGAACTGGGCTGGTTCCCAAATGAAGTTGCAGCGCGTGCGGTTCCTGCTCGGCAAGGTGCCCCGTGGCCGGGTTCAAGTCGCCGGCGCATTTGAGGCTGCTTCATTGAGAATGGACATGATGCTGGGAGCACAAACGCAGGGCACCAGCGGATCTTTGGGCCCTATTCCCGTTCCCAGGGTAGGCGAAGCCCGTCACGAGCGTGGACAAGATATTTCTCAGCGAGGGCTTCCGGTTCGCACCCCGCCGCTTCAGCTCTGCCCAGAACTTGGGCAATTATCCTGTCGGGTGGCAGGGTCGGGCGCCATTGGGCGATCTTTTCCGCTATCCGCCTCAGCTCATCGGAGGCGTGTGGACCGCGCTCGACATTCACGCACGAATGCCCTTACGCGCGATCGCTACCGCAAACTCTTCGCTTAAGGATTTGCTCAGCTTCTTGATAGCCGGTGCGGAACCCAACTGAGTTGTAGGAAGCCCAGGAATAGTGACGATATCCCGATTGGCCTTGCTGCAGAATTGAAGCGTGACGCTGCCGTCCGCCATCCGTGACGCTTCGCAGCTGTAGGCTGGCATGTAGATTCCGAAGAGCTTGCTGATGTCGCCAGTAGTGAGATTCATAATGAGCTCCGCCCATGAATCGAGCCAATAAGATGACGTCAGGATAGCGAGGACAAACAGCGAGGCGTAGACCGCATGGTCAGTTTCTGATCGATGGCACGGAACGTTTGCAAACAGCCGCAATCAGTTGACGCTTCGCCGAAAGGTGGTAACTCCAGGCGCCTGACTGATGATGTTGCCCTGGATTGATTTCTGATTGATGGGCGTAATGATTAAACGACGAGCGGTGACTTGGCGCTTCGAGCGGAGCTCGTAAGTCGAATTACCGAGGTCAATGAGTGCAATCTGGGTGAGTTCTACAGGTGACTGCTCAGAGAGGGTTTCAAAAGTTACGTACGCGAGGCCTTGATACTGCATGGCTCCGTTCATTCCACGCACCTTTAACACGGTTGTTGATTGACTATTCAGGGAACCATAGACCACTACCTTGCGGAAAATCATCCAGGCATGGTGAGTCAGGGGTAGCAAGGCTCTACCCGCTTAAGCTCAGCTTTTGATTGACGAGTCCATGGCCACGGCCTAGCGCCGTATCACCAAGCTGGAAGATAGAGTCAGCACTCAGCTCGGCCGGCTTCAGTTCATATGGGTTCTACCCCGTTAGCCTCGTATCTCACTGGAGGCGGGCAAGGTGTGGAAGATCTACTTCCCCAACCCCAAGGCGGCCAGCCCGGCATCGCCCCCTCCCAAGTGCCTAAGGGCAAAGCCTTCGAGTACAGGGTGATTGGCGAGGGAGAGGATCGGCGGGTGTATGTGGTCACCACCGACCCGCCGGGGGAGTTTGCCTGAATACATGATCGGTGGCCGGTGCTGACGTAACGGTAGTGGTGCGAAGCAAGAAGTGTTCACCCGCCCCATTGCTCCAGGCCGGCTGCAGCCCTTACCGAGCGGTGGTTGCCAGTCCGCCATCGGCCGATGCCTACCCTACACCTGCGCCCGCTACCGCTGCTCGCCCGAAATCGAACTCACGCAACCTGAAGCGATGACTGCTGGCTACGCTGCCAGCGCTTGGGGGAGATGCCGGTCAGCTTGCGAAATGTCCGGGTGAAATGGGACTGGTCGGAGAATCCGCACTCGAAGGCGACTTCGCACATGGACATCGAGCCTTCGGCGATCAGGAGCTGGGCACGTTCGATACGGGACTTGAGCGTCCATTCCTGCGGCGACATGCCGGTGGTTTTCTTGAAGGCGCGGGAGAAATGACTCCTGGACATGGAGCATTGCGAGGCGACTTCGGCGATGGAGAGCTTGTCCTGGCATGTGGACGCCAGAATCCGTTTGGCCTTGCGCTCCTGCCAGGGCGCCAACGCGAGCCTGTCCCGAATGTCCGCCACGTGGTCCTCGTAGCGGACGACCAGGTGCTGGCAAAGACGCATGCCCAGTTGGTGCAGGGACTGGGGTTCGGGCCGCGCACTGTCTTGCAGCGCTGCCTGGAACGCCATGGCGAGTTGGTAGGTTTCCTGATCGAGCACGGCCATGTTCATCGCTATCTCCTGGTAACGCGCGCAGCCGTGCCCACCACCGAGAGGGTATCGGCTTGCGTCTGAATCTTTCGGTTGGAAGGGCCGCCCCCGAGAACCGGGGGCGCCCAGGCTTAGAGGGGTGCGGCGACCGGGGCCAGGGTCGGACCGTGCGCAACGCGCTCAGGCGCCTTGTGGACCATGGTGTAGGCGTAGTCGACGCCCATGCCGTATGCGCCGGAGTGTTCCTTGACCAGGTTCATGACGGCGTCGTAAGTGTCGCGATTCTTCCAGTCGCGCTGCCATTCCAGCAGCACCTGCTGCCAGGTCATGGGCACCACGCCAGCCTGGATCATGCGCTGCATGGCGTAGTCGTGCGCTTCCTTGGTAGTGCCGCCGGAAGCGTCGGCGACCATGTAGATCTCGTAGTCGGCATCGTGCATGGCCGAGAGTGCGAAGGTGGTGTTGCACACCTCGGTCCAGAGGCCTGCGACGATGATTTTCTTGCGCCCGTTCTTCTTCAAGGCATCACGGACCTTCTGGTCGTCCCAGGAATTCATCGAGGTGCGCTCGAGCAGCGGCGCATCGGGAAACACTGCGAGCAGCTCGGGGTAGGTATGGCCGGAGAAGCTCTCGGTCTCCACCGTGGTGATGGTGGTGGGCACGTCGAAGATCTTCGCGGCCTTGGCCAGGGCCACCGTGTTGTTCTTCAGGGTTTGCCGGTCGATGCTCTGGACACCGAAGGCCATCTGGGGTTGGTGGTCGATGAAGATCAGTTGGCTGTTCTGGGGCGTCAGGACTTCGGTTTTCGGATTGTTCATTGTCGTTACCTGTCGATGGTGTGGAGGGTCTTGGTGAGGTTTTCGGCGGCTGCATTGGCGTCGTGATCACCTGGGGATCCAGGAGGCTTTCGGAGCGGCTGCGGCCTGAACACGAATCCAAGTTAGCCGATCGACTGGCACTTCGTTTGTGCATTTTTGCGCTCTTGCTGGCGCAAAAATGCGCCATCGAGTGCGCGTTGGCGCTGCTAGCATCCGCCTTCCACCCACCGAACCGACGCGATCCAGGCGTCCGATCCGAGCAAGGAGAATGCAATGGCAGCTTCACGACCCGATGGCCAGAAAACCGCGTACTGGGGTGTCCCCTGGGAAGAGGGATATGGCTACCCACAGGCGCGGCAGGTGGGGAACGAGGTCTATGTATCCGGCCAGTTCAACCACGATGAAGACGGCAACCTGGTTGCCCCTGCACCGCTGGATGGCAAGGGCAAGCCCCGTGATTTCTCCGCGATGGGAGAACAGATGCGCACCGCCTATGCCAACATCGCCAAGCTGCTCGCCCTCTATGGCGCCACGCTTGAGGACGTAGTCGAAGAGACGCTGTACGTACTGGACATGGACGCGGCATTCGCCGTGGTGGGCAGTGTTCGCAAGGCTGCCTATGGCACCGAACGCCCGCAGTGCGCGAGCAATATCATTGGCGTGTCCCGGTTGGCGCAGCGTCCGCAACTGGTCGAAATCGCTTGCAAGGCCGTTATCGGCGCGCAGGCCGATCAAGCGAGATAACCGACCGGAACTACTCCGCCGGGTGAGCGAGTTGCCCCTCGATGAGGGGCTTCTGGTTCGCCACTGCGGCGGCGCAGAAGGTCATGAATGCCTTGACTCGCCAGGACTTCCGGATGTCCTGGTGGGTGAGCAGCCAGAGTTCGTCATTGAGTTCGGGCACCACGGGGCCGACGCGCCTCAACCCCGGCGTGATATCGCCCAGCATGCAGGGCAGGAACCCCAGGCCGAGCCCCGCCGCGATTGCCGCGCTCGCTGCGGCGACGGAGTCGGTGCGGTAGGAGATGCAGTGCGCATCCACTCGGTTGTCGACGTAGCTGGTGGCCTTCAGGCTGCTAAGGCCACCGGAATATGACACCCACGACTGGCCTTCGGCGAAAAGCGCAGGGGCAGGCGCGCTTCTGAGGGTGCCGTACGGTGCCCAGGCGATCGTCGCGAGTTTTCGCCCCACCAGGCTTTCCGAGGGTTTCTTGGTCGCTCTCACCGCGATGTCCGACTCGTCCCGGGCCAGGCTCAGCGTTTGGTTACCCACCAGGACCTCGATCGTTATCCCTTCGTTGACCGCCCTGAAGTCGGCAATGATCGGGGTGAGGAAGTACAGGAGCAACGAGTCGCTGGTGGTGATTCGCAGCTTGCCCAGGAGCCCGTGCTCCGCACGTGATATGCGCCGGGCGACGCTGACGAGATCGAGCTCGACGCGTTCGGCCAGGGCTCGCAACTCGGCACCTTCCGTGGTGAGCATGTAACCCGAGCGGCGGTGATCGAACAGAGCGATCCCCAGTGTTTTCTCGAGCTGGGCCACCCGGCGTGAGACGGTGGATACGTTGATCCCGAGCTTCTTGGCGGTGACGGCGCGATTGCCGCATTCGCTGAGCGTCTTGATGATCCGGAGATCGTCCCACGAAAGCTGGTTTACAGCTTCGCTCAGGTCCCATTTGGCACTGCCCTGCGTACCCTGCCCCGATGAAACGCCTCTAGGTGATTTCACGCCAAACCTTCCAGATCTCGTGTGCGCGCATCATACGAAAAGGCCTATGGGAGAACCATCGTGAGGCTGGAGCAATACCGTCGGCAGCCATGAGAGCCAAAGGAGTGAGGGTCCTGGGGCCGGCTGCAAGCGCAATCGGCCAATAGCGGATTCCGACATGGCTTAGCGGTCTTCATTGAGGCTTGAGGGTATCTACGAATCCAGGGGCGTCGCGTGATGCAGGCCTTTCAGAAACTCCAGTTCCCTGGATATGACCTCGCTGAAGAAAGGCTCGAAGTAAGGCTGGAAATGGTTGGCCTTGATCTTTTCCACGGTGATGTAAGGGTTTTTCACCTTGCTGATTGCCGGCTCTACGAAGGGGGCGACAGTGTCCTCCGTAGCGCCCAGCAATAAAGTGGGAATCTGGATCTCCTTCAATCGTTTGAGCGGGCGATAGGGACCCATTGTGATCAGGGAGCGCGCAGCGACACGATTGTCATACTTGCGCCTCAAGCTGCGCTCGGCCAATTGCAGTGCCGTGTTGGCGTCATCCCTGTCCATTGAAGAAAAAGCCCCGGGTTCGCTGACAACCGGAATATAAATTGGCCGCCCGGGTTTGATCAGGTCGGACAAACAGTAAACAGCGAATTTCATCAAGCGGAGGGCAGGCAATCCCAATACCGTAGCCATGCCATCGAGCATGGGGACCTGAGCGATCACCCCTGCCAGTTCTGGATGATCGGCTGCAAGCTCCACCGCATGGCCACCGCCGAACGAAGACCCCCAAACCACGATCTTGGTTGGGTCGATGCGTGGATGGGATTTCAGGAAGGCGAGCGCTGCATCGGCGTCTCGCATGCGCTGGCGAGCCGAAATGGTCTGCCGAGGAAGCCCGGCGCTCTCACCCCAGCTGCGGTAGTCGAAAGTCATGACCGCATACCCGGCGCGCGTGAACTCTTCATAGAATGGCACCGTCAGTGCGTTCTGAATGCCTCCCCATCCGTGCACCATGAGAATGGCCGGCCGGGCTTGTTGGCTGGCACTTGCCGGCCAATGCAGCGTGGCTGCGCACCAGATACCCTCCGAATAGAAGCCTGTACGTTCACTTTCGCACGTAAGGTCTTCAGGGTTATGTCTCAGTTTTTCCAAGGCGCAGCTCCAGAGGCAGGATTATCTTGGATGGCATTCAAGACTTGAATCTAGCCCTCTTGAATGCACATCAAGAATGGCCCGGGCGACATTGGGAGTTGGCAGCATGGCCAAGAACAAGCGTGACATTGATCTGGATGTGAAAAGAGGGGAACTGGAAGAAACCGCCGCCAGGCTGTTCATCACATGTGGCTACGACGCCACTTCCATGGGTCGAATTGCCCAAGAGTTGGGAGTGACCCCGAATACCCTCTATTGGTACTACGGCAGCAAAGACGAACTCCTGGTTGGGGTACTCAACCGCCTGTTATCGGACAGCCTAAAGCGGCTGCCCTCGATAATGGGATTAACCCTGAAGGACCAGATTGCCTGGGCGTTACAGGAATTCGAACAAAGCCGAGCGCTGGTCAATACGGTTCACGGCAAACTTGGCCAATCCGCAGTGATTCATGATTGGCATGAGGGATTTCACAGGATCCTGGAAACGACGGTGGTCCGCGCGCTGAAGACCCAAGGCGTGAGTGAAGGGCGAGCCGGGATGTTGGCCACGGCAGCGACGTTTCTCGTAGAAGGCCTCCTGGCACATCCGCACACCGAGCAGCAGCGTGACGACATTCTTGAGTGGTTTTCCCAAAACGCCTTTGCAGACCTGGCCTGATCATGCAAAGCCCGCTTTGCATAAAAGACAGCTGTAGCTGAATGACTGCTTATGGCCGGTAGCTGCCTATCATCAGCGTCTGCTTTCGGCCAATAGCGGACGGTGGGCTTTGCCGGTGTTCGGCCATGCGGACACTTAACAACTCTGGGTCAACCATGACCCATGCGTGAATCATGTCATTGCGGCTGTGACGTTTCCTTCCAAGAGCGTATGGTGACCTAGAAATCAGCGCTGGCTTTATGCCAGTATTTCGTTGAGCGCATATCTGCATGCAGACGATCAAAGGGAAATTGTAATGGCACGTATTCAGCTACCCAAGGACGCATTGCAACGGGTCAAGTTAGGTCAGGCATTCGCAGAGTACGACATCATTCGAAGTGATCATGAGCTTTTTGTTAGCACGCCAGCTACGCTTGCGGCGTTAAATCCAGAGAGCTCAAACTGCTTTTTCGTCGGCCGAAGAGGTGCGGGGAAAACAGCAATTACATTTGAAGTGGAAAGAAGGTTCACCAGAAGCATTGGGATTGTCCCCCAAATATTTGACCTGCTTAAACTGCCTCTTGAGCAAGATCAATTTCGCGACACTAGGCAAAGGCCTTTCAAGTCGCTAATGCACTCTATGGAGCGCGCATTAATTGATGAGGTAATTAAAAACTGGGTCGAGGAAGACGTCCTGTCATTTGACAAGGCGCCTGACACAATAAGAAGGGAGAGAGGCCTTATTGAAGATTGCGATTTCGATCAAAGGGTTCTGAATCTCACAGAGGAGATCTTCGATGCTTACACCAAAGACAACGATAAATTGTGGCTGAGGCAAATTAGCCGCAGTAAAAATTTGTTATCAGAAATAAATCAAGTTACAACGAGTGGGCCCGCCGGCCATATTTTACTGATAGATCGGCTAGATGAGTCTTGGGACGGGTCGGACTCTGCAATAATTTGTTTGATGGCTCTCATGCATGCCGCTGTTAGATTGATAGCCTCGACTCGGCATATAAAACCCTATGTATTTATTCGTGAAAATATATACGACAGAATCCGAACGATAGATAATGAATTTTCTCGACTAGAAACTTCTGTAGTGTTTCTTGATTGGTCTACTGAAAAGCTCACCGAACTAGTAGAGCGAAGATTAATTAAGCCGTTTACTACCAAGCCTTCACTCGGTGGAGAGGCATGGCAATATTTTTTTGAGTCCGAAGACATCAAGACCAGTATCAGTTCAGTGATGGGGCTCTGTCAGCATCGACCGCGGGACGTGCTTATGCTTACCAGTTACGCAATTGACTCTGCGATAAATCATGGGCACCAAAAGGTACGAGACTCTGACATGGAGGTGGCGTCAAAGCGGTATAGCACTAGTAGATTGAAAGACCTTGGTGATGAGTACGCAGAGAATTACCCAAATATCAGTCTTATTTTGGAATATTTTTTTGGGCTAGGCAATGAATATACCCTCGTTGCTATTGAGGACTTTATTCAAAAATTACTGGTAACTGCGTCAGTTAACAAATACTGCAGCTCATGGTTTTATGACTATACAACCCCATTCCGTTTTGTGGAGGTCTTATATAGTATTGGCTTCTTGGGCATCCGCAGGAAAAAGCATGTTGAATATAAAGAGTCTGGGAAGGACTCAAACGCCAAGCCGTCATTTGATCATGGCTCAACCTTTTACATACATCCAACTTATCACGAAGCCTTAAATCTGCAGCCGATTCTCTTGAAAGATCTGCGAGACGAAACGCCACTCAAAAGTGAGGGTGTTTTGGAAGATCTCCCTGATACATTCAAGCTTGATGAATACAAAGGCGCTCTGCAAGAAAATCTCGACGATTTGAGAACATTGCCCAAGGGCACTGCGGGTGCAGCCAAGTTTGAGGAGATAGTTGGAAATGTGATTAAGCTATGTTTCTTTAGGTCTCTAACTAACGTGCAGCCTCACGAACGCGATCATGAGGGGAGTGTGGTTCGTGACTGGGTTGCCTCTAATAGGGCCCCGAATGGGTTCTGGGAAGTCATAAGGAACAAGTATGGTTCAACCCAGGTTGTCTGGGAATGCAAGAATTATGAAGACCTGTCTGCTAGCGACTTTCATCAAATAAATTACTACCTCAATGATACTTTTGGCCGGTTCGGGATAATTGCTTTCAGGGGGGAAGAAGTTAAAAGCAGCTACTACAGACATATATCTAATATAATAAATAGAAATAAATCAGGTCTCGTTGTGTTGCTCACTCAAAAAGATCTTGAGGTTTTTTTGCGCCAGGCAATCAAGGGCGCCTTCAAAGAATCACACTTGCAAGACAAGTATGACCAGACCATCCGGCAAATCTCTTGAGTTAGGCTCTATATCGATGTACCAGCGAAGCTGACGTTCCGCTTTGGGTCGATACGGCCTATCACCAGCGTCCGCTACTGGCCGATTGCTGCCTTTCGTCACCTGCTGCAATCGGCCAGAAGTGACCTGTCGCACTAGGCGGCCAGTGACCGATAACATCCCACCACTACCGCACGGGCTTTCTTCCCTCACAGACAAAAGCCCGCCCCCATGTACGACCTACACGACCGATTCGACGTCGCTTCCACGCAAAGGACATCGACGCCATCTCCCATCTACTGGCCGGCCTCGATGATCAGGTAGCCAAGCCGCTGTGGGCGAAGCTGCCAGAGAACTGCCGATGCCGACGCGTGCGCCCTCCCCTCACACCACTGGCCACCACAGCCGGGCGTGAAGGGGTGAGTGACGACGAGATTGAACAGGAGCGGCCGTGAGAGCGCTCGCCGGCCTATAGCGCCCGCACCGGAATACAGATATCGCAGCTGAACTCGCCGGTTTCAGGGTCGACCGCCGTGGCAGCGGAGAACCTCTCAAAGCATGGACGGTCGTCGCATTGCAGGCCGCTCGAGGGCATCCATTCACACATCAGCCACGTCCAGGCGTCCGCCAGCTTCTCCGTCTTCCCCTTGAAGCTCGCGACGGCATAACGACCACCCGGCAGGGTCCTGATATCGGCCTGGCCACCGGCAACGAAATGCGCGGGCACTTCGACGCAGGCGTCATACCGGCACTTGCTGGCGGGCGTTATCGAGGGATCATCATAACCCACGCCGTAGCAAGCCTCCCCGCTGAGGCCGTTCGAGAGCATCCAGGGCGCAATCGTATCGCGCCAGAATGCGCTCACTGCCGGGCCGTAGGGGCCAATCAAGCGTTGATAGGCGACTCGCACCCGGGGTAGATCGATGATACGTACGTCCATGGAGGTCTCTTCCGTTGATAGACAAGAGACTTCAGCCTCCCCGAACGCAGCCTCGCATGCCTGACCACCATTGCCGAGGACCTGATCAGGATTGCTATTCAGTACGCCAGGCTGCTGGCCGAGGGCGGCCGCCTGTGCAGCCACACGCTGCGGAGCATGGCTGCGCCAGTCCGACGGTGTGCAGCCGAACTTGAGCTTGAAGGCCCGCGCAAACGCCTCGCCCGAACTGAAGCCAGTGGCCAGCGCGGTTTCGAGAACCGTTTCAATGGGGCCGCAGGACAGACGAAAGGCCGCCTTCTCGAGCCGACGCCGACGCGCATAGCTGCCAAGCGTTTCCCCCATCCACGCGGCGAAAATGCGATGGAAATGGAAGCGCGAGAAATTGGCGATATCGGCCAATCGCTCGCCATCCAACGGCTGATCGAGATGAGCATCGATGTAGTTGAGCACGCGGTTCATGCGTCGCGTGTACTCGGCGCGTGATGCCTGGGCGCAAGGTTTGCTGGTCATGGTCCCTGGATCCGAAACGTCCCTGTCCCGCCAATATTCGCTTATCGGGCCGCCCCTGGAAAAGGACCACGCGGCAGCAGCAGCTACCTACCGACGCGCACGCCTCGGCCGGCTGAACATCCCGGCACCCATCAGCTCGCGCACATGCTCGCTGGGCTCGATGGCATGCTCCGGCGGCTGACCCTGCGCCGATCAGGCCTGGCGCGCCACCTCCTTCACCACCGGTGCCGTCGTGTGCAGCAACTGCAACGCCTCCTCGCTAATCGCTGCCTGCCCTGCACGGCGCATCAACGACAGCCGAACATCCAGCAATAGCCGAACGCAACCGCTCGCCAGGCGCAGCTGGCGTCCATCGGGCCGACTGCACCCACTTGGGTGAATTTCATCGCCGGCCCTCACCCTTGACGGCCTTCGGACGATATTCTTAAAGAAGAATTCTCTGCCCCTTAGCCGCTGCATCGAGGTCCTCATGTTCGGTTCACACCTTCGCAATGAATTGCAGGCCTACAAGAATCGCTTCCAGAACATCGACCAGAAACTGGCGGCGATACGCAGCAGCATGGCGATGATCGATTTCACACCGGCTGGCGAGATCCTGGACGCGAACCAGGCGTTCCTGAACGTGGTGGGTTATCGCCTCGAGGAGGTGGTAGGCCAGCACCACCGGCTGTTCTGTCCCGCGAGCCTGGTGAACAGCCCGGAGTACCGGCAGTTCTGGAACCGGCTCTCGAAGGGCGAGAGCTTCAGCGACCGTTTCATGCGGCTGACCAAGGATGGCCGCGAGATCTGGCTCGAAGCCACCTATATGCCCGTCCACAACGGCGAGGGCCAGGTGGTGAGCGTCATCAAGATTGCAGCCGATATCACCCGGCAGATCCAGGCGGAGAACAAGCAGATCAGCATGCTCACCGCCCTCGACCGCTCGATGGCGGTGATCGAGTTCAACCTGAACGGGGAAGTGCTGGAAGCCAACGAAAACTTCCTGGCCACCATGGGTTATCGAGCCGAAGAAATCCGTGGCAAGCACCACCGCATGTTTTGCGAGCCGGCGGAGGTCAACAGCGACGATTACCGCCGTTTCTGGCAACGCTTGAATCAAGGCGAATACATCCACGAAGTCTTCAAGCGCGTCGCCAAGAGTGGCCGTGTCGTATGGCTCAGAGCCACTTACAACCCGCTCTATGATGCGGCCGGCAAACTCTATGGCGTCGTCAAGTTCGCCAGCGACATCACCGCGCAGGTCGAGCGCCGCAACGCCGAGTCGGCCGCAGCGCAACTGGCCTATGAGATCGCCCAGAAAACCGACGGGAGCTCGGTGAAGGGCGCGGCCACGGTGGATGAAACCAGGCAGGTCGTTCGCGGCATTTCCGAGGAACTGGACCAGGTCTCCGAGCAGATCGGCGCGCTCAGCACCCAATCGGAGCGCATCGGCAGCATCGTCCAGGTCATCAGGGGCATCGCCGACCAGACCAACCTGCTCGCCCTCAATGCTGCGATCGAGGCTGCACGGGCAGGTGAACTCGGGCGAGGCTTTGCGGTGGTGGCGGATGAGGTTCGCAACCTGGCGTCGCGGACCAGCCAGGCGACCCTGGAAATCAACGAGGTCGTGCAGCTGAACCAGAACCTGACCCAGAGCGTCGTGACGAGCATGCTGGGCAGCCAGGAAAAAGTGAGGAAAGGTGTCGCCCTGGCAGGAGAGGCCGGAGAGGTCATGCTGGAGATCCGCGCAGAGGCGCAGCGGGTGGTGAGCGCGGTCGGCCAGCTACGAGAAACCGTTCAGAACTAGACCTGAGGCCCTGGCCGCCGGCCGTCAGCTTGCGCTCCGCAGCGCCCCTCCTCCGCCCAGGTGCGCCCTCCTCCTCCGCCACTGCCCGCGCACGCAGCCCACGCCCTCATTTCACGTCGTGCGCCCTCGGACCGCCGAACATCTCGTCGAGGATATTGAGGTTGAACTGGCGCTGCAGGGTGACGGCGTAGAACCGTTCGGCGATGTCAGGGACTTCGGCGTACAGCTCCAGCGCGCCGCTGCGCAGTTCGTCCTGCACCACCACGGCAGGCAGCAACGCGATATCGCCGGAGTCCCGCGCCAGCAGGCGCAGCATGGCCATGTCGTCGACCTCCGCGCAGATGTCCGGCTGCACGCCGTGGCTGTTGCAATAAACCTCGAACTGGCTGCGCACATCGCTGCTGCGGCCGGGCACGATCAGGCGGGCCTGCTGCAGGTCGCGGCGCAGGTCGAAGGGGTGGGCATCCTCGCGCGGCGGGCCGATCAGACACACGGCCTGGCGATCGAGCAGCCGGCACTGCCAGGTGCGCTGGCTATCGGCGCTGACCGCCTTGTTGGTCAGCACCACATCCAGCTTGTGCAGGGCCAGGCGCTCCAGCAGCTCATCCACGCTGCCTGACTCCAGCGTGATGCGCAGGCCTTCACGGCCGAGGAAGGGGCGCAGCAGGTTCTCCTGGAAGTTCCGCGACAAGGTGGCGACAGCGCCGATGCGCAGCGTCTGGCTGGCCTGCCGGGTGTTCTGCAGGGTGGTCTGCAGTTCGCTGCCGAGGGCGAAGATGGTGTCGGCGTAGTCCAGCACCAGCTGCCCCGCCTCGGTAAGCCGCAGGCTGCGGCCGGAGCGGATGAACAGGACATGGCCGAGCTGCTCCTCCAGCACGCGGATCTGCGTGGAGAGGGCCGATTGCGATACGTGCAGCGCGTCGGCGGCCCGGGTGAGGTTGCCTTCCTTGGCCACGGCCCAGAAGTAATGCAGGTGATGGAAATTCAGTCGGCGCATTTTTCGTTCTTCTAAAGTGAACGATCAGTTCTTATCAATCTATTTTTAATAGTTCAAGCACTCTCCGACACTGGCGCCATCCAGTGTTCGCGGAGCGTGCGCCATGCCCACCCTGTCTCTTTCCCTGGCCCAGCTGTTGCCCTGGGTCTACGCCCTGGCCCTGCTGCCGGCGGCCTGCATCGGCTCGCCACGCCGGCTCTGGTGGCCGGCCCGCACGGCCGGCTACCTGGGGCTGGCCGTCGTCGCTGCCGCCTGGCTGCAGGCCGCCCTGGACGGGCAGGACAACGACCGGCTCGGTCTTGCGATGGCCGGCCTGGTCGCCCTGCTGGCCATGGTGATCACCGACTACTCGCTCCGCTACCTGGATGGCGAGCCGGGGCAGCGCCGTTATGTGCTGGCCTTGCTCGGCACCCTGGCCGCCGTGGCGACGGTGGTGACCAGCGCTGACCTGTACCTGCTGGTCGGTGCCTGGATCTTGTCCAGCCTGTGCCTGCACCCCTTGCTCACCTTCTACCGCGACCGCCCCCAGGCCGTCGTGGTGGCCCACAAGAAATTCCTCGCCAGCCGGCTGGCCGATGCCTGCCTGTTGCTGGCCACGGTGCTGCTGGTGCGCGCGAGTGGTGACAGCCAGATCGCCGCCATCCTGGAAGCGGTCGACGCACGCCTCCAGGCAAGCGGCCAGCTCGGCTGGGATCTGCACCTCGCAGCCCTGCTGCTGGCCCTGGCGGTGATCCTCAAGTCGGCCCAGCTGCCGGTCCACGGTTGGCTGATCCAGGTGATGGAGGCGCCGACACCGGTCTCGGCGCTGCTGCATGCCGGGCTGGTCAACCTGGGGGGATTCCTGCTGCTGCGCTTCGCCCCGCTGCTGTCCGCTGCCACTCCGGCGCAAAGCCTCCTGGTGCTGGTCGGCGGTCTCACGGCGGTGATCGCCGCCCTGGTGATGATGACCCGCATCAGCATCAAGGTCCGCCTGGCGTGGTCGACCTGTGCGCAGATGGGGCTGATGCTCCTGGAGTGCGGCCTTGGCCTGTACGAGCTGGCCCTGGTGCACCTGCTGGCCCACTCGCTGTACAAGGCCCATGCCTTCCTGGCTGCCGGCGAGACCGTGGCCCAGGCCCGCCACCACGCGCTGCACCCACAGGCGCCCGCGCCCGGGTTGGGCAGCCTGGTGCTCGCCCTGTTGCTGGCGGGCGTGACGCTGGCCGTGCTGCACTGGCTCTGGACATGGGCGTTGCCCGGCTACGCGCTGCCGCTGGTGGCCCTGACGCTCCTGGCAATCGGCCTGGCGCCCTGGTGCCTGCGCCGAGGCCAGCTGGCATATGGGTCGGCCATGTTCGCCCTGCTGCTGGGCGCGTACCTGGCCTGGCACCAGGCGGCCGGATGGATCCTCCACCAGCAGCTCGCCGAAGCGCCGACGCCGCTGAGCGGGCTGGCCGTGCTGCTGTTCCTCGGCCTCTATCTACTGCAGGCCGTGATTCTCGCCCGTCCCCACGGCGCCCTGGCGCAACGCCTCTACCCCCTGGCCTTCGCCGGCTTCTACCTGGACGAGCACTTCACCCGCCTGACCTTCCGCCTGTGGCCCGTGCGCCCGCCGCAGCACGCTCTTTCACCCCACGGAGACCGCCCATGACCGCGCTCGAACCCATCACCGGCCTCGAGCCGGACGCCCTGCACGAGATCGCTCGCCAGGCCTGCGCCCGGATCGCGCCAACCTGGCCACTGGATCGGATGATCGCCGTCAGCCCGCTATGGGAACGGCGCGACCAGGACTGGCAGACCGTCGCCAGGCAGCTCTGGCAGCGCGCCGGCATCCGCTTGACCCTCGGCGCCGCCGACTATCGCCAGGCGTGGCGGGACGGGGGTATCGCCACGCGCCATCTGCACCAGGCACTGGCCGAGCACGGCGCGGCGGGAACGACCGCACAGCTGCTGCAGGCACTGGACGCTGCCGAGGAGCCCGGTCCGGGATTGCCGCTTCTGGAGGACCTGACCGAGCCGGGCATCCCGCTGCCCGGCTGGCCCGTGCTGATCACCCAGCAGATCGGTCAATGCTGCGCCGCCTGGTTCGACCACGAGCAGGCGGACTGGCGTCCAGGCGAGGGCAGCGGGCTCTACCAGGCCTGGCACAGCAGCATGCTGGCAGACAAGGGCTTGAGCGTGCTCAGCGCGTGTCGCGACCTGCACCAGCGCATCGTCGAGCTGCCGGAACACCCCCAGGCAGCCCTGGAGACGGCGGTGCGGCGGCTCGGCTTGACGCCGGACGACTGGGCACCCTGGTTCGACTGCCTGCTGCTGCGTTCCCTGGGATGGGCGTCCTGGTGCGCCTACCGCCGCTGGCAGGCCAATCTGCGGGGCGAAGACGACCAGACGATGCTCGAGCTGCTCGCCATCCGGGCGGCCTGGGAGTCGCTGGTGGATGACCGTCGGCGTGACGGTGACAGCCGCTGGCGGCGTTGGCGTTCGGCCTGGCAGGAGCACCTGCTGCAGCCGCCGTCGGCCACCTGGCAGGCGCTGCAGGTGTGGCAGCGGGCCGACGAGCTGGCGTGGCAGGAGCGACTGCAACACACACTGTGCCGGGCCACACCCGCCGAACGGCCGCAGCAACCGCTGGCCAAGCTGTTCTTCTGCATCGACGTACGCTCCGAACCGCTGCGACGCGCGCTCGAACACGCCTGCCCGGAGCTGGAAACCGGCGGCTTCGCCGGCTTCTTCGGACTGCCGATCGCCTACACCCCGCTGGGTACCCGGGCCACGCGCCCGCAACTGCCGGGCCTGCTCGCCCCGCAGCTGCAGGTCAGTGACGGCAGTGGCGACGCCATCCGGGACCGGCAACTGGCGCGGGAACGCCGGGGCCGCCTGGCGCGCCAGGGGCACTGGCGCCTGTTCGAGCGGCTGCCGGCATCGACCTTCACGCTGGTCGAGAGCCTGGGCCTGGGCTACGCCGGCGCGCTGCTGGGCCGGACCTACGGCCTGGCCGGCGGCGCAGCCCAGTCGGAGCGCAGCGCCTGGCGCCGCGTCGAATGGCAATGCCTGGAGCCACGCTTGCTGGAGGTGACGCTGCAACAGAAGGTCGAGCTGGCCGAGCGCATCCTCAAGGCCCTGGGCCTCGACGGTCCCGTGCCTCCGCTGCTGGTGCTGCTCGGCCACGGCAGCCAGAGCGCCAACAACCCCCAGGCGGCCGGGCTCGACTGCGGCGCATGCTGTGGCCAGAGCGGCGAGATCAACGCGCGCCTGCTGGCCAGCCTGCTCAACGACACCGAGGTCCGGGAGGGCCTGCGCGAGCGCGGGCTCGACCTGCCGGCGCACTGCCATGTCCTGGCCGGCCTGCACAACACCACGACCGATGAGGTGCAGGTGTTCGGCGTCGAGACGCTTGCGCAGGCCCTGCAGCCCAGCTGGCTGCGCCTGCGCGCGGCGCTGGACAGCGCCACCATGGAAGTACGCCGGCAACGGGCCATCAAACTGGGGCTGGCCCCGGTGCGCGAGCAGCCTGGCAAGCTGCTCGGACGGCTGCGCCGGCGCGCCCGCGACTGGGCTCAGACCCGCCCCGAATGGGGCCTGGCCGACAATGCCGCGTTCATCGCCGCGCCCCGTTCGCGCACCCGTGGCGTGGACCTGCAGGGCCGCGCCTTCCTGCACGACTATGACTGGCGGCGGGACGAGGACGGCCGGATGCTTGAGCTGATCATGACCGCGCCCATGGTGGTAGCGCACTGGATCAACCTGCAGTACTTCACCTCGACCACCGACAACCTGCGCCTGGGTAGCGGCAACAAGCTGCTGCACAACGTGGTCGGCGGGCAGATCGGCGTATTCGAGGGCAACGGCGGCGACCTGCGCATCGGCCTGGCCCGCCAGTCGCTGCACGATGGCCGGCAATGGATGCATCGTCCGCTGCGCCTGCACGTGGTGATCGAGGCGCCGCAGGGCATGATCGACCGGGTCATCGCGACCCAGGCGGTGGTGCGCGACCTGGTGCAGCACGGCTGGCTGCACCTGCTGCGCATCGACGGCCATCCCGCGCGAATGGAGCGACGCACATCCGCAGGCTGGCAGGCGCTACCGATGGACTGAGCGCCCCGTCACAGCCGCCGCCCGAACCTTCAGGCGGCGGCTGTGGCGATCGATCTAGTTCTCGGCATCCCGCGGAAAGACAGCCTGTGCCAGCCGTGCGATTTCGGGCCGGGCGAAGAGGTAGCCTTGCATGAGCTCGATGCCGAGAGTGAGCAGCGCATCGCACTCCTCGCGCGTTTCGATGCCCTCGGCCACGACCACGATGTTCAGGCGTTTGGCGACCAACACGATGCCTTCGACTATCGCGGCCCTCACCGGGTCCCGATCGATGTTCCGGGTGAGCGCCATATCGATCTTCAGCACCTGCGGCTGGAACATCGCCAGTAGGTTCAACCCGGAGTAACCCGAGCCGAAATCGTCGATGGATGTGGTGAAGCCGCGGCGCTCGTACTCCTCGAAAATCGACTTCAGGTGCAGCGGGTCGTCGACACGCTCACCTTCGGTCACTTCGAACATCAACCGCTCCGGCGGGAACTCGAACAGCCTGGCCGCCTCCAGGGTGGCTCGGATGCAGGTCTCGGCCCGGTACACGGCCTTTGGCAGGAAATTGATGCTGAGCTTGCAGTCCGGAATGCCCAGCAGCCCCAGCGCCGTCGCCCTCTCGATGGCCTTGACCCGGCAGGCCTGGTCAAAGCGGTACCGGTTGGCATCATCGACCCGCTCCAGGATGCTGGCCGCGGACTCGCCGTTCACGCCGCGAACCAGGGCCTCGTAAGCGAAGGGCTTGCGGGTTCTGACGTTGACTATCGGCTGGAACGCCATCGTGAACTCGAACCCCAACCCTTCCAGGTTGCGACACTCTGCGCAGCCGACCGATTCGAATCGCGCGAAATCCTGGGGCATGGCTGTTCCTCGAAGTGTTTGGCAAGCGCCGGATGCAAACGTGGCGCCTCGACAGATTGATCGGGCTGCATAGACGTTAGCAGTGCTGCCCGATGCGCATTTTTGAAAGCGTTCCACAGCATCGTGCTTCAGGGACGCGTCCAGGATCGCAGCCAGTCTCGGCACCACGGTACTCAGGACTGAGGCCATGGTAATCCACCCCATCCAGCGCCTGCATCTGCAGGATGGCATCGGCCGGCGTGGCGATCACATCGGGGCTGGCCACGCAGCCTGGCGGCACGATGGCAACCCCGAGTTCGGCCGGCGCCTGGATGGACGTTATCGGGAATCCGAACGGGGCGCCGTGGCGTAGAGCGCGAGCACGGCGGACAGGCTCAGGCACAGGGCGATGCCCAGCAGTGCGGCGATAAAGCCCTGGGCGACCGTGGCCGGGCTGTGGGCCGGCGCGGCGACGGCGTAGAACAAGCCGCCGAGCACCGCCACGCCGAGGGCGGCACTGATTTGCAACGCGGAGTTGACCAGGCCGGAAACCATCCCGGAACCACCCGCCGGGGCGCGGTCGATCACGCTCCGGATCAGGGTCGGCAGTGCCCACCCCTGACCGAAGCCCAGCAGCCCGACGCCCAGGATCATCGGCACCAGGGCGGGCCGTTCACCCGCAGCCGCGGCCCCCACCGCTGCGCTCAGGACCAGGCAGCCCAGCGCTTCCAGGAGCATCCCCAGGGCAGGCACCCAGCGACCGAAGCGGCGGATGGCGGCGGGTGTGGTCAGCGGCCCGACCAGGAAGCCGACGCCGAAGGGCACGAACATCAGGCCGGTGACCACCGGTGAGGCGCCGAGGGCGTCCTGCAGGTACACCGAAAAGGACAGGAAGAAGGCGGCCACCACGTAGAAGAACAGCGCGCCGACCAGCCCCGCCAGCAAGCGCGGCGACCGGGCCAGCTGGGGGCTGAGCAGTGGGGTGCCGCCGCGCCGCTGAAGGGCCGCCTCATGGCGCCAGAACACCACGGCAACCAGGGGCGCGCCCAGCAACATCAGGCACAGCCACCACGGCCAGCCCAGCTCGCGGCCTTGCACCAGGGGCACCACCAACAGCCCCAGCGTGAGCGCACAGAGCAGCACGCCGAGGCGATCCAGCGCGGCCGGCGTGGCGCTGCGGGTATCCGGCAGGAAGGGTATGCCGGCGAGGAAAACCGCAGCCACGATGGGCAGGTTGATCAGGAAGATCACCCGCCACTGCAGCCCGAACACATCGGCCGCGATCAGCACACCGCCCAGGACCTGGGCGAGCACGGCGGCGAAGCCAAGCGCCGCGCCATAGACCGCCAGTGCCCGCGAGCGCTCCTGCTCGGGAAACAGGGCATGGATGGACGCCAGCCCCTGCGGCGCCATGGCGGCGGCACTCAGCCCCTGCAGCACCCGGCCAACGATCAGCACCGGCGGCGAGGCCGCCAGCCCACAGATCAGCGAAGCCACCCCGAAGCCGGCCATCCCCGCCAGGAACACCCGGCGCCGGCCGAACAGGTCGCCCAGGCGCCCGCCGGAGATCAGGAAAACCGCATAGGTCGCGGCATAGGCCGAGATCACCCATTCGATCTGGGCGGGCGTCGCACCCAGCCCCTGGCGAATGGACGGCAAGGCCACATTGACGATGAAGAAATCCAGCGGGGGCAGGAACGCACCGGCCAGCAGCACCGCGAAGGCCAGCCAGCGCCGAGGCGCCGTGGCGACGGCCGAAGTGGGAAGAGTCATGGCATAGCCTCCGTAAACAGCACGTGCCGGCAGGGACGAACACGGGCGCCTGGCCTGGCCAGCGCGCCGCTACGTACACTGTCGAGCGGCGAGGGATTGGCCTGGCGACACCGCCAGGCCGAACGTGGCCGCAGTTTGGAAGTCGGGAGGCGCTGGCGGGACTGCCATCGCTGCACATTGCGCGTTCATTTTTGTAAGGGGTGGCAGGGTGGATTGGGACGACTTGCGGTTTTTCCTGGCGATAGCACGTACCGGCTCCCTGGGCGCTGCAGCCAAGTACCTGGGCGTCAGCCACCCCACCGTGGGCAGGCGTTTGCAGGCACTGGAGCAGGCCAGCGGCCAGGCGTTCTTCCGGCGCACCAGCGAGGGCCTGGTGCCGACCGCGATCGGCGACGGCATCCTGAGCCTCGCGGAGGAAATGGAAAGCAGCGCCCTGGCCATCGCCCGGCGCATCGATGGCAGCGACGAACAGCCCGAAGGCATCCTGCGCATTTCTTCGGCCGACTGGTTTGCCGGCTACGTGCTGGCACCGGTGCTGAGCGAACTGGTGCGCCGCTACCCCGCCGTGGTGCCCGAGGTGATGGCCGGGCAGCGGCTGTCGGACCTCACCCGCCGCGAAGCGGACATTGCCTTTCGCATCGTGCCGTTCGACCAGCCGGACATCGTGCAACGCCGGCTGATGACCATGCCCTACGGCCTGTACAGCAGCGCCGCCCTGCCCTTCGAACCCGGCCCGGATGGCGCGGGCTGCAAGTTGATCCTGATGAACACCGCGCAGGCCTACTACCCCGATGTGATGTGGGCCCAGCGCATGCTGCCCGCCGCGCGCACGGTGTTCACCAGCAGCAGCCGCACCGTGCAGGCGCGGATGTGCGCGCAGGGCCTGGGGGTGGCGGTACTGCCGCGCCTGCTGGGCGATCAGCTGCCGGCCCTGACCCGCATCGATCTCGGTGAGGCCCCGCCATCACGGGATATCTGGATGGGCTACCACCAGGACATGCGGCGCCTGGACCGCCTGCGCGCGCTGGCGGAGCTGGCCGGCGAGATGCTCGGCAACCCCTGAGGCAGCAGCGGCAGCTAGCCCGCCACCGCGCGCAGCTGCGCCCCCTGCCTGCGCAGGTACAGCACCTGCGCCGTCACCCCCATCACCAGGGCCACCAGCAGCCCGAGTTGGGCACCGATCAGCAGCGGCGCGTGCAGGTCCGTGACGATGGGGTGGCCATCCGGCACACGGCGCAGCACCTCGGAGACGGTGGGCAGCATGAGGAAAAACGCCGTCACGCTCAGCAGGATGGTTTCCAGGTACAACCCGGCGCGGCCCAGCGCACGGACGCGCCCTACCCCGTAGCCGGCCAGCAGCAGAGCCAGGGTGAGCAGCGCAATGGCATTGCTCACCGGCTGCCGGGCGATGAGAAACACCGAGCCGGCCCCGAGCAGCATGAACACCAGGTAGGCCACGCCGGGCCTGGAGCGGGGAACGATGCGGCCGTGACGCACGAACATGTAAGCGGCCAAGGGAATGGCGGGCAGGCTTCCCAGGGTGTGGAGCCAGCCAAGTGCAGAGATTCCGAACATGGAACACCTCCTTCGGGTTGGATGATCGGCATAGCTCGTCGCCACGGCGGAAGGAGCCGGAACATTCCGGGCGCCTCCCGTGGCTGGGCTATGCTTGCGGCCCTACGGTAGACAAAGCACGGCCAGGGCTACATGACCGATTCACCGGAACACTTGACCATTCTTCCGGAAATGCAGCTGGAAGGTTTCGCCAACGGCGACCTGCTGTCCCAGGTGCTGACCCATATGCGCCTGACCGGCGACCGCCTGTACTCCGCCACCCTCGCCCCCGGCGAGCGCCTCGTGCTGGACTGCAACAGCGCCCATGTCTGTGTGCTGCAAGGCGGCCAGTTGCACATCCAGCGCGACGACCAGCCCGCCACCCAGGTGCAGCCCGGCGATGTGGTCCTGTTGCCCCACACCCTGGAACAGCTGCGGCTCACCGCGGGCGACGGGCCCACCACGCTTGCCATCTGCCGCTTCTGGTTCGATGCCGGCAGTTTTCGCGCCATGCTCTTCGCCCTGCCCTGGCTGATCCATATCCGGCAGGCCGAGGCGGCGCCCTGGTCCGAAGGCCTGCTGCATTTCATGCTGCTGGAGGCCCATGACGTGCAGCCCGGTGGCGCCTTGATGGTGTCGCGGCTGATCGACCTGACCGTCATTCGCGTGCTGCGTACCTGGGTACAGCAAGGCTCCGCGTCCGGCTGGCTGGGCGGTTTGTCCGATGCACGCATCGCCCGAGTGCTGCGGGCCATCCACGAGCAGCCCAGGCAACAGTGGCGAATCGAGGCACTGGCGAAGCTGGCGGGCATGTCGCGCTCCAGCTTCTGCGAACGCTTCAACGCCCTGGTGGGGCGTGCGCCCCTGCGCTACCAGAACGAATGGCGGCTGACGCTGGCCAGAAGCATGCTGGCCACGCAGGCCAGCCGTATCGGCGATGTGGGTTTTGCCGTGGGCTATGAATCCGAGGCGGCGTTCAGCCGCGCCTACAAGGCCTTCTTCGGCCGCTCGCCCCGGGACGACCACCCCGCCCGCCCCGGGGACGCCCTCACCCGCCGGGAGCCTGCGCCAAGGTGAGTGCAGTGCCACCGCGCAGGACGGGCATCCGGCCGGGTGGGGCTCCGGCCTACGCCGTCGGCACCGTACCGCCGTCGATCACGAACTCGGTGCCCGTGATCGACGCCGCACGTGGCGACGCCAGAAACGCAATCAGCTCGGCCACCTCGGCGGGCTTGGCCGGACGGCCCAGGGGGATGCCGCCCAATGAATCCATGATCAGTTGCTTGCCGCCTTCGTAGTCGGTGCCGGCTTCCTGCGCCAGCCGTTCGGCCAGTGCCACCGAGGCCTCTGTCTCGACCCAGCCGGGCGACACCCGAACCACTCGCACGCCCTTGGGCGACACCTCCTTGGACAGGCTCTTGCTGTAGGTGGACAGCGCCGCCTTGGCCGCTGCATACGCCGTGGTGGCCTCGGGTAGCGGCAGGCGGTTCTGGATGGACGTGACGTGGATGATCACGCCGGCCCTGCGCTGCAGCATGTCCGGCAGCAACGCGCGGTCCAGCCGCACCGCCGGAAACAGATTCAGGTCCAGTTCGTTCCGCCACTCGTCTTCGCCCAACGCGGCAAATCCGCCGCCAGGGGCGGAGGAGCCGCCGAGCACATGCACGATGACATCGACGCCGCCCAGGCGCTCCCGGGTGGCCGCCGCCAATGCGTCACACCCTTGCGTGGTCGTCAGGTCCGCCGCGAAGAACACCTCTCGCGGCGTGTCCTCCGTAGCCTGCCGCGCCGAAGTCAGGACCTTGGCGCCCTCCTCCAGCAGCAGTCTCACGACGGCGCTGCCTACGCCTTTGGTGCCGCCGGTGACCAGGATTCGTTTGCCGCTCAGGTCAAGGTTCATGGCCTGTGTCCTCTCGTTGGGGAAGGTGGATGGAACGAGAGCCATCTTGCTGCGCCCTGGATTGCTTGCTCAACTGGGACAACCGTTAACGAGTCATCCCATATTTCTGGACAATCCTATGTCAGACCCTCGCATCGGCCTCCACGAACTGGAAGCGGTCATGGCCGTGGCACGCCGGGGATCGTTCCGCCAGGCGGCGGTCGATCTCGATATCTCGACCACCGCGCTCAGCCACACCATCGCCAAGTTGGAAGCGAGCCTGGAAACGCGGCTTTTCAACCGCACCACGCGCAGCGTGTCGCTGACCGAGGCCGGCGAGATGTTCCTCGAACAGGTGGGGCCGGCCTTGCAGGATGTGCGTTCGGGGCTGGACGCGGTGCGCTCGCACAACGCAGGGCCGGCGGGCGTACTGCGCATCAACGCATTCGCCAGCGCCGCCCGTGCGGTGCTGCTGCCATTGGTGCTGGAGTTCTTGCAGCGCCACCCCCAGGTGCATGTCGATCTGGTGACGGAGGAGCGCCTAGTCGACATCGTTGCCGACGGGTTCGACCTCGGCGTGCGAGCGGCGGGCCTGGTGCCCAGCGACATGATCGTGATCCCCCTGGGCCAGCCGCAACGCTACGCCGTGGTGGGCACCCCCGACTACCTTGCCGCGCACGGCCGCCCACTCAACCCGACGGACCTGGCCCGGCATGCCTGCTTGCGAATCCGTTTACCCAACGGGGCGATCTTCCCCTGGCAGTTCGAGCATGATGGCGAGGTCATCCGCCTGGATGTGCACGGCCCGCTCACCCTGGACGAGCCCGGCGTGGCGAAGGCAGCGGTGCAGGCCGGCATCGGGCTCGGCTTTTTCATGGAGCAGGACGTCAGGGAGGAAATCGAATCGGGCCAGTTCGAACGGGTCCTGCACGCCTGGACGCCACCGCGCGACAAGCTGTGCCTGTACTACGCCAACAGGCGCAATCCGTCGGCGGCACTCAAGGCCTTCATTGCCCTGGCCCGCGCCGCCGTCTAGTCCACGGCGGCCTTCAGGCGATCAGCCCCAGCGTCAGCCCTTTCAGCGTCGCCGCCGCCCGGGTGGAGCACCCCAGCTTGCGAAAGATGCTTTCCATGTGCGTGCGCACGGTACTCGGGCTGATGGCCAGGTTGCGCGCCACCTCCTTGTTGCTGGCGCCCTGGCTGATCTCGAGAAGAATCCGGCATTCACGCGGGGTCAGCAGTGCGCTTCTAGGCTGGGTGAAGGTGCGTTCGCCACGGGCGGCGGCGATCACTGCCTCGCAGATTTCCTCATCGAACAGGCCACGGCGGGCATCCTGCTTGAGCAGCCTGGCGGCATCGGCCTCGCCGTGCGCGGTGCGCCAGGGCCTGGTACCGCGCAATGCCACCCACGCCACGGCAGTGGCCAGCAGGCGGTTCTCGACGCACAGCGCTTCCGCCCGTGCCCCCCGGTAGTAGCCGCTGCCGTCGAGACGTTCGTAGGCATGGGCAGCGATCTCGCCCGGCATGTTCAGTTCGCGGATGGACCGGGTCGCCTTTTGCGTCCAGTACGGCACCAGGTGCACACGCTCGGCAGCGCCGTACGGCAACGGCCCGGTGGTATTCCAGACGTGGTTGGAAACGGCCGCCCGGCCCAGGCCATGGATAAGCGCGGCCTTGCCGATTTCCGCCCGCCTGGGCTCGGCCACCCCCCACAAGCGGGCGGCCTCCGTGGCGACATGGGCCACCTGCCGCGAATGCCCTGCCAGCCACGGCAGCTTGAGATCGATCACATCGCCCACCAGGCTCAGGCACACGGGGCGTTCGCTGTCGGCATCACCCGGCTCATCGGCCATGCCGTCCAGCGCGGCCAGCCATTGCCTGGCATCTTTCACCAGCAGGTTGGCGAGGTCGGCCGGGTAGCGTCGGTCCGCCTGCTCGCCGATCCACGCCAGCGCCGCCTCCACGCCGTGGGCGCGGCTGAGAATATCCAGGTCCCCGGCGAGCACCACCAGGTAGGCCGCCTCCGGGATGTGTTCGTGGGTCAGCCCCATCGGCCTGCCGCTGCCATCGAAGGTTTCGAAGACCCGGCTCAGCGCGGTCTGCACGGCGGCGCCCAGCTCCAGCGTCCTGGCGATTTCGCTGGCCACTTCGCAATGCACCACGGCGAGCGGTGCCGCCTTGTGCACGGCGTTCATGTCGTCGGCGTTCAGCGTGCCGTCCAGCATCGCGCGGCGGCCGTCCACATCGTCACCCAGAAGGTGGGCAAACCCGTCGGCGTTGGCCGTGCAGCCCGACCAGCGCAGCAAGGCCACCTGCTCGATCTCCCTCACCTGCCCGGGGTCGGCCCGCCTCGCCTGCGCCAGCTGCCCGGCCAGTTGCGCCACGCGCAGGGAGTGCCCCAGCGGCTGGCCCATGCTGAGGTCACCGACCTGGGCGATGGCCGCCAGTGCTGCGTTCAGGGAAACCTCGTATCGCGGTGCGCTATCCATGAAAACTCCCCGGCTCGGATAAATGACCGATATCGGCCTTGCAGGCCCATCAGCAAACTGAAGCTCCCTACACAGGAGCCACCCCCATGAAAACGTTCAACACTCGCATCGCCACCCTCGCCCTCGCCATGGCTACCACCCTGGGTGCGAGCATCAGCCACGCCGAGAGTACCCCGCCTTCGGTGGTGATCGTACACGGCGCCTTCGCCGACGGTTCGGACTGGGCCAAGGTGGTTCCGCTGCTACAGGCCAAGGGCATCGCGGTGACCGTCGTGCAGAACCCCCTCACCTCCCTGGCCGATGACGTCGCCGCCACTCAGCGCGCACTGCGCAACCAGCCGGGCAAGGTGGTGCTGGTCGGCCACTCGTGGGGCGGTACCGTGATCAGCGAAGCGGGTGACCAGAACAACGTCGGTGCACTGGTGTACGTGGCCGCGTTCGCACCCGAGGCCGGGCAGATCAGCGGCGAACAGGGCAAGGGCGCGCCGACGCCGCCCGGCATCAGCCAGATCAAGCCCGATGCCAACGGCTTTCTCTACCTGACGCCGGAGGGCATGGCCAAGGACTTCGCCCAGGACCTGCCGGCTGAGCAGACGGCCGTGATGACCGCGACACAAGGGCCGATTCGCGCTTCCGCATTCGAGGAAAAGACCACGGTCGCGGCCTGGAAGACCAAGCCCTCCTGGTACGTACTGGCCAGCGAAGACCGCATGATCCACCCCGATGTACAGCGCTCGTCCGCCAAGCGCATCGGCGCCCGGCTGACCGAGCTGCACAGCAGCCATGTGCCGCAACAGTCGCAACCCGCCGATGTCGCTGCGGTCATTCTCAAGGCGGTGGACAGCGTCGCCGGCCAGTGATCGGCGCCGCCGGAACCTGGGCGCCCATGCGGGCGAAGGGGGCTATCGGGCTGCAGGAACGCAGCCCGATAGCGGACCCGGAGGCGATCCGAGCCGCTGCGAGTGGATCAGTTGGGAAGCATGTCCACCAGGAGGCGCAGGTAGGACGTCATGGTCTGGCCACCCAGGGTGCCCTTGTAGCCCTGGCTGTCGAACTGGGTGCTCTTGACCAGGTTGACGCGGTAGCGTGGGTTGGTTTCATAGGTGCGCCCCAGCGTGCTGGTCGAACGGCTGTTGAAGAGATCGGCACTGACGGTGACGAACTCGCGCGGCTTGCGCCGGCCGTTGGCGCCACTGTTGTTGGGGCTGCTGAAGATGTCGCCGGTGGCCGTCATCGCGCTGCTGTACTGCTCGCGACCGCGCAGGCTGGTCTTGCCGCTGGCAATCACGTACTGGCCTGTCTGCGGGCGGTACTTGTCGCCACTGGTCAGGTAGCTGGCCAGCACATCGTACAGGGCCCAGCTGCTGCCACCGCCGAGTTCGGCATTGCGCAGGTCGAAGACGAATACGCCCCCGGTGCCGATCACCTCCATCTCCACCTGGCCGAGGCTGGCGTTGTTCTGCACCAGCAGGCCGGTGTTCTCGTCGACGCCGAAGGCGAAGGGGACGCCGGTGTAGTCGGCCAGGCGCACGATGCGGCCCTGGCGGCCGCGCTCGCTGAAGTGGGTATCGAGCAGGCCGTAGTCGAAGAAGCCGAAGCCGCCGTCCGGGTCATAGGAGAGGTCATCGCCGGACGGGGTCGTGTAGGGGCCGTAGCGCAGCGCTTCATAGCTCTCCCCGCCCGTGACCATCGGGCCGTCGACCATGATCGCCGTGCCGGCACTGGTGCCGGCCAGCACGGCACCGGCGGCATACCGACTGCGGATGGCCGCCAGTGCCGGCGAATCACCGCGACTGGCCGTCTGCAGGGTCTGGACCAGGCGCGACTGGTCGCCACCGCCGAAGAAGAAGCCGGTCATGCCGTTGATCTGGCTGATCACGGTCGGGTTGGCGTTGTTGGCGATAGTGTCCAGGTCGATGGGAATCCACTCTGCCTTCACGGCGCCATAGCTCTTCAGCAGATTGGCGTAGTAGAGGCCGTTCGCCCTGGCGTTGGCGGCATTCGCCGTCCCGGCATCCGGGTCCTGACTTTCCGGGATGGAGGCGGCGGTGATGACGCCGATCCTGGCCTGGCCGCTGCCGCCGGCCAGCTGGATGAAGCGTTGGTAGATGGCGCTGTTGTCGTCCTTGAGGCCCCCGCCGACCAGAAGCAGCGCACCGGCCGCATGACCCAGCCCTGGAACCAGGGCGACCAGCAGGACGACGTGGCGACACAATTTACTCAGTCTCATCTTCAGTTCTCCGTGGCTGCAGTCAGCTGCAGCGTCGTTGTGGATGTTGTGCAACGGGTACTGCGAAAACGGCGGACCGCAGGCAGGGCATTCCCATGAGCGTCGCCCCGTGGAAAAAAAGGCGCCGGGCAGGCGCCCCAAGGCCAAAGGAGCAATCGAGCGGACCTTGCAATCGAAGCGGCCGGCATCCGTGCCCGAGGGACGGCGGCCGGCGCCCTGGAAACGGCCCGCGAGCGCGCGGGCCACAGCGTCAGAGGATGCTCAGCGGGTAGTCGACGATCACGCGGAACTCATGCAGGTCCCCCTCGCCCTGGTCCTCGTTGGCGTAGTGGAAGGCCTGGCGCAGGCGCACCGAAAGATCCTTGGCCGGCCCGTCCTGGACGACGTACTTGATGTCGATGTCGGTCTCGCTGTGCTCGCCGTCCTCGCCGTAGAAGCCGGCGTAGCCGCCGTTCGCATCCGCATCGGTGCCGTCGATGTCGGTGCCCTTGACGTAGGTGACCTTGGTGGTCAGGCCGGGCACGCCGAGGCCGGCCCAGTCGTAGCCGTAGCCGATGCGCCAGGACCGCTCGTTGGGCGCGTTGAAATCGGAGAACTGCATGGAGTTGGAGAGGAAGATCGAATCGCCTCCCACATAGTCGAACGGGGTGTCGCCGTCGACGCGCTGGTAGGCCAGCAGGATGGAGTGCGAACCCAGCGCGTAGGTGGCCGCCAGGCTGTAGGTGGTGTTGCTGATGTCGCCCTGCAGGGCATCGCCCGTGTCGCCGGTGCGGTACAGGTTGAAATCGACGTTCAGGCTCTGCCCTTCGCTGATGCCCAGGGTGTAGTTGAGGTTGCCGTAGTACTGGTTCCAGGTGTCTTCGAAGCGCGAGGCATACAACGCCACGGACAGGTCATCGCTGACGGCGTAGGAGCCGCCGGCGAAGTCGATGGTCTTGCCGACCTCACCACTGCCGTAGTTGAGGTACAGCTCTTCGTCGCTGTTGGTCGAGTTGCGGTTGTTGTAGGCGGTGAAGTGACCGGCCTCCAGGGCCAGGCCCTCGATCTCGCCGCTGGCGATATGGAAACCCGTCGCGGTTTCCGGCAGCAGGCGGCTGTGCGCCGTGGCGAACACCGGCGCCTCGGTGCGCATCTCGCCGTACTTGAGGGTCGTCTTCGAGATCCGCAGCTTCGCCGCCCCGCCGGCCTCGCCGTACTCATCCTGCGCGCGCCCCTCGTCGCTGATCGGCAGCAGGCCCGTGCCGGCCCGACCACGGCCGCTGTCGAGCTTGATCCCCAGGTAGCCATAGGCATCGACCCCGAAGCCGACAGGCCCCTGGGTGAAGCCCGAGGCGAACTCGGCCATCACGCCATGGGCCCACTCCTCGCGGTAGCTCTGGCTACCGGGCTGGTTCTTGAAATCGCGGTTGAAGTAGTAGTTGCGATTGAGCAGCTTCAGCGCGCTGTCGTCGACGAAGCCCTTGGACTCGGCCTGGCCGGCAACGGCCAGCTGACTCCCGGCCGCAGCGACCGCCAGTGCGAGACAACTCAGTTTCACGAGGTTCATGCCTTACTCCGTTCTTGGTGTTGTTGTGGTGGCTGGGCCCTCGGGCCCTTTCTGGTTTTGCCCGGTCAGGCGAAGAGCTCCGCCGTCAGCACGTCCGGGCGCCGGCCCTGGCTGATCACCTCCTCCAGGCACAGGGTCGACTCGCCATCGGGCCAGCAGACGAAGTAACCCGCGGCCTTCCTCGGGCTCTTCAGCTTGAATTTCCACTCGCGTTCGGAGAGCTCGCCGACATCCCGCAGGCGTTGCTGCAGCTCGATCACCGCGAAGAAACCGTCACGGGTCTCGACACGCTCCAGCACGCGGGCCCCGGCGTCGTGGAGGACCTGGTCGGCGATCTCGTGGTCGTGCAGCAGCTTGTCCAGGGCGAACAGCTCCAGGTTGTTCAATTGCATCGGTGCCTCTCGTTTGGGATTTCACGGGCAAAGGCTGTCCGTCCGCCCCGTCACGACGGGGCGAAGCAGGTTTCGGAACAGGGGGTCAGGAAGGTTTGGCGAGCCCTATCAGGCGGGCCAGGGTGCGGGCAGCCTCTTCGCGGCTGACCGTCGCCTGCGGGCGGAACCGGCCGGACTCGGCGGCCATCCAGCCCTCGCCCACCAGCAGTTCGGCAGCCTCGGCGACGGCAGGATCGACTCCGCCCAGGTCCTTCAGCGGCGAGCGGCTTCGCAGGCGGGTCCCGGCGAAGCCCTCGACCAGCGCCTTGCAGGCCAGGGCCCACTCCGCGCGGGTCACCTCGCGTTCGCCCCCGAAGCGTTCCCCGGCCGGCAACCAGCCGTTGGACACCACGACCTCGATCTGCTCGCGAAGCGGATGGTTGCGCTTGACGTCGCTGAACGTCGGCAGCCTGTCCGGGACGGGCTCGGCGGCCAGCGTCATCTGCAAGGCGTTGGCCAGTTCGAAGCGGGTCAGCGCGCGCTTGGGTTCGAAGTGATTCGACGCATCGCTGGTCATCAGGCCGCGGAAGCTCACCGCGCGTACCGCATCCGGCCAGCGACTGGTGACGGCATCCTGCGGGCTGCTGCGCGCCGGGTCGCCGAGGAAGGCATCCACCGGGGCGATGTCCAGGCGCACGTTCTGCACCGTGTAGCGGGTCAGCGAATCCTGGAAGCCGCTGTGGGCCAGGAAGCCCGGAGCCTCGCTGAACTCGAAGCGATAACCATAGTGGTAGCCGTTGGCCGGGTTGTAGCGGGTCATCAACCCCACCTGGCGGGTGGCGGTGTTGTCGGCCAGGCCGTAGAGCACCGCTCGCGACATGGCGGAAACCGCGGAAAGGTCCGTGATCAGCTGGTTGCCCACCAGGTACTCGTTGCCCGCCACTATGGCTTCCTGGCCCTCGGCCGGCTGCACCTTGCCGGTCGCCAGGTCGTAGCGGTCGCCGTTGCCGAGCATGGCCAGCCGTACGTTCTGCAAGCGCGTGCCGTACAGGCCGAACTCCTTGCGCGCCTGGCTGGCGTCCATCACCGTGAGGTAGCCCTCGCCCAGCACCTGCAACTCGCCGCCGGGCTGCACCCAGATGGCGGTATTGGTATCCAGGCCGAACCCCCTGGCCGGCTGCTGGCCGACCAGGTAGCTGGCCATGCGCGCGGCGCGCCCGGTGCTGGTCTCTTCGATCCGGTCGAAGTGCTGGTCGATGATGCCGGCCTTGAACAGCCCTGCCCCCTTGAGCAGTGCGGTGCCGCGCTGGTCGGCCCTGGCTGCCACGCCGAAATCCAGCGTGTCCATGACCACGCCGTAGGCGGTCGGCATGGTGCCGCCGAGAATGCTCGCCCCGGCACTGGTGCCGGCCACCACGCCGCCCTTGTCGAACACGCCACGCACCGCCTTGAGCGTCAGCGACTCGCTGCCATCGGCGTTGTACAGCGCACGGGCGATACGCGCCTGATCACCACCGACGAACCAGACGGCGCTGGCTTCGCCCAGGGGCTCGAGCACCGCCGGGTCGTTCATGGTCCTCTGGTAGTTCTGCTTGTCGATACCCACGATGGTGATGCGTTCGGCCGGGACCCCGAGCGCCTGCAGCTCGGCCTGGAAGCGTTTGCTGGAGCCCAGGCTGCCGCTGGCCGTGGGCATGATCGCTATGCGTGCCCGCTCGACACCGCCGGCCAGCTCGATGAGCTTCTGGTAAACCGCGGTGTTGCTGGCACGCAACATGCCGCCTACCGCCAGCAGGTGGCCTTCGGCACGGGTCGGCGCGCTATGGCCGGCGAGGATCAGGGCGGCGAGCAGCACGCCCGGCTTGGTCAGCATTCTCATTTCTTGTTGCTCTTCTGAGGATAGGTGCGGACCTTTCGGATGAATCAAACAAATTCACCGAAAGCAATTTGTGAAATGTTTTATATCACCAAAAAACACTCCACAACCCCTCTCATCGCCCTCGAATCCATCCAGACGGCCAGCTTTAATGACAGAAAGGCCCCTGGAAAGCGCCTTCCGGCGGAATTGCGCTAATGAAATTATTTTTTCATCAAAATCACGCATTGACACAAATAATTCTTCTAATTAGCTTTGCTGACACAGAACGTGTCACGCCTCGCAAGCACCACGCAGCGAGCCGGGCCACCTCGCCGAGGGGCGCCGGGGTCCGCCCCCAGCCAGGGCCGGGCTCCGGCGCTCGTCGCACGCGAAGCCTCAATCCCGCCGTATTGGCGGGCCCCAACCATCCGCAACTGGAGTCATAAGATGAACAAGATCGCTCTGCTCGGCGCCCTGGCGCTCTCCGCCTGCGCATCCCTGGCGAACGCCCAGGACACCCTGCGCATCGGTATCGAGGCCGCCTACCCGCCCTTCGCTTTCAAGACACCGGACGGCCAGATCAGCGGATTCGACTACGACATCGGCAATGCCCTGTGTGCCGAAATGCAGGTCAAGTGCGAGTGGGTCGAGCAGGCCTTCGACGGCCTCATCCCTTCGCTCAAGGTGCGCAAGGTCGACGCCGTGCTGTCCTCCATGTCGATCACCCCGGACCGCCTGAAGGCCGTGGACTTCACCAAAAAGTACTACCACACCCCCGGCAAGCTGGTGATGAAGGCAGGCACCGAGGTCAAGGACCCGCTGGTGGACCTCAAGGGCAAGCGGGTCGGCGTGCAGCGCGCGTCGACCTACGATCGCTACGCGAGCGACAAATTCGCGGACGCGGGCATCGAAGTGGTGCGCTACGGCTCGCAGAACGAAGCCTTCCTCGACCTGGCCTCCGGCCGCATCGATGCCTCCCTGGCCGACGTGGTGAACATCGGCGAGGGCTTCCTCAAGACGCCGGAAGGCAAGGATTTCGCCCTGGTTGGCCCCGACTTCAACGACCCCAAGTATTTCGGCAACGGTGCCGGCATCGCCGTGCGCAAGGGCGATAAGGCCACGGCCGAGAAGTTCAGCAACGCCATCGCCGCCCTCCGCGAGAACGGCAAGTACAAAGAGGTCCAGGACAAGTACTTCGCGTACGACATCTACGGCCAGTAAGAGCCGGCTCCGCAGGGGTGTCCGGCACGACCGGGTGCCCCTTTTTTCTGCCCAGACATCAGGCTTCCCATGCATCGGATCGAGCATTCACTTCCCTGGAGCACACCCGGAACGGAGCGCCGCCTGACCCTCTTCGCCTTCGGCCAGGGCCCGCGCAAGGCGTACATCCAGGCGGCGCTGCATGCCGACGAACTGCCCGGCATGCGGGTCGCGGCGGAGTTGCGCTGGCGCCTTGCCGAACTCGAAGAGGCCGGGCGACTGCTGGGCCGCGTGGAGCTGGTCCCCGTGGCCAACCCGATCGGGCTGGCCCAGGTCATACAGGGCACCCACCAGGGGCGCTTCGACTTCGCCAGCGGGCGCAACTTCAACCGCGACTTCCCCGACCTGGCTTCGCTCGTCATCCCCACCATCGAGCGGCACCTCGGCCAGGACGCCGACCACAATGCCCGACTGCTGCGTGAAGCCATGGTCGATGCGCTCGGGCAACTTCCGCCGCCCGCATCCCCTCTGGAGGGCCTGCAACGCCTGCTGCTGCGCCACGCCTGCACGGCCGACCTGGTGCTCGACCTGCACTGCGACTTCGAATCGGTGCTCCTGCTGTACGCCCTTCCCCAGGTGTGGCCCGCGCTGCGCGGCCTGGCGGCGCACCTGCGCGCCCGGGTCGCACTGTTGGCAGAAGACTCCGGCGGCTTCTCGTTCGACGAAGCGTGCGCCGGCCCCTGGCTGAAACTGGCGGCCGCCCTTCCCGGACACCCGATTCCCCAGGCGTGCGTTGCCGCGACACTGGAGCTGGGCGGCATGGCCGAGACCGAGCCTGATCGCGCCAGGCACAGCGCCGAGGCCATCCTGGCCTTCCTGGCCCGGGACGGCTTCATCGACGGTGAATGGCCCGACGAGCCCGAGCAGGACTGCCCCGCCCTGCCCTTCGCCGGCGCCGAATACGCCTATGCCCCGCACACCGGCGTCGTCAGCTACCTGCAGCCGCTGGGCGCGCAGGTATCCCCGGGCGACCCACTGTTCGAAGTCATCGACCCCCTTTCCGGCCAGCGAAGCGTGGTACGGGCGAGCACCACCGGCATCCTCTATGCGCGGGAACGCCTGCGCTTCGCCCAGCCCGGGCTCTGGCTGGCCAAGGTCGCCGGCTCGTCGCCCATCCGCAGCGGCCGCCTGCTGAGCGACTAGGGCTGCCTGGGATCCGCCGCCATCGGATACACTCGCCCACCCGCCCTCCAGACCGAATTCAGCGACCGCCATGACTCCAGCTCCGAACGATCTGACTGTCTACACCTCGCCGATGATGCGAAAACTGGCATCGGCCTCGCCGGACCTGCAGCCGTCGCTGCGCAAGGTGGCGGACTTCATCCTTCGCCACCCGCTCAAGGCGGCGACGCTGACCATCGAGGAGCTGGCGCAGGAAACCTCGACCTCGGCGGCAGCAGTCAATCGCCTGGCCCGCGCACTCAAGCTGCCCGGCTTCACCGCCCTGAAGGCCGCCCTGGTGAGCACGCTGCAGGACCTGGTTTCCCCCGTGGACAAGTTGCGCAACGAGCTGGCACAGCGCCCGGACGGTGCCTTCGGCCTGCACGAGCAGATCCAGGTCGCCAGCGGCAACCTGGGATCGGCGGCGAGCAGCAACAGCCCCAGCACCTTCGAGGCCTTCGTCGACTGCCTGACCCAGGCCCGTCGCATCTACATCCTCGGGTTCGGCAACAGCGCCTACATGGCCGGCCTGGCCGCGGCGAACCTGATGCCCTATTGCGCCGACGCGGTGGCCATCAGCATGGAAGGCGGCAACGAAAATGCGGCCTACCGCCTCGCGGCGATCACCGAGCACGACGTGCTGCTGGCCATCTCGTTGCCGCGCTATTCGCTGGACACCATCCACCTCGCGCGCTTCGCCAACGAGCGAGGAGCGCGGGTACTGGCCATCACCGACTCACCGGCCTCCCCCCTGGTACGACTGGCCGAGCAGGTGCTCTTCGCGCCCGCCGATCACCCGGTGCTGATCAGCTCCAACACCGTGGTGCTGGCCCTGATCGAAAGCCTCGTCGCCGCCGTCATGACCCGCAACAAGGAGGCGGTGAAACTCGCCGCCGAGCTCACCGAGAGCGTGCTGTCCTACCTGCACGTGCAGGCCGAGCAACCCCGCCCGCGCAGAGCCATCCGCAAGCGCAAGGAGTGATCGCGGCGCGCCGCGACCGGATGGCCATCGCTGGGTTCACCTGGCGATGCCCATGAAGCCGGGGTTTCCAATACATATGGATTTCCGTATATTCACAAATCCATATGTAACAGGAAGCTGCCGTGCTGACCCCGC
Source organism: Pseudomonas tohonis (assembly GCF_012767755.2). Taxonomy (NCBI): domain Bacteria; kingdom Pseudomonadati; phylum Pseudomonadota; class Gammaproteobacteria; order Pseudomonadales; family Pseudomonadaceae; genus Pseudomonas; species Pseudomonas tohonis. Next base: position 3,844,153 of record NZ_AP023189.1, read on the forward strand.
CCGAGCTGTTCAAGTGCCTGGCCGACGAAACCCGCGCGCGCGCCACATTGCTGATCGTCGAACACGGAGAGCTGTGCGTCTGCGAGCTGATGTGCGCGCTGGACGAAAGCCAGCCCAAGGTATCCCGTCACCTGGCACTGCTGCGTAGCACCGGCCTGTTGCTCGACCGCCGCCAGGGGCAATGGGTCTACTACCGGCTCAACCCGGAGCTGCCCGCCTGGGCCGCCGAGGTTCTCGAGACCACCCTGAAAGCCAGTGCCGACTGGCTGGGCACCAACACCGCCCGCCTTTGCAATATGGATGGACGCCCTGTCCGCTGCTGCTGATCCCTGCCCGAAGAGCCCGCCATGCTGATTGCCGCTGCCGTTTTCCTTCTCACCCTGGTCCTGGTCATCTGGCAACCCAGGGGCCTCGGCGTTGGCTGGAGCGCTGCGCTGGGCGCCCTCCTCGCGCTCGTCGTCGGGGCGGTATCGCTGCAGGACATTCCCACCGTCTGGGCCATCGTCTGGAACGCCACCGCGACCTTCATCGCCGTCATCATCATCAGCCTGTTGCTCGACGAGGCCGGCTTCTTCGAGTGGGCCGCGCTGCACGTGGCCCGCTGGGCGGGAGGCAGCGGCCACCGCCTGTTCGCTTTCTGCGTATTGCTGGGCGCCGCCGTATCCGCGCTGTTCGCCAACGACGGGGCCGCGCTGATCCTCACCCCCATCGTCATATCGATGCTGCTGGCGCTGCGCTTCTCCGCCGCGACGACACTGGCCTTCGTCATGGCGGCCGGGTTCATCGCCGATACCGCCAGCCTCCCACTGGTGGTGTCGAACCTGGTGAACATCGTCTCGGCGGACTACTTCGACCTGGGTTTCGCCGAGTACGCCTCGGTGATGGTGCCGGTCAACCTGGTCAGCGTCGCGGCGACATTGCTGGTCCTCTACCTGTTCTACCGTCGAGACATCCCGGGACGCTTCGTCCCCGAGGCCCTGCGCGCACCCGTCGAGGCGATCCGCGACCGTCCGACCTTCATCGTCGGCTGGTGGGTGCTGCTGTTGCTGCTGGTCGGCCTGTTCGCGCTGGAGCCACTGGGCATCCCCATCAGCGTGGTAGCGGCCATCTGCGCGGCCATCCTCTTCGCCGTGGCGGCCAGGGGACATGTCATTTCCACGCGCCGGGTGCTGCGGGAAGCCCCCTGGCAGGTCGTGGTCTTCTCGCTGGGCATGTACCTGGTGGTCTACGGCCTGAAGAACGCCGGCCTGACCGACGCCCTCACCCAGGTACTGAACCGCCTCGCCGAGCAGGGCCCATGGGCCGCGGCCCTGGGTACCGGATTGCTGTCGGCGGCCCTGTCATCGGTCATGAACAACATGCCCAGCGTGCTGATCGGCGCCCTCTCCATCCAGGCCAGCGAAGCCAGCGGCATCGTGCGCGAGGCGATGATCTACGCGAACGTCATCGGCTGCGACCTGGGCCCGAAGATCACCCCCATCGGCAGCCTGGCCACCCTGCTCTGGCTGCACGTACTGGAGCGCAAGGGCATCCGCATCACCTGGGGGTACTACTTCAAGGTCGGCATCCTGCTGACCTTGCCGGTCCTGTTGATCACTCTCTCGGCCCTGGCCCTGCGCCTGGCCATCTGACCGAACGGAGCACAGCATGCGAGTCCTCTTCATGTGCACGGCCAACAGCTGCCGCAGCATCCTTTCCGAAGCCCTGTTCAACCACCTGGCGCCCGAGGGTTTCGAAGCCGTCAGCGCCGGGAGCTTCCCCAGGGGCCAGGTGCTGCCACGCAGCCTCACGACCCTGCAGCAGGCCGGCATCGCCATCGACGGGCTGAGCAGCAAGGGCAACGATGCCTTCGAGAACGACCCGCCGGACATCGTCATCACCGTCTGCGACAAGGCGGCGGGCGAAGCCTGCCCGGTGTACTTCGGCCCGGCGCTGAAAACCCATTGGGGCCTGGAAGACCCGTCCGAGGTTCAAGGTGACGAAGAGCACGTGGAGGCGGCCTTCCACGCCACGCTGGCACGCATCGACGTGCGCTGCCGCGCCTTCTTCGCCTTGCCCTTCGGGCAACTGGGGCGCGAGGCGCTCAAGCGTGAACTGGACAGGATCGGCACCCTATAAGCGAGCACGAGCGATGACAGACCCCCTACCGAATCTCGACCCGACCCTGTTCGACGCAACACCGGCAGCCCATGCAGCCAGCCAGCACAAGCCGCGCATCCTGCTGCTCTACGGCTCGACGAGGGAGCGCTCCTTCAGCCGCCTGCTGACGGAGGAAGCGGCGCGACTGCTGGAACACTTCGGCGCGGAGACCCGCCTGTTCAATCCCTCCGGCCTGCCGCTGCCGGACGATGCGCCGGTGGAGCACCCCAAGGTCCAGGAGCTGCGTGACCTGATCCTCTGGTCGGAGGGCCAGGTGTGGTGTTCGCCTGAGCGTCACGGCGCGGTATCGGCCGTGTTCAAGGCCCAGATCGATTGGGTTCCCCTGGCCCTGGGTGCCATTCGGCCCACACAGGGCAAGACGCTGGCGGTGATGCAGGTCTGCGGCGGCTCGCAGTCGTTCAATGCCGTCAACCAGCTGCGCATCCTGGGTCGCTGGATGCGCATGTTCACCATCCCCAACCAGTCCTCGGTGCCGAAGGCCTACATGGAGTTCGACGACGCAGGCCGCATGAAACCCTCCGCGTACTACGATCGCGTCGTCGATGTGATGGAGGAGCTGGTGCGGTTCACGCGGCTCCTGAGGGATCACCCCGAGCTGGTGGATCGCTACTCGGAGCGCAAGGAGGCCGCACAAGCGCTATCCGAACGGGTCAACCTGGGTTCGATCTGATTCCGCTGCCGGCGGCTCGAACCACTCCACCCCCTCCATCCGGATCCCCCGCAGGCCCGCCGTCTGCAGATGCGACGCATGCAGCGCCTCGGCGCAGTAGGCGATGAGGAGGGAGCGGCGGCGCGTGCCGAGCAGGTTCAGGCTGCCCGCATGCACCAGGTCGACATCGAACACGAGGACATCACCCGCCGAACCGGAAAGCTGCACGCTGCGGGATTCATCGCTGAAGTCGAACGGCGGCTCGCCCGGCTCCGGTCGGTGGCTGGCGGGCACGATGCGGGTGGCGCCGTTGCCGGGGCCGTAGTCGTCGAGGAAGACCAGGGCGTTGGCGATGTCGCCCGGGCGGTACGTGGAGAGGTCACGGTGCAACTGCTGGTGGCCGCCGCCTGCCAGCGGCTCGCGCCCTTCCGCCTGGGCGAGGAAGTAGCGCTCGCCGATCAGCTCGCCCACCACCGCGAGCAGCGACGGCAGGCGGCACACCGCCCGCACCCGCGGATCAAGATCCAGCAGCGAGTGGCGCCAGTCCCTGCCGCGCGGCACGGGCCATTGGTCCGAGGGCTTCACGCCGGCATCGAAGGTGGCGCGCAGCTCTTCCAGCCACTCGGCGGGCACGGCCTGGCGCAGCAGTGCATAGCCGTCGCGATGGAGTGGTTCCGGGTTGCTCATGGTGCTGTCGATGTCCTTATCGTGGGTCGATCCTGCAGCGAGAACCGCCAGTGCCAGGGCTCGTAGTCGTAGCCGTTGGGATTGTCGCGCGGGTACGACAGCTGGAAGCCGAACGAAGCCGCATGCGCGCTCAGCCAGGCGAACGCGGGCGTATCCTCGAACTCGCGCTGCAATGTCATGCAGCCCGGCGTCCCGACATCCACCGCAAGCCCCGTATGGTGCTCACTGAAGAAGGGTGGCGCCGATACGGCCAGGATCTGCTCGATGCTCTGTCCGGCCTTGAGCTTCTTCTCGATGATCGACACCTGGTAATCCACGCTTCTGAAGGCCGAGACGATATGCAGCTCAACCCCCTCCGCGCCCGCACGGGCCCTGAGTCTCGACCACGCCTGGGCGGCCGGCGGGACCAGGCGGTGCGTCCTGCCGCCCGCCCCTACCTCCACGACCTCCAGCGTGGTCGCTTCGGTGAACTCCATCAGGCGTTTGGCGACGACCAACGCGACAGGGATTCCCAACCTGTCGAGCATGCTCAGGGCGGCGGCGGAATAGGCCATTTCATGATTCCGGATACGAGCGAGTAGCTCTCCATTTAGCACACGCCCCGATGACGTGCGCACAATGCTGCCGACTTCTAGCCGGCTCCGCCTCGATCGGCACTGTGAGGCCCGTAACGCCAGCCGAGGGGCACGCAGGGTAATCTGCGCCGATATCCACCCCGCCATCCACCACAGGGCAGACCAGGGACGAAATGAGATTCTCCGATGAGGTTGCAGCCGCCTTTCCGGCCGCCAATCCGATGCCCAGCCTGTTGCGCCAGGCCATCGAACTGATGGAAGCGCACGGCTGCGTCCGCACGCTCCGCAGCGGGGCCCGCTACATGACCCTGCACCCCGAGCCCGAATTCAGCGACATCTCCACCACCTCCATCCACGTACCGGACCCAACCGACACCCGCGCCTGGACCAACAGCGACGACCCGGCGGTGAACGAGCGGTTGGTGATCTTCCTCAGGACCGGCGGAGACGGCTCCTGGGCGGGCCTCTGGCTGGACGATGCAGGCGAGCAGCGCATCGTCCACCTGGGGTCGGGCTCCGGCTCGGTGATGCTGTGCGTGCTGACGCAGACCATCGAAGACCTGCTGCGCCTGCTCGCCATCGGCTACGACGAACTCTGCTGGCCGGAGCAGTTCGGTGTGACGCCCCAGCAGATCAAGGACGCCGACTACGAAGACGCCGACTACCCGCCGCCCCCACGCCTGTTCCGCGAGCACGTCGAGCGCACGCTGGGGCTGGGCATCCCCGCGCGCGCGAAGGAAATCATCCACAGCACCGCGAGCATGGACGACGAGGAATCGAGCGATCCGTTCTGGAACTGGCTGAAGCGGGTTCGAGGGGATTGATCCACCAACAGGGCAAAGGAATTGCGAATGAGACGATTTGAACGGATACGCCAGGCGGCCTGCGTTGTGCTGCTGAGCCTGCTTTCGTCGGTGGCGCTTGGGGATACCGAGGAAGGTATAGAGGACTACATTCGCCTCCAGGAACAGCACATCGCCAAGGAGATCGAGAATATCCCGTCACTGGTGGAGCGATACGCCAGCACCCCCGGTTGCAGCTATGCGATGGACCCCAAGAACGTCGTGCCTTACACCCTCGACCGGCATGTCCACGTGGCGCTGTATGCATTGGACATAGGGTGCAGCGGCGGCTCACAGATGCAAGCAACGCAGATAGCGGTGGTGACCTATGGGAGCTATGACAGGCTCTTTATCAGCCCCGAGCTCTCCCGAATCGCAAATAGGCCCCCCAAAATCGTCGATCGAATCTATGTGGAGAACGGCGCATTGCGCTATGAAGGCCGGAAACCCAGCGGCGACGATGCGCTGTGCTGCCCAAGCGGGATCGTTCGCGGCACGCTGAAATTCGATGGGAGCATGTGGACATTCGTGGACGATGCGGAGCCTGGAGAGAGCCGTTCCGAATAGACCCTAGCCCAGGGCTCACCGGAAGCACCGAGCGGAGGTGCGCACGGCACACCCAACGGCACGAACCCTCGAGTACAGGACGACCACTGAAACGCCTGTCGGTGGAGGCGCAGAAAGATGGCACGGCAGAAATCGCCCACGCGCCGCTGAGCTGCGAACACCATCTCGCTATCGTCACCCGAGTCTTTCCGCAGGATGGCCGATCAGTCCGGGAACCAGGCCGGAGCGATTTTCAGAGTCCCGCCCTCCCCGACCTGGCCCGCCAACGCGGGCCAGGCCTCCCCCTCAGAAGGTCAACGATCCCAGCCCCATGCCCGGATCACTGAAGCCCGCGCGGCCGTCTTCCATGCGCCCGCTGAAGCGGCGCAGGAAGCCTTCCACGCCTTGCGCGCGGACGCTGAAGTCGTACCAGTTGCCGCTGCTGCGCAGCGAGAAACGCACTTCCCTGCGCTGGCCCGGCGGGACGGTGAGGGTCTGGCTTTCGCCCCGGAAGTAGAGGTTGTCCTTGAGGGTCAGCTTCAGCGGCTGGCGGCCACGGTTGATCAGTTGCACCTGCAGCCTGCCGAGCGTGGGCTGGTAGTCGACGCGCACTTCCGGCAGCGGCGCCTTGCGGTCCGAGGCGTCGCGCCGCAGGTTGCCGCGGAACACCCGCAGGAAGCCGTTCGGGCCGTGCACTTCCAGGTGGTAGTCGCCGCTGGCGTCGCCCGGGAAGCTGTCGTGCAGGCGTCGGTGCGCGCCCACCGTGTAGCGCTTCGGGGCGCTGACGTTGTCCAGCAGGTTGAACACCTGGAACACCGCACCGGCCTTGCCGGTGTTGGCGAAGGTCAGGCTCAGCGCCGCCTCGCCACTGCGATAGCGCGCGTGCACGCCCAGTTCGTAGGGCAGCGCCCGGGCGCGGCGGATGCCCATCTCCTGGACGGGCATGGCAGCCACCGCCGGCGGCCTGGGTTTTGGCAGCTTGATCTGGCTGGCGACGATGGCGTCGGCCTGGCTGGTGTCCGGCAGCCCCGGGAACGACCCGTTGGGATGGGCGAAATCGAAGGCCGAGGTCAGGTCGCCACACACGGCGCGGCGCCAGGGGCTGATGTTGGGCTCCATGACGCCGAAGCGCTGTTCGAGCAGGCGGATCACCGAGGTGTGGTCGAACACCTGGGAGTTGACCCAGCCGCCCTTGCTCCACGGCGAGATCACGTACATGGGCACGCGCGGGCCAAGGCCATAGGGCTGGTTGCGGTAGCGGGTGTCGCCCAGGGTGTGCCATTCGAGGGTGGCGTCGGCGGTGGTCTTGCCGTGCAGCGTGCCGTCGGCGTTCAGGCTCGGCGCGGCAGGGGGTGCCATGTGGTCGAAGAAGCCGTCGTTCTCGTCGAACATCACCAGCAGCGCGGTCTTGCTCCACACCTCGGGGTTGGCGGTCAGCGCGTCCAGCACCCAGGCGGTGTACTCGGCGCCCCAGATCGGGCTCGACGGGCCGGGGTGCTCGGAATATTTGGCCGGCGCCACGATCCACGACACCTGCGGCAGCGTATTGGCCAGCACGTCGCGCTTCAGCGCATCCAGCTTCCAGGTGCTCAGGCCGTTGACGATCAGCGGCGAGTCCGGCCCGGCCGCGCGGTACTGGCGGAAGCCGATCAGCGGGTTGTCGGAGAAGTTGTCCGCCATGTCCTGGTACACGCGCCAGCTGATGCCGGCGGCCTGCAGCCGTTCCGGGTAGGTGGTCCAGGTGTAGCCCTCTTCCACCGGGCCTTCGCTGTCGTGGTCGTTGGTGGTCACCGGGCCGCCGTGCTGGCCGAGCGGGTCGTTGGTGCCGGTCCAGAGGAACAGGCGGTTGGGGTTGGTGCCGCCCTGGAACGAGCAGTGGTAGGCATCGCAGACGGTGAAGGCATTGGCCAGGGCGAACTGGAAGGCGATGTCCTGCTCCTTGTAGTAGCCCAGGGAGCGCTCGGTCTTGGCCGGCAGCCACTTGTCCATGCGCCCCTCGTTCCAGGCCTGCTGGGCGTCGGGCCAGGTGTGCGGGGTGCCGTCCACGCGCTGGGCGCTGGTGGTGAGGGTGTCAAAGTGGTACGGCAGGACCTCGCCCTTGCTGCCCTTCTGGTGCCACACGCGCTGGCCGTCGGGCAGCGGGATCGCCATGCGGTCGCCGAAGCCGCGCACGCCCTTGAGCGTGCCGAAGTAATGGTCGAACGAACGGTTCTCCTGCATCAGGATCACCACGTGCTCGATGTCCTTGAGGTTGCCGTGGCGGCGGTGCGCGGGGATCGCCAGCGCCGCCTGGATGCTGGCCGGCAGCAGGCTGCTGGCGACGGTGGCACCGACCGTGCCGGCCGCCAGCTGGATGAAGCTTCTTCTGCTTTTCGAAATCATCGGGGAACTCACCAGGTCGTATGAGTGGCAAAAGGCTGCTGAGCGCTTCCATGACGCTGGCAGCGAGATGTTCGAACACAGGCGACGCTAGTAATGGAAAAAGACGCTTTGGTTTCAACACGTCTTGCAACGGCGATTCATGCCAACCCGATCACGTTTACAGACCATGTTCTTGGTCTAGGCCAGCTTTCGCTTGACAGGCTCGACCGATTGGAAAAGCCCAGGATAGAGCGGCGCCTGACATCGCCGTGCCAGTACGCAATGCCGATTCCGGGTGGTACAGACCAACCCTCGGAAAGCGCGTGACAGCCGCTCGGTGTGGCGGCGGTTGCAGGGTGGTTGACGCGCCGCCCCTCCACCATCGGAGCGCCACCCGGCACCGAGGGGTGGAGGTAAAAAGCGACCTCCACCCTAAGCAAGAACCAGCCTCGCGCCTCACAGGGCACCGTTGGGCCCCGGGTGCACCGTGCAACGCAAAACGGGACGCATGGCGTCCCGTTGGTTGGCTGCGCGCCTGGGCTCAGGCCAGCTCGCGGCGCAGTTGCCGTGCCGCCGCCACCATGTTGACCAGGGCCGCTTCGGTCTCCGGCCAGGCGCGGGTCTTGAGGCCGCAGTCCGGGTTGACCCAGAGCCGCTCGACCGGCACGCGCCGGGCGGCCTTGCGCAGCAGCTGGATGATCTCGTCCGTGGTGGGCACGCGCGGCGAGTGGATGTCGTAGACGCCCGGGCCGATCTCGTTCGGGTAGGCGAATGCCTCGAAGGCCTCCAGCAGTTCCATGTCCGAGCGCGAGGTCTCGATGGTGATCACGTCCGCATCCATGGCGGCGATGGATTCGATCACGTCGTTGAACTCGCTATAGCACATGTGGGTGTGGATCTGCGTCTCGTCGCGCACGCCGCTGGCGGTGAGGCGGAAGGCCTCGGTCGCCCAGTCCAGGTAGGGCTGCCACTGCGCCTTGCGCAGCGGCAGGCCCTCGCGGAAAGCGGCTTCGTCGATCTGCACCACCTTGATGCCGGCGGCCTCCAGGTCGACCACTTCGTCGCGGATCGCCAGGGCCAGTTGGCGGGCCTGCACCTCGCGGCTCACATCCTCGCGGGGGAAGGACCACATCAGCATGGTCACCGGGCCGGTCAGCATGCCCTTCATGACCTTCTGCGTCAGGCCCTGGGCGTAGCGGATCCACTCCACGGTCATGGGCTTCGGACGGCTGAGGTCGCCGACAATCACCGCCGGCTTCACGCAGCGGGAACCGTAGCTCTGCACCCAGCCGAAGCGGGTGAAGGCGTAGCCGTCCAGCTGCTCGGCGAAGTACTCGACCATGTCGTTGCGCTCGGCCTCGCCGTGCACCAGCACGTCCAGCCCCAGCTTCTCCTGCACGTCCACCGCGTGGCGGATTTCGCTGTGCATCGCCTCGGTGTACTCGGCCGGGGACAGCTTGCCTTGCTTGTACGACTGCCGTGCAAGGCGGATGGCGGAGGTCTGCGGGAAGGAGCCGATGGTGGTGGTCGGGAAGGCCGGCAGATCCAGCAGCGTGCGCTGCTGGGCGATGCGCTTGGCAAAGCGCGAGGCACGCCGGGCGTCTTCCGGACGCAGGGCGGCGACGCGGGCCTGCACGGCGGGCTTGTGGATGCGCGGCGAGGCGGCGCGGCTGGCCTGCACCAGGCGGCTGGCTTCGCGGGCGGCGAGCACCTCGGGCGCTTCCGGCTCATCCAGGGCACGGGCCAGCACGGCCACCTCACCGCACTTCTGCACGGCGAAGGCCAGCCAGCTCTTCAGCTCGGCATCCAGCTTGTCTTCACGCTCCAGGTCCACCGGGCTGTGCAGCAGCGAGCAGGACGGCGCGACCCAGAGACGATCGCCCAGGCGCTCGTGGGCGTGCTGCAGCACCTCCAGGGCCCTCTCCAGGTCACAGCGCCAGACGTTGCGGCCGTTGACCACGCCCAGGGAGAGGACCTTGTACGCCGGCAGGCGGTCGAGGATGGTCGGGTACTGCTCGGGAGCGCGCACCAGGTCGATGTGCAGGCCATCCACCGGCAGGCCGGCGGCCAGGCCGAGGTTGTCTTCCAGGCCGCCGAAGTAGGTGGCGACCAGCTTCTTCAACGGCTCGCGCTGCAGCAGGTTGTAGACGCGCTCGAAGGCGTTCTTCCAATCCTGGGGCAGGTCCAGCACCAGGATCGGCTCGTCGATCTGCACCCACTCCACGCCCTTGGCGGCAAGACGCTGGAAGATCTGGCCGTACAGCGGCAACAGGCGCTCGACCAGTTCCAGCCTGTCGAAATCACCGCCCTTGGCCTTGCCCAGCCACAGGTAGCTCAGCGGGCCGATCACCACGGGCTTGACCTCGTGGCCCAGCGCCCGGGCTTCGTCCACTTCCTCGAACAGCTGCTCCCAGCTCAGCTCGAACTGCTGGTCGGCGGCGAACTCGGGTACCAGGTAGTGGTAGTTGGTGTCGAACCACTTGGTCATCTCCTGCGCATGGGCGCCACCGCAGCAGCTGTCGCCATGGCCGGTCGCCACGGACCCACGCGCCATGGCGAACAGGGTCTGCAGGGTGGGCTTGGCGTTGCCGTGACGGAAACGCTCGGGAATCACGCCGAAGGTCAGCGAGTGGGTCAGCACCTGGTCGTACCAGGCGAAGTCGCCCACCGGCAGCAGTGCGATGCCGGCGTCCTTCTGCAGCTGCCAGTGCGCCGCGCGCAGCTCGCGGCCAACGGCGCGCAGGCCGGCCTCATCCAGTTCGCCCTTCCAGAAGGCTTCCTGGGCTTTCTTCAGCTCGCGGTCACGACCGATCCGTGGGAAGCCAAGCGTGTGTGCCAAGGCCATGGGTGTTCCTCCATCGAAAATGTATGGGGGAATTCTCGGCGCCCGGCAAACATGAGACAAACTCAATTAATTCTTCATGAACTCAAGTTTCACTCATGTTTACGCGCATCGGAAAAACCGTGCTCACCGAGGGAAACGAATGTGCGGGGCGTCGCAATGCCGGGCCGGCGATGCATCGCCGTCCCTCGCAACGCGGTATGTTCGGGCCAGCCCACGCGGCACGGGAATGGAGAGGAACGATGAAGGAACTGGAAAGCTGCCCCCGGTGCTCGGCACTCTTCCCGGCGCGCAAGGCGCTGGTTTCCAGCGGCGTGGGCGTCAGCCAGAGCGCATTCGCCTCGCGGATGCAGGTGCGCTGCCCCGAGTGCTGGCACATCTTCACGGCGCGCACGCTGCGCCTGTTCGGGTTCCTGCCACCCAGCGGCTTGCGCTGGGTGGTGCTGGGCCTGCTGGTGGCGTGCGTGGTGCTGGCGAAGGTATTGCCTCGCTGAACATCCATCGATTGACGCGTTGGATCATCCGATTGGCGTGGTCGGTCATGTCGGCGCCGCCGCTCGTGGGCACACTCGGGGTCACGGATTCTCGCCTAGGCTGAATCACCCGACCCCGCAGGAGAGCACGATGTCCAGAGGCGCCCCCATTCCCCGCAGCCCCGAGAACGACTACACCCGCGAGCAGGCCACGCTGCGTCGTGACTTCATCAAGGAGCAGACCGGCGCCGCGCTGGACACGGTCGGCCAGTACGCCATCGACCCGGCCGCCACCCGCGGCAATATCGAGAACTTCATCGGCGTGGTGCAGATGCCCCTGGGGCTGGCCGGCCCGCTGCGGATAGAAGGCGAGCACGCGCGCGGCGATTTCTACATCCCCATGGCCACCACCGAAGGCACGCTGCTGGCCAGCTACAGCCGGGGCATGCGCGCCATCAGTGCCTCCGGCGGGGTGAAGACCACAGTGGTCAAGCACTCCATGCAGCGGGCCCCCGTGTTCTTCTTCGAGGATGCGCTGCAGGCCCGCGAGTTCGGCGTCTGGCTGGTGCGCGAGTTCGAGGCGATCAAGGCCGCGAGCGAAACCACCACCCGCAGCGGCAAGCTGTGCGAGATCGAGCAGTACCCGGTGGCCAACATGCTCTACACCCGTTTCTGCTACACCACCGGCGATGCCGCCGGGCAGAACATGACCAGCAAGGCCACCTACGCGGCCTGCGAATGGATCAAGGCCAACCACCCGTTGCAGCCGCGCTACATCCTTTCCGGCGCCATCGACACCGACAAGAAGCACTCGGCCATGAACATGATCCAGACCCGGGGTAAGCGGGTGATCGCCGAGTTCACCCTCAAGCGCGAGGTGGCCCACGAGCTGCTGCGCGTCGAGCCCGCCAACCTCTACCGCTACCGGCAGATCGCCGCCGTGGGCGCCTTCCAGGCCGGTTCGGCGTACAGCGGCGCGCACTCGGCCAACGGGCTGGCGGCGATGTACATCGCCACCGGGCAGGACGCGGCCAACGTGGCCGAATCCCATGGCGGCATCACCTACGGGCAACTGCTGGACAACGGCGACTACTACTGGTCGGTGACCCTGCCCGCGGTGATCTGCGCCACCCATGGCGGCGGCACCAACCTGCCGACCCAGCGGGAATGCCTGGAGCTGCTGGGCTGCCACGGCGCCGGCAAGGCGGACAAGCTGGCGGAGATCATCGCGGCCGTGGTGCTGGCGGGGGACGTATCCCTGACCTCGGCGATCCTGGCCGGCGACTGGGTCAGCAGCCACGAGGCGCTGGGGCGCAACCGCTGAGGGTGCAGGCCCGGCGGACCGGCCGGGCCCGCCCGCCTCTGCCACGGGCTCAGGGATAGGCCCGTTCGAACGCGCCGAGGTCGCAATTGACCACACCGTCGCCATTGCCATCACGCGGCCGGTCGAGGCCACGCTGGTCATGGCTGGCGCAGTTGCCGACACCGGCGTCGATGGCGGCGCTGTTGCGCCTCAGCGGGTGCACCAGGGCGCCGTTGTTGTCCTGCAGCGGGAACAGGTGGCGGGTGAAGGTCGTCTCGTCGGCGATGTAGGTTTGCGCGACGCAGTTGCCGCCGTCCGTGCCAAGCAGCAGGCCACGCACGCGCAAGTCCACGGCGCCCGGCTGGTTGCGGCAGTTGCGTACGTCCTCGAACTCGCTGGAGCGGTTGCCGGCGATCAGGCTGTTGCGCAGCAGCACGTCGCCCCGGTTGGTCAGCCCCCAGCCGTCGTTGCCGGCGATGGTGACGTGGACCAGCTCGGCGCGTGACTGCGCGGACATCTCCGTGAGCCAGGGGTGGCCATTCTCGAAGGCGCCACGCTCGATGCTGCGGTTGCCGGAGAGGGTGCTGTTGGCCAGGCGCATCCACCCGGCGTTGGCGATGGCCGAACCAAAGCCGCTGCGCAGCACCTGGTTGCCCTGGAAGGTGGTGCGGGCGATGTCCGCCGTGCCCTGGTTGTAGAGCGCGCCGCCCATGCCCATCTCGCTGTAGTCCGATGCCCAGTTGGCGCTGAACAGGCTGTCGCGCACGGTGATCGCGCCCTCGTTGTAGAGCGCTCCGCCCAGGCCCGCGCCCTGGGCCTCCTCGCCCGCGTTGCGGTTGTCGCGGAAGGTCGTGCGCTGCACCTCGAGCACGCCGAAGTTGGCGATGGCCCCGCCGTTGCCGGCCAGCGCAGCGGGATAGGGCATGTAGACGGCGACGCGATTGCCGACCAGTTCCACCTGGTACAGGTGCAGCTGGCCCCGGTTGAGCACGGCGCCCCCGTCGTAGATCTGGCGGCCGCCGGTGAGGGTCAGCCCGCGCAGCTTCACCTGCGCGCCGGCGTGCACATGGAACAGCCGGTCCAGGCCCTGCCCGTCGAGACGGGTCACGCCCACGCCCTTGCCGATCAGGCTCACCCGGCCATGGACATCGAAGTCGCCGATGGCGTTGGCATCCTCCTCCACCGGCCAGTTCAGACCCGGGTCGGGGTTGGCCTTCTGCAACAGGTAGTTGCCGGACTCCAGGCGAATGACGCTTTCACCCGGCGCGGCGTTGGCGGCCGAGACGGCCTCGCGCAGCGAGCAGTGGGCGGGCGTGCACTGGCCATCGTCCTCGTCGGCGAAGGTGCTGACCCGCAGGTCCAGCGCATCGGCGGCCAGGGGCGAGGCCAGGGAAAAGGTGAGCAGCAGGGTTCGGTGGCAATGGCCTGGCATGGGAAATTCCTCGTTCAGGAATCAGCGCTCGACAGCCCGGCTGAGGCCAACATCACTGGGGTTTCAGGGGTACTGCGGCGGGTGCCGCTAGCAACTGACCCGCCGAACCCACGGAAGATTCCTGAAGACTGTCCCGCGCCCGCCGAACGCCCCGGTCATTGCGCCTGCAATCGCTCCAGCAGGTTCTGCAGCTCCGCCTCCGCCGCCTTGAGGGACGCGTCCATGGCGATCTCCCAGGGGCGGCGCAAGGGTTCGAGGTCGCGTTCGGCGTCGACCTTCAGGCACCACTGGAAGTGGTCGTGCCAATCCCCCAGGGCGCCTTGCACGGCCTTGAGAGAGGCCGCGGCCTTGGGCGAGATCGGCGACAGGCTCGGGTAGGCCTCGTGGGCGTAGCGCATCCGCTTGATGAGGATGCGCAGTGCGTGACGGTCGTAGGCAGGGTCCTGCAGGGCGGCGACCAGCAGGTCGCGCTGCTTCTTCAGGCGCTTGCGGATGAAGTCGCGCAGCGCTCGCAACTCGCCTGCCCGCTGGGCATCGCGGAAGGACTCCGGCCAGTCGTCCAGGCAGGCCATCAACCGGCGCACGGTGGGGCTGTCCTCGACCATCCGGTAGCCCTGCTCCAGGCGCTGGCGACGTGGTTGCGCCAGGTCGGGCAGACCCTGCCGCTGCAGCTCGATGATCATCACCTCCAGATCGCGGATCGGCGTGGTCAGCCGCCCCACTTCGGCTGCCGCGGCGTCCAGCTCGCGCACCGGCTCCAGGTTGCGGATGGGCCGCAGCAGGCTGCGCAGCCGTCGCAGGCCGATGCGCATGTCATGCAGCGCCTCGTCATCCGTGCGACAGAGCAGGCGCACGCAGCTGTGGTGGATCCCCAGTTCTATTCGAAGCACTTGCTCAACGATCGAGTCGACGAAGGACATCGGGCACTCCAGGGTGAGTCGTCAGTGGCCGGGCGTGGAGCCGGGCCTAGCATAAGGGCGTTGGTGCAGCGCCAGGAACATGGGATCGTCACGCCATTTTTCATCCCGGCGCAGGCATGCTGCGCCCCCTGCATGACGGTCATGCCTTCACGTGCAATACCCGGGTGCCGAGCAACACCCGCGGCAGGTGCCCCGGCGGCTCATCGCGGCTTTTCTTCCGACTGGACATCCGGGCCCATCACCGGCCCGATGCCCCAATCGCCCTGCTCGTGCCAACCCTCCCCGAAGGTCTCGACGGGGTGCATGGTGCGGTCGGCGCCATTGCCGCACGCCAGGTCGCTCGCCGCGCAGTAGCGGTCACACCCCCAGCAGATACGCTCGGGGTGCCTGGGATTGACGGGAAAGGGCTTGGCCATGTGGACGCTCGGGCCTGGTCTGGGGATGCATCACGTTACCGCGCACGCACCGCAGCGCCTTGATCGCGATCAACGTCCCCATCAAGCGAAAACAGGCAGCCCGACCAACCGCTCGAGGCATGACCGCTGCGTAGGGTGGAGGTCGCTTTTCACCTCCACCAGCGCTGCCACCTCGGGCTCCGAAGGGTGGACGGATGGAGCGTCGTCCACCCGTCCCACTCGCGACGATGCCCACGCGAATCCAGCAGGCTGCGAGCGCCTCAGCGCGCAAGCATCCTCTGCAACCCCAGCGCCACCAGGGCCGCGCCGGCGCTGCCGTTGATGCCCCGCTCTATGCGCAGGTAGGAGGCACGCAAGGCCGCGGAACCGAACACCTGGGCGAGCCCGATGTGCCAGCCGAACGACAGCGCGCCGATGAGCGCGACGGTGACCGGGTAGAACCAGAGCGGCGCGCCGACCGGGAAGATGGCCGCGAAGGCGCTGGTCCAGAAGGCCGCGCCCTTGGGGTTGGTCACGCAGGTCAGCAGGCCCGTGCGATAGGCCGCCAGCCGCGAACCGCTCAGCTCCGGCTGCTGCACATCCGTGCGCCGTGGCACGGGACGGAAGGCGGACCACAAGAGGCGGCCGCCGTACCAGACCAGGTAGGCAGCGCCCAGCAGGCGCACGCCGGACTCCAGCCAGGGATGCTGCGACAGCAGCGTCGCCAGGCCGGCGATCGACACCACCACCCAGAACACCGAGCCGGTGGCGATGCCATAGGCGACATGGCGCGCATCCCGGTGCCGTTGGCTCAGCGCCATCTGGCTGAGGATGAAGAAGTTCGGTCCGGGGCTGGCGAGCACCGCCAGGTAGATGCCGCTGATCAGCAACAGGGAATAGGCGTAGGTCATGGTCCGACAGGGCTTCTGGTGGGCAGGGCGTGCTCGAACACTACCAATGACCTCCCTGGGCCGATAGATACAGACGGGCGTGATTTGCGGGATACAGGGCCAGGGGGCAGCGTACCCATGCTCCTCCCGCGATCAGCCCACCGCAGGCCGGTCGAGGAAGCACTCGAAGCCTTTCTTCCACACCTTGAAGCGCACCCGGATACCCTCGTGCAGCCAATGCAGCGTGTACACGTTGGGGTGGTCGTCCCGGTAGGTGGCCGCCATATCGAGCCCGTTCAGGTGCTGGCGGGCGGCTTCGAGGTCGAGCTCCGCATCGCCCACGGTGTAGATCTCGAAGGCCTCGCGGCTGCCGTCCGAGAGCGCGACGTAGTGGCCGAAGCCGTCGAAGGAATAGGCGTCGATGCCCTTCAGCAGGGCGAACAGCTCCGTCAGCTCCACATCCAGCAGCGAGGTGGCGCCCAGCCGTTGCACGAAGGCATCCGGCTTGCCCTCCAGCGCCTGCAGGTAACGGCTGATGAGCGGCGCGAACGGCCCCTCCATGAAAGCCTTGTTGCGGCCACTGAACCTGACCTTGCGGACCTTGGTCGGGGCGATGCCGCCGAGCTGGACCTTGCTCGGCCGGCGAGCGAAGGCCACCGTCTCGCCCTCGTATTCGCCCAGCTCGAAGGTGGCGGAGAAGGTGAAGGTCTTCTCATGGTCGTCGGCGGTCATCGCCGTCAGCCCGGACGCGCCCTTGTAGAGGAACAGGCGCCCATCCTCGGCCTGCATGCGCATCACGCAGAAGCGTTCGAACAGCGATTCCTTCCACTCGTGGCTGAGCAGCGTGGCCTTCACCGTCACCCGGCCCTCGGGCAGGAACAGCTCGGCGCCCGCCTTCAGGGGCGGCTTGGGCATGAGCGCGGCACTGGCCTCGAAGGCTTTCTGCGACACCTTCTTCGGCCCGATGAAGTAATGCCGCTGGCCGCCTTCATCACGCGCTTCGCTCAGCACCGTGCGGGTCGCGCCCAGCTGGACCAGGCCCGGGACCAGCCAGAGCGGCGGGTCGATGCGCCCGGCGTAGCCCGCCACCACCAGCGTCGAATCCTGGCGCTCCAGGCGCTCGATATCGATGCCCTGCTCCGCCCCGTACGCCCCGACCGGCGCCAACGACGCGAGGCTGGCCGTCAGCTCGTGGCCGTGCGCCTCGGCGGCCGTGGTGAAGGCATCCAGAACCTGCTGGGCCTGGGCCTCATCGCGAAACTGCGCGCGCAGGGTGATGGTGGTCTCGGACATGGACGACAGTGCCTCCTTGCAGCAGCGGGCCGGGTCCCCCCGTGAAGGCGCCTACGATAGTGCCTCGCCCTGTCACCGGCTCGACCGCCCTGGCACATTGCCAAACCCCGCACAAAAACGCCGCCCAGGCCCTGAGCCGGTTCAAAGGCCAGGCGACCCGGTAACGCGGGCGGCTGGAGTGATCCGGGTCGAGGCGGCGTCTCCAGCCCCGATCGCCCGCCTCTTCGCCTGGACTAGGCTTCAGGCAGCCGCGCAGATTGGCTCGCCCAGCCACAAGGCGCCGGCCAGCCCGGAGCACCCGCATGAACGCCCTGATCCCTCGCACGCAGGAGCCCCATGGAACCGAGCCACCCATCACTGCCCGAACGCATCCGCCGCTGGGCGCGTGCGCTCAAGCGCGACGTGCACGCCCTGTGGATCGCCGCCCGCGACTCACGCACCCCCTGGCAGGCAAAGGCCCTGGCGCTGGTGGTAGCGGCCTACGCGCTGTCGCCCATCGACCTGATTCCGGACTTCATCCCCGTACTGGGCTACCTGGACGATCTATTGATCGTCCCGCTGGGCATCTGGCTGGTGATCCGGCTGATCCCGCCGGAGCTGATGGAGGAGTATCGCAGGGCCGCCGCCGTCGCCACCCAACGCCCCTCAAGCCGCGTGGCAGCGGCCTTGATCGTGGCGCTCTGGCTCGCCTTGGCGCTCGGCTTGCTGGCATGGCTCGCCCGTTGATGCCCGGGGGCGCAGGGTGGAGGCCGCTTTCTACCTCCACCAGCGAGGCCATGTCAGGCCGCGAATGGTGGACGGGTGAAGCGTCGTCCACCCTACCCGTTCCCACCCACACCGGTGCATCCCGGGCGTAGGGTGGAAGTCGCTTTCTACCTCCACCAGCGTGGCCATATCGGGCCGCGAATGGTGGACGGGTGAAGCGTCGTCCACCCTACCCGTTCCCACCCGCACCGGTGCATCCCGGGCGTAGGGTGGAGGTCGCCTTCTACCTCCACCAGCGGGGCCACACCGGACTCCGCAGGGTGGACGGGTGAAGCGTCGTCCACCCTTGTATCTCGACTAAATACCTCCACAGGGGTAATAGTCCCCGACTGATCATCGGGGGAGGGGCTGGAAGTCGTGTCCACCCTTAGGCCGCGAGCCTGCAACGTAGATAGTGCTCCGCCCCTCCACACTCACTCGAACAGCCCGAACGGTATCCAGAGCCTCGAGCTCGCATTCACAAGGTTGGGCCGGGTGCAGTGATGATCGCGTCTGAACGGATCGAGAGGAGAATCCATGCCCAGCGTCATCGGCATCGACATCGCCAAACACACCTTTGACCTCGCCACCCTGCAGCCCAACGGCAAGTACCGCACCAAGGCCAAGCTGGCCAACGACAAAGCGGGCTTCGCCGTCTTGCGCGACTGGCTGAACAAACACAGCGAACCCGGAGCCTGGGTCGTGATGGAGGCCACCGGCATCCACCATGAAGCCCTGGCCGAATGGCTGTTGGAGCAAGGCTATCGGGTCTGTGTCCTCAACCCGGCGCAGGTCGCCCACTATGCCCGTAGCCAGTTGCAGCGGGTGAAGACCGACAAGGTCGACGCCAAGCTGATCGCCGAATACGGCGAGCGCCATCAGGACAGTCTGCGTCCCTGGCAACCCGAGCCCCGTGCCGTGCGGCGTTTGAAAGCCCTGGTACGGCGCCTGGAGGACCTGCGCGAAATCGAGCAGATGGAGCGCAACCGCCTGGAAGTGGCCGATGCCAGCGTCCAGGCCTCGATCCAGTCGGTGCTGGAACATATCGGTCAGGAGATCGAAGAGACCCTCAAGGCGATCGACGACCACATCGACAACGACCCGGATCTGCGCGGCAAGCGCGACCTGCTGACCAGCATCGACGGGATCGCCGACAAGACCGCTGCCCTGCTCCTGGCGGAGCTGGGCGACCCACTGCGCTTTGCCAACAGCCGCGCCGTCACTGCCTTTGCCGGGCTCAATCCGCGGCTGCAGGAGTCCGGGAACCACCGGGGACAGACGCGTATCTCCAAGACGGGCTCATCGCGCCTGCGGGCCGGCCTGTTCATGCCCGCGATCAGTGCCCTGACGTACAACGAGGCGATCAGGGCCCTGAGCGAACGGTTGAGGGCGAAGGGCAAGACCGGCAAGCAGATCGTCTGCGCTGCCATGCGCAAGCTGCTGAACATCGCCTACGGCGTACTGAAATCGGGCCAGCCATTTAACGCAAAACTGGCCCTTGCTCACTAGAAATCAAGACGGTATCTACCCGTTCCCACCCGCACCGGCGCATCCCGGGCGTAGGGGCCACGATGCCGGCCAGCAACCAAGCCGAGCGCCGGCGAGAAGAAACGCAACGGCGGCTGATGACACCGCCCATGAAAAAAGCGCCCCGAAGGGCGCTTTTTTTCGTGGCGTGGCGGCCTTGCTCAGAAGCGCGAGCCGGGCCGGCGCTTCGACAGTTCCTGGACCATCGCGCTGGCGATCACCGCCGTGGGCAGCAGGGTCTGCGGGGCACCGGGGCCCCTCAATCGATAGCCGCGAACCTCGGTGGAGCCGTCCTGCCGCACCGCGACCCACTGCACCACGCTGAACTCGCCCTTGGTGAAAACCGTTGCCCCTGAGTGTTCCATCATGCGTTCCGTTGCTGAAATCAGAACGGTCGAGCCTAGCCCCTGGGGCCCGCAGCGCAAGTCGGCGGTGGTGGACCACCGGGTCGATGGCGCTTGACCCTGGAGTCGCTACAGCCTTCATCCTCGGGCCCGAACACTCCCCGAGGAACGATGATGGACCGCCTGGAAAAACGCATTCCCCCCGTGCTGGCCACCCTGGTCTGCGCCCTGCTCATGGCCCTGCTGGCGTACCTGCTGCCCCCTGTGGGGATTGCCTGGGCCTGGCGGCTCGGGGCCGCGCTGGCGTTGGCGGCGCTGGGCGCGGGCGTGTGCCTGGCCGGGGTGGCGTCCTTCCGGCGGGCTCGTACCACGGTCAACCCGCTGGTGCCGGAGCAGGCCTCGTCGCTGGTGCAGGCCGGCATCTATCGCCACACGCGCAACCCCATGTACCTGGGCTTCGCCATCCTGCTCGTCGCCTGGGCGGCCCTGCTGGGGGCGCCGCTGTCCCTGTTCGCGGTGGCGGGGTTCGTGATGTACCTCGACCGCTTCCAGATCGTCCCCGAGGAACGGGCGCTGGCCGGGCTGTTCGGCGCCGACTACACCCGCTACCGGGAGCGGGTGCGGCGCTGGGTCTGAGCGGGGCTCAGGCCTTCTTCGTCGAGGGCAGGAGGATGGTGAGAATGCCCAGCAGCGGCAGGAAGGAGCAGAGGAAGAACACGTGCTCGATGCCGTGGATGTCCGCCAGGTGCCCCAGCAGCGCCCCGCCGATGCCGCCGAAGCCGAACATCAGGCCGAAGAACACGCCGGCGATCATGCCCACGTTGCCGGGCACCAGCTCCTGGGCGAAGACCACGATGGCGGAGAAGGCCGAGGCGAGGATGAAGCCGATGACCATGCTCAGCACGCCGGTCCAGAACAGGTCCACGTGGGGCAGCGCCAGGGTGAAGGGCGCAACGCCGAGGATGGAGAACCAGATCACCTTCTTGCGCCCGATGCGGTCGCCGATGGGGCCACCGAAGAAGGTGCCAGCGGCGACGGAGCCGAGGAACAGGAAGAGGTAGACCTGCGAGGTGGCCACCGACAGGTCGAACTTCTCGATCAGGTAGAAGGTGAAGTAGCTGGTGAGGCTGGCCATGTAGAAGTACTTGGAGAACACCAGCAGCGCCAGGATCACCAGGGCGAAGGTCACCCGGCGCCTGGACAGGCCGTGGGTCGCGGCGCCGCCCTGCTTGAGGCGGAACAGGTTCAGGTGGTTGCGGTACCAGCGGCTTAGGCCATAGAGCACCAGGATGGCGAAGGTGGCGAACAGCCCGAACCAGGCCACGTGGCCCTGCCCGTAGGGGATGACGATGGCCGCCGCGAGCAGCGGGCCGAACGCACTGCCGGCGTTGCCGCCGACCTGGAAGGTGGACTGCGCCAGGCCGTAGCGCCCGCCCGACGCCAGCCGGGCGATGCGCGAGGCTTCCGGGTGGAAGGTGGACGAGCCGATGCCCACCAGCGCCGAGGCCATGAGGATCGCCGGGAAGGAGCCGACGAAGGCCAGCAGCAGGATGCCCACCAGGGTGCACAGCGAGCCGGCCGGCAGCAGCCAGGGCTTGGGATGGCGGTCGGTGTAGTAGCCGACCCAGGGCTGCAGCAGCGAGGCGGTGAGCTGGAATGTCAGGGTGATCAGGCCGACCTGGGTGAAGCTCAGGCCGTAGTTGGCCTTGAGCATCGGGTAGATCGACGGCAGCACCGCCTGGATCAGGTCGTTGATCAGGTGGGCCAGCGCGCAGGCGCCGATCACGCGCATGACCAGCGGGCTGGCCGGGTTCGCCGCCGCAGTCGCGGCCAGGGGAGAAGCGGTGGTGCTGACGGACATGGTGGAGCTTCCAGGCAGGAGCAGCGCACACCGCGCTCTGGACGACCGCGGCACGACGCTGCCGGAATTCGGGATCGGGCGCCATCCTATGCCGCGCCGCCCTGGCTGTCTCACGCAATCCGGCCAACCACCATCGCAAAAGAGACATCCTGCGCCGCCTCCAGGCGCCCACTTTCCGTAGGGTGGTGTAGAGCGCAGCGAAACCCACCGCTCGGCCGCTCGGCTCAGCAGCGCCAGTCCCCTTCCCCGCATTGCATGCCCGAATCTCGCCTCGGCAGGTCCAGCGGGAACAGCAGTTGCGACAGCAGGAAGCCGGCCTCGGTCTCCACGCACGCGGGCGTGCCGAGGCGGGATTGCGCGTCGCGGTCGGGGGTGTCGTTCCAGCGGGGAATGCCGTTGGCCAAGGGGTTTTGCTGGATGGTCATGATGGCGAGCCTCCTCACAGGTCGAGCACTAGGGGTTGGGCGCCCTCTTCGCCCGCCGCCGGGACGGCGCAGCAGATCAGCACCATGTCGGCCTCGGGCATTTCCGCCGGCGGGTTGGGGTAATGCACCTCGCCGCTGATGCGGCGCGTGCGGCAGGTGCCGCACGAGCCGCCCCGGCAGCTGAACTCGGGGGTCAGGCCGCGGCTTTCCGCCAGCTCCAGCAGGCTGCCGCTCTCCGGTGTCCAGCGTGCTTCCTTGGCCGAATGGGTGAAGTACACCGGCACCGGGCTCGTGGCCGCCGGTGGCTGGACCCGCGTGGGCGCCTGCCCGTCGACCTGGCGCCGCAACGTCGAGGGGCCGAAGGCCTCGGCATGGATGCGCGAATCGGCGATGTTCAGCCCGCGCAGGCCGTCGTAGATCGACTGGGTAAAGGCCGCCGGGCCGCACAGGTAGAAGTCGTAGTCGTCGAACGGCAGGCTGGCCTGGATATGCGCCAGGTCGAGGCGGCCGTTCAGTTCGAAGTCATGCCCCAGACGTGCCTCGGCTTCCGGGGCGCTCAGGGCGCGCACCCAGCGCAGCAGGCCACCCGAGCGGCTCGAAAGCGCCTGCAGCTCTGCCTGGAACGGCAGGTCGTGCAGCGCCCGCGCGCCCTGGAACAGGTGGATGCGTCGGCCTTGCGGCTGCCGCTGGTTGAGCGCCACCAGCTCGCGGGCCATGGAGACCATCGGGGTGATGCCCACGCCCGCGCCGATCAGCACGACGGGGCGCTGGCTGTCGGTCTTCAGGGTGAAGCCACCCAGGGGCGGGCGGGCTTCCAGCACATCGCCGACCCGCACTTGCTCGTGCAGGTGCCGCGAGCCCTTGCCCTGGGCCTTGACGCTGATACGCAGCTGACCGTCGCTCGGCGCGCTGGAGACGCTGTAGGTGCGCACCAGGGCCTCGCCATCAGCGGTGACCAGGCGCAAGGGAATGTGCTGGCCGGGGGCGAAGCTCACCTCGCCACCCTCCTCGGGCGCCAGCACCAGCGAGCGGATGTCGTGGCTTTCCTGCTGCTGGCTCAGCACGCGCCAGCGCTGCCACTGGCGCCGCCGCTCGGTCTCGCGCAGGCGCTCGTCCGCCTCGGCCCAGGTGCCGGTGAGCAGGCTGGTGGGCGCGTATTCGTCGAAGTCCCAGCGCAGCGACACCGCGTTGGGGCGGAACACCACCTGCTCGATATCGAGGGTCCAGATGCGCTCGGCACCGTCGAAGGCGGCGATCAGCGGGCTGTCGAGGATCACCTCGGCACGGCCCTGTACCTGCAGCACGTTGCCCTGCTCGAAGTCGACGAACAGCAGGCCGGCGCGCGGGTTGCTCAGCAGGTTGCCCAGGGTGTTGAAGTGCAGGTTGCCGGCGTAGTCGGGGATGGTCAGGCGGTTGCCCTCCACCCGCACGAAGCCTGCGCGCCCGCCACGGTGGGAGACATCCACGGAGCGGCTGCCGTCCTCGTGGTCGACGTAGCTGGCGACGAAGAAGGTGTCGGCGGCGCGGATCATCGCGCGGGTGCGTTCGTCCAGCTCGGCGGCGTCCTCGCGGACGGTGCCGCGCGGCTCGGGGGAGCTGCTCCATTCCCGTCGCTGGATGTACTGCGGGCAGTTGCCGAAGGAGTGCTCGACCTGCACCACGAACTGCTGTGCCGAGGCCTGGTCGATCGCACCGTTGAGGCGGTTGCGACGCCGCGTGTGCAGTTCGATGCCGAGCAGGCCGAGGGCGGCGCCGGCACCCAGGCCGGGGGTGGCCGGGTCCAGCGGGTCCAGCGGGCGGGCGGCCAGGTCGAAGACCAGGTGCCTGGGGTCGGGCGAGGTGACGAAGCCTTCGGGGCCCTCGATCAGGGTGGCCCAGGGTCGTCCCTCGCCATCCACCGCACCGGCGATCAGGAAGGGCAGTTGATGGAAGAAGGCACGGTGCTGGTCGGGCATATGGTCGCGGATGACTTTCTGCCCGTGGGCTTCCATCCGCTCGGCCACGCCGACCGTTTCCTGCAGTTGCCTTTCACCGGCATGCCAGGGCGAGGGGCGCTGGCTGGGAGTCTGTTCCATGGTCTGCCCTCCGGAAAGGGGCTGCCGGGGCTCGGCAGCCCGGGGTGGCTCAGGCGGCGTTGAGGCCGGCGGCGGTGCGTTGCATCGGTACGAAGCCCGGCAGCGCCTCGATGCGGGCCAGCCAGGCACGCACGTTGGGATAGGCCTCCAGCGACACGTTGCCCTCCGGCGCATGGGCGATGTAGCTGTAGTTGGCCACGTCGGCGATGGTCGGCGTGTCACCGGCGAGGAAGAGGGAGGCGTCCAGCTCGCCTTCCATTACCGCGAGCAGCACATGGGCCCGGTGGATCACTTCCTCGGCATTGAAGGAGGCGCCGAAGACGGTGATCAGGCGCGCAGCGGCAGGACCGTAGGCGACCTGCCCGGCGGCCACCGACAGCCAACGCTGGATACGCGCGGCGGCGACGGCTTCCTCGGCCAGCCAGCGCCCCTCGCCGTAGCGCTTGGCCAGGTAGACGAGGATGGCGTTGGAGTCGTTGACCACGGTGCCGGCGTCATCGATCACCGGCACCTGGCCGAAGGCGTTGAGGGCAAGGAAGTCGGGCTGCTTGTGCGCGCCCTTGGCCAGGTCGACGAAGACCAGCTCGGTGGGCAGTTGCAGCAGCGAGAGCATGAGTTCGACACGATGGGCATGGCCGGACAGCGGGTGGCGGTACAGCTTGATGGCGGGACGAGACATGACGGTGGCTCCTTATCGGTTCGGGGTGGTTCACCGTGAACCGCCCGGCTGGGCGTTCGCGACGATGGAGGCATGTTGAGCTCACGCAGCTACGAGCAGAATCACCACGAATGACAATCCACTCTTTCATTTTTTGAAATAACCGGAGGTCTTGCGCGGATGCTGCAGCGGCATCGTCGGGTTGCACCCGACATGCGGCTCATATCCTGTAGGGGCGACTTCAGTCGCCAAGCGGCGCGCAGCACCGCCCACCTTGTGGGAGCGAATTCATTCGCGAAGAAGCCCGCATAAAGCATCGCGGTTGAAACCGCTCCCACATTTCACCGGGATGCTTCGTCGCGAAACCCGTCGATGCGGCGTTACACCCGAGTCCGCCCGGTGGAGGTAAAAAGCGACCTCCAACCTACGCAAGGGTCATGCCCGCGCGCTGGCTCGGCCTGCTTTCTGTAGGGGCGACTTCAGTCGCCAAGCGGCGCGCAGCGCCGCCCCGCCTGGTAGGAGCGAATTCATTCGCGATGGACCATCAGGTTCACCCCTCGAGCGCAGGATGGGCGCGCAGCCGTGGCACGGCGAAGTCGAGGAAGCTGCGCACCCGCGCGGCGGCGCGGCGGCCTTCGCGGTAGACCAGGTGCACCGGCAGCGGCGCGGCGGCGAAGGGTTCCAGCACCGTTTCCAACTGGCCGGCCTGCAGCTCCTGGTGCACCTCGTGGCTCAGGCAACGGGTCAGCCCCAGCCCGGCGACGGCGGCGCGGATGGCGGCCTGCGGGGTGCTGCAGAGCAGCCGGGGCGTGACCTTCACCGCACCGTCGGCGAAGCGCCACTCGCCGGCATGGCCGGTGGAGGTGGCGACTATGGTCGGCAATCCGGACAGCGCCTCGGGGCGGTCCGGCCGGCCGTGGCGCGCCAGGTAGCCGGGCGCCGCGCAGACGAGGGGGCGGACCCGCCCCAGCGGCACGGCGAACCCCGAGGAGTCCGGCAGCGGGCCGGTCACCAGGGCGACGTCGATCCCCTCCTCCAGCAACCGTGGCAGCCCCTCGCGGGCCCGGATGTCCAGGGTCATCCCGGGGAAGGCGTTCAGGTAGTCGAGGGCGATGGGGGTGAACACTTGGTGCGCCATCAGCAGCGGCATCGCCAGGTGCAGTGCACCGGCCGGCTCGGTGTGCAGGCCGGTGACGGAGCGCTCCGCCTCCTCCACCCGCCCGAGGATGCGCTCGCAGCTTTCGGCGAAGCGCTCGCCCTCCGGGCTCAGGCTGGCCCCGCGCGGGCCGCGCAACAGCAAGGCGCTGCCCAGCCGCGCCTCCAGGGCGGCGAGGGTGCGCATCACGGTGGCCTGGGACAGTTGCAGGCGGCGCGCGCCCCCCGCCAGGCTGCCCGCGTGGGCCACGGCCAGGAAGACCTGCATCTCGCGGTGGCGGCTCATCGCGCGACCGGCGCCCCCGCCGCGCGCAAGGCGGCATCGGCGCGGAAGCGCGTAGCGCAGTGGTCGACGAAGGTACGCACCTTGGCCGACTCGCGCCGGCCCCCCTGCTGGATGATGTACACCGGCAGCGCGGGCATGGCGAAGGCGTCGAGCACCGTCTCCAGTTCACCCTTGGCGATGGCCTCGGCCACCTGGTACGACAGCACGCGGGTGAAGCCCCAGCCCAGGCGCGCGGCCTTGATCGCCGCCTGGTTGGAGCTGACCAGCAGGCGTGGCGTCGGCGTGAACCCGAACGGGCCGTCCGGCCCCATGAACTGCCAGTGGGTGAGCAGCCCGCTGGCCGACGACATCACCACCTGGGCGTTCTCCAGGTCCTCGGGGCGGCTCGGCCGGCCGATGCGGTCGAGCAGCGACGGCGCGGCGCAGACCACCGGGCGTATCTGCCCGACCTGCAGCGCCAGGTGCTCGCCTTCGCGGAGCGAGCCGATGCGCACGGCGACGTCCACGCCCTCCTCGACCATGTTCACCACGCGGTCGACCAGCAGGGCGTTGATTTCCACCTCCGGGTACAGGTCGAGGTATTCGGCGATCAGCGGGATGAGGAACAGCTCGCCGAACATCACCGGCGCCGTCACCGTCAGCCGCCCGCGCGGGCGCACGTTGCTGCCGGCGGCCAGCTCCTCGGCCTCTTCCAGCTCCAGCAGGATGCGCCGGCAATCCTCCACATAGCGCCGCCCCGCCTCGGTGAGGCGCAGGCTGCGCGTGCTGCGCGCCAGCAGCAGGGTGCCGAGGCGTGCCTCCAGCGCAGCGATGGCGCGCGTCACGCTGGGCGGCGAGAGGCCCATCAGCTTCGCGCCACCGGCGAAGCTCTCCGCCTCGGTCACCGCCAGCAGCACCTTCATTTCCTGGAACCTGTCCACCCTCACCGCCTGGCGTCGTGCCCTTTCCGAGAGGCCGACAGCTTAGCGCCCGGGCCGGGGCGAAGACGAGAGACGGCGCACCTCACCTTCTTGTGGGGGCGAATTCATTCGCGATGGGCATCCGGCCATGCGCAGCCCCGTGCCGGCGATGAGTCTTTCGCGGCTGAAGCCGCTCCCACAGGGGGTGTGTAGCGCGGCCAGGCGGTGCCCTGCGAATCCCGATCCGAGGCACAAGCCGTAGGAGCGAGCTCTGCTCGCGAAGCCTCGTGGGAGCGAATTCATTCGCGATTGGGCATCCGGCCAGTCGCAGCCCTGTGCCGGCGATGAGTCTTTCGCGGCTGAAGCCGCTCCCACAGGGGGTGTGTAGCGCGGCCAGGCGGTGCCCTGCGAATCCCAATCCGAGGCACAAGCTGTAGGAGCGAGCTCTGCTCGCGAAGCCTTGTGGGAGCGAATTCATTCGCGATTTGGCATCCGGCCAGTCGCAGCCCTGTGCCGGCGATGAGTCTTTCGCGGCTGAAGCCGCTCCCACAGGGGGTGTGTAGGTTGGGGGGAGGGGCGAAGCCCAACGTCGCGTGGCCAGGCACCGTGCCCATGCCGGCCGTGCATGCACCCGGCCGCTGCTTTACCATGCCGCGCCGAACTGCCATCGAGGCCCCCATGAGCACGCCCACCTTCCGCAACGCTACCCTCCCCGACACCGACCGCTGCTACCAGATCGAGACCTCCGCCTATGAAGGCGACGAGGCCGCCACGCGGGAGAAGATCGCGACGCGCATCGGGCGGTACCCCGAGGGCTTCCTGATCCTGGAGCTGGACGGCGCGGTGGTCGGCTTCATCAACAGTGGCTGCGCCCACGAGGTGGTGATGTCCGACGAGGCGCTCAAGGAGCTGGTGGGCCACGACGCCGAGGCGCCGAACGTGGTGATCATGTCGGTGGTGATCGACCCGGCGTACCAGGGCAAGGGCCTGTCCTCGCTGCTGATGCGCACCTTCGTGCAACGCATGCGCGAGAAGGGCAAGGCGACCATCCACCTGATGTGCAAGGAGCGCCATGTCGAGTTGTACCGGCGCATGGGCTACCGCTATGTGCAGCCTTCCTCGTCCGACCACGGCGGCATGGCCTGGCACGAGATGGTGATGGACCTTTGAATGGCACCCTGACCGTGCACAAGACCTGCCCCGTGGTGCTGCGCCAGCGGGGCACGCTGGAGATACTCGCCTTCCTCCACCCGCTCGCCGGCCGGCAACTGGTCAAAGGCAGTGTGGAGCCAGGGGAAACCAGCGCGGCGGCAGCCGTGCGCGAGCTCGCCGAAGAGGCCGGCGTCCAGGGCGAAGTGATCCGCGACCTGGGCACCTGGCAGGCCACCGGCACCGGCCACACCTGGGCCTTCCATGCGTGCCGGGTCGACCCGGACCTGGCAGACACCTGGAGCCACGACACGGAAGATGACGGCGGCCACAGGTTCCGTTTCTTCTGGCACCCACTGGATGCCGAACCCACCGAGGAATGGCACCCGATCTTCCGCGATGCCCTGACGTTCATCAGGCAGGCACTCCGCTGAGCGGACCCCATCGACGATCCCGCACTGCGATTCCGGGGCGAATGCACCGTCCTTTCACTGAGCGTTTCATCGAGCGTTCGCCGACCGAGAAAAGCCTGCAATCGAAGGCTTGACCTTCAACTTCACTTGAACGTTAAGGTTTTTTCGCCCCCCGGAACGAGCCTGCGGAAACACGCTCCCAGGCAGCCGGGCATGGGCTTCAACCATGACGCAGACAGTGGAGATCCAGAGACGATGAAACTCAGAAACATGGCGGTGATGGCGGGCGCGCTCCTGGGCGCCGTCGCGTTTTCCTCCTGGGCGGGCGACGCGGCCACGGCCCCGGAAGCCACCGCCACCACCCGCATCGCCGGCCAGGACATCCCCGTGGTCGCCGGCGGGCTGTACGACCGCTACCACTCCAACCCGCCGCTCGAGGTCATCGCTGTCGAAGCCCCGGACATCGACCTCAGCTGGTTCAAGACGCTGCACAAGACCCGGGTGGATATCGGCTTCGAGTCCTATTCGCCGAACTTCTACTACCGCAACAGCCGGGTAACGGCGGTGTTCACCGCGGACCTGGAAAAACTCCGCTCGCTGATGCCGGCCAAGGTGCTGGAACAGGTCCAGCCGCTGCAGGTGTGGCCCGGCCGTGGCCTGGTGGCGCTGACCGCCTACGCCTATCACTACTGCGACAATGACAGCTACAACGAGATCGCCCTGTCCATCGTCACCAACAAGCCCGGCAACGCCAACCTGGGCCCCATCACCCTGGTCGGCCAGTCGATGTCGAAGGATTTCTGGGGCTATGTGCTCAAGCTGCCGGTCAACACCGAGCTGGCGCGGGTGCGCGGCGTGGTCGGCTACAACCTGCCCAAGTGGCTGACCGGCATCGACTACCGCGAAAGCGACACGTCCATCACCTACGAGATACGCGACAGCCAGACGGGCAAGGTGGATGTGACCCTGGAGACCCGCAAGCTGGACGACCTCTCCAATGAAGTCGAGCTGGCCACCAGCAGCTTCACCAACCTCGACCACGACGGGAAGCTGACCTATGGCTACGCGATCTCCCGCCAGCAGAGCCACGCCTCCAGCGGCGACGAGGACGCGGTGAAACTGGTGCTGGGCGACGGCAGCCTGTCCAGCTACATCAAGGAACTGAAGATCGGGAAGATGATGAAGTACGAGTACGTGCCCGAGTTCCAGAGCGCGCTGTATGCACCGGCGCCCCTGGAAACCCTGTTGCAGGCCGAGTGATCGCCAGGCGTGCCCGGCCGGGGAACGGCCGGGCGCGTCATCAGCGGGTCAGCTCGTAGGCGCACATGTTGACCGTCGAGGCCAGGTTCAGCGATTCGATGGCACCGCTGCCGGGGATGGTGAAGGGCCGGGCGTCGAGTGCGGTGAGCTGTTCACGCGGCACACCGCGCGCCTCGTTGCCGAACAGGTAGCAGTCGAAGGCCTTGAAGGCGGCGGACTGCACCGGCTCGCCGTGCATGTCCAGGCAGGCGATGCGCTCGAAGCGGCTGCCGAGGGATTCCAGCGCCACATCCAGTTCCATGGGCGCATGGAAGATGGCGCCCATGCTGGCGCGCACGACCTTGGGGTTGTACGGGTCGACGCTGCCGGGGCTGAGCAGGCAGCGGAAGCCGCCGAACCACGCCAGAGTGCGCAGGATGGTGCCGAGGTTGCCCGGGTCCTGGATCTCGTGCAGGTAGATGGCACGCTCGCCGGCGACCGGCGCCGGCGCGGACGCATCCGGCATCGGCACCAGCGCGATGATGCCCTGGGGCGTCTTGGTATCGGCCACCTGCGCCATCTGCCGGTCGCTGATCACGTGGGTCTCGAACGGGCTCTGCCACTGCTCGTAGGCGGCGGTCACGTAAAGCTGGCTGCGCAGCAGCTGCGGGTTGTGCTCGGCGGCCTTCTGCAATTCCAGCAGCAGGTGCTCGCCCTCCACCAGGAAGTGACCGAACTCGGCCCGGTACTTCTTCTGGTGGAGCTTCTTGATGTCGTCGAGTTTCATCGATACGGCGCTCAGTGGCTGTTGGCCGACAGCATCGACCTGGCCAGTGCCTCGGCCACCTTGATGCCGTCCACCCCCGCCGAGAGGATGCCGCCGGCGTAGCCGGCGCCTTCGCCGGCCGGGTACAGGCCCTTGAGGTTGAGGCTCTGCAGGGTCTCGTTGTCACGGGTGATGCGCACCGGGGACGAGGTGCGGGTCTCGATGCCGGTGAGCACCGCGTCGGCACGGTCGAAGCCACGGATCTGCTTGCCGAACGCCGGCAGTGCCTCGCGGATGGCCTCGATGGCGTAGTCCGGCAGGGAAGGCGCAAGGTCGCCCAGGCGCACGCCGGGCTTGTAGGAGGGCTCCACGTCGCCGAACTCGCTGGACGGCACGCCACGGATGAAGTCGCCCACCAGTTGGCCGGGGGCGCAGTAGTCGCTGCCGCCCAGCTCGTAGGCACGGGATTCCAGGCGCTCCTGGAACTCCACGCCGGCCAGCGGGCCGCCGGGGAAATCCTGCTCCGGGTTGATGCCGACGACGATGCCCGAGTTGGCGTTGCGCTCGTTGCGCGAGTACTGGCTCATGCCGTTGGTGACCACGCGCCCCACCTCGGAGGTGGCCGCCACCACGGTGCCGCCCGGGCACATGCAGAAGCTGTAGACGGCGCGGCCGTTCCTGGCGTGGTGCACCACCTTGTAGTCGGCGGCGCCCAGTTCCGGGTGGCCGGCGTACTTGCCCAGGCGCGCCTCGTCGATCAGGCCCTGGGGGTGCTCGATGCGGAAGCCGATGGCGAAGGGCTTGGCCTCCAGGAACACGCCCTGGCGGTGCAGCATGCGGAAGGTGTCGCGGGAGCTGTGGCCCAGGGCCAGGACCACATGGCGGCTGTGCAGGGTCTCGCCATTGGCCAGCACCACGCCTTCGAGCTGGCCGTCGTCGATCAGCAAGTCAGTCACCTTGCTCTCGAAGCGCACCTCGCCGCCCAGGGCGATGATCTCCTCGCGCATGGTGGCGACCACGCCGGTGAGGCGGAAGGTGCCGATGTGCGGCTTGCTCACGTACATGATCTCTTCCGGCGCGCCGGCGCGGACGAACTCGTGCATCACCTTGCGGGCGTAGAACTTCGGGTCCTTGATCTGGCTGTAGAGCTTGCCGTCGGAGAACAGGCCGGCCCCACCCTCGCCGAACTGCACGTTGGACTCGGGGGTGAGGACCTTCTTGCGCCACAGCGCCCAGGTGTCCTTGGTGCGGCTGCGCACGTCCTTGCCGCGCTCCAGCACGATGGGCCTGAAGCCCATCTGCGCGAGCAGCAGCGCCGCGAACAGCCCGCAGGGGCCGAACCCCACCACCAGCGGACGCTCGGCCAGCCCGGCCGGCGCCTGGGCGACCGGGTAGTAGCGGGTGTCCGGGGCCGGGCGGATGTTGTGGTCGTCGGCGAAGCGCACCAGGATCGCCGCCTCGTCGCGTGCCTCCAGGTCGATGATGTAGATGAACAGGATGACGCTGTTCTTCTTGCGGGCATCGTAGCTGCGCTTGAAGACGGTGAAGCCCAGCAGGTCGGCGTCGCCGATACCCAGGCGCTTGACGATGGCCTTGCGCAGTTCATCGGGGGAGTGGTCGAGGGGCAGGGACAGTTCGTTGATGCGAATCATGGCGGTAATCCTGGCCGGTCAACCCGGCAAAGGAAGCAACAGGGGAAGGGGTAAGGCGCGAGATTGTACCCGCCGCCCCGGCCCCTGTCAGTGGCGGCCTGACGGTCGCGCAGCCGGGCACGGCACCCTCCCCGTCCGGCGAATTTAACCTGTGCGTCATTCTCGGCTTATAATCGCCGCCGCTTCGCACCCATGGCCTCTCCTCTGCACCGCCCATGGGTTCGCTCCTCACCTTGATTTTCCGTGGTTGGCTCTAACATGAAACGATCCAAAAGCAGCCGCCGCTGGCTGGATGAACACGTCAACGACCCCTATGTGAAACGGGCCCAGAAGGATGGCTTGCGCTCGCGCTCCAGCTACAAGCTGATCGAGCTGAACGAGAAGGACAAGCTGATCCGCCCCGGCATGCTGGTCATGGACCTGGGCTCCGCCCCGGGCGGCTGGTCGCAGGTGGCCGGCAAGCTGGTGGGCGATACCGGGCGCGTCCTGGCCACCGACATCCTGCCGATGGACGGCCTGGACAACGTCGACTTCATCCAGGGCGACTTCACCGACGACGGCGTGTTCCAGCAACTCCTCGACAAGCTCGACGGCCGCAAGCCCGACCTGATCGTCTCCGACATCGCCCCCAACATCAGCGGCGTCGCCGCCGCCGACCAGGCGTCCTCGATGTACCTGGTCGAACTCACCCTCGACATGGTCCGCCAGGTGCTCAAGCCCAACGGCAACTACGTGGTCAAGGTCTTCCAGGGCGAAGGCTCCGACGAGTTCCTCAAGGACGTGCGCACCTCGTTCGAGAAGGTCTTCATCCGCAAACCGGAAGCCTCGCGCCCGCGCTCGCGGGAGGTCTACCTGGTGGGCAAGGGCTTCAAGGGCTGAGCCCACCTCTGCCCCCTCGTCGTTCGGCCAGCGCCCGGCCGGGCGTCGCTGAGCGGCGTCAGGACGCGGATCGCGGCGCCCCACACCGCGTCCCCCTCGCCAGGTCCCAACCTGTAGAATCGCCGCCCCTTTCGAGATGAGTGGACCATGCGCATCAGCAACGGACGCAGCGCGACGGCCTGCGGGCTGGCGGCGATCCTCCTGTGGAGCACCGCCTCCGGCCTGATCCGCAGTGTCAGCGGCTTCTTCGGCCCCATCGGCGGCGCTGCGCTGATCTACACCCTGGGCGCCATCCTCCTCGTCGCCCTCCTCGGCCGCCCGCGCCTGCGTGCAGGTTCGCGTTTCTACCTGGTCACCGGCTCGGCGCTGTTCGTCGCCTATGAAGTCTGCCTGTCGCTCGCCCTCGGTTTCGCCACAGACGGCACCCAGGCCATCCAGCTCGGCGTGGTCAACTACCTGTGGCCGAGCCTCACCGTGCTGCTGGCCATCCTGATGAACCGCCAGCCGGCCCGCTGGCTGGTGCTGCCCGGCACGGCCATCGCCCTGTTCGGCATCCTCTGGGTGGTCAGCACCGACGGCCTGTCGTGGCCCAGCCTCATCGCCAACGTGCAATCCAACCCGCTGAGCTACAGCCTCGCGGCGACCTGCGCCATCACCTTCGCGCTCTACTGCAACGTCACCCGGCGCTACGCCCGGGGCGAGAACCACGTGGCGTTCTTCTTCATCCTCACGGCGGTGGTGCTCTGGGTTAAATTCGCCTTCGTCAGCGAGCCGCTGCCTGCCTTCACCCTGCGCGGCACCCTCGAACTGCTCGCCGCCGGCATCGCCATGGCCGGCGGCTACGCCCTGTGGAACATCGGCATCCTGCGCGGCAACCTCACCCTCCTGGCCACCGTCTCCTACTTCGCCCCGGTGCTCTCTTCCGCCTTCGCCGCGCTCTGGCTCGGCGCCAGCCTGACGCTGCAGTTCTGGCAGGGCGCGGTGCTGGTCACCGCCGGCTCGCTGGTCTGCTGGCAGGCGACCCGCGAACGCGGCGCGAAGGCCTGACAAGCGCTTCCGATGGCGGGCGGAGCGCTCTAAGATGGCCCTCCCCACCATGCAAGGAAGCCACGATGAGCACCAAAGGAAACGACCGCAAGATCGACAACATCGAGTTCAACGTCAGCGACATCGCTCGCAGCAAGGCCTTCTACGGCGAGGCCTTCGGCTGGACCTTCACCGACTACGGCCCCACCTACACCGAGTTCAGCGACGGCCGCCTCACCGGCGGCTTCACCACGGGCGAGGCGGTCCGCCCCGGCGGTCCGCTGGTGATCCTCTACGCCGACGACCTGGCGCAGGCCCAGGCCAGGCTGGAGGCCGCCGGCGCCACTATCAGCCGTGAAGTGTTCGCCTTCCCCGGCGGGCGTCGCTTCCACTTCATCGACCCGGACGGCTACGAGCTGGCGGTGTGGTCCGCCGCGTGAGCAGGGCGTCCGGGCCGATCACCGTGCGGCCGATCGAACCGGAGAACGGCTTCCGCCCCATCGGCGAACCCGAGCCGCTGCGTGACGACACCGCGCTTCCGGCCCAGCCCAGGTGAGCGCCAGGCCCGCTGGAGGCTCACTTCGCCTTGAGCTTCAGGTAGCTCTGGTGCATGTCCTTCGCCCAGCCATCGATCACGCCCGTGACATCCGCCGGCTTGAGCACCTGGGCGCTGTTCTCCAGCGGCGTGCCGGTGCCCTTGCGCACCACCTGGGCGATCACCTTGTTGCTGCCGCCGTCGAGGAACTGCGCCTCGGTGGCCAGCTCGGTCTCCTGGTCGCGGATGCCGCTGGCGGTGCTCACCGCCGCCGCCAGCAGCGCCACGGGAACGACCTCGTAGGGCTTGAGCCCCTCGGTCTTGCTGCTCACCCCGGTGATCGCCGCACGCACGACGATGACGCCGGGCCCGGGCTTGGTGGCCAGCGACAGGCTGTTGCTGATTTCGCGCTTGAGCGCCATGTCGTAGTAGCGGGTGATGCCGTCCAAGGTGCTCTGCGGGATTTTCTCGGTGGCCTGGGGGCGCGGGTAGAACTGGGTGGGTTCGACGTAGACGGCGGTGTAGCGGCCGATGTCCACCTTGGGATCGATCCAGCGCATCACCTCCGCGCCGGAGGGCGTGGTCGCCTTCTGCAGGCTGCCGTAACTGGAGAGGAACCCGGAATACTCATCCGGCTGGGTCACCGTACTCGAGCAGCCGACCAGCGCGGTGGAAAGCGCCAGCGCCACGCCCAACGCCAATGCATGTTTCATCGAAGACTCCTTGTCCGAGCAAGTTTGGGAAGGCAGTAAGCGTCGGCGACGCCCTCACGTCATCGCCCCACGGGCACGCCACCGAAGGTCTCGCACGGCTGTGAGAAGTCGACCCCCGGCGTCTTGCACCCCCCGCCCGAGCGCGAGCCCCAACGAAACGGCGGATGCTGGATTGACGCTAGCAGACTCCCGCCAACTGCCAAGGCGCCGCGCAACGATTGCGTAAGGTTCGCCAGCGCCCCGTAAAGCCTGCGTAACGACGCGAGACAGGGCTGCGGCTTGCTGCTTAATTGAGGCGCACCACCTCTCAAGCGGGCCCGTGAAGATGTCTTCGGTTCAAGCCAGTCTCAGCAGCATCCCCCCCGACTCCATCCAGGCCGTCGGCCTCGCGCAGGGCCTCCTGCAGCGACGCAACGGCGGCCAGGTGCTGATCATCGTCGAGCGCAAGGAGGACTGGTCCTCCTACATCCCCAGCGAGGAGATGCTCACCGCGCGGGAGTACCTCGAGCAGTCGCGGGGCGGCGAGCTCGACAAGAAGGTCCAGGTCATCAACCTGTGCCGCCACTACAAGTACCTCGGCCACGGCTACTACTGCTCGCTGCTGGCCGAGGCACGCGGGCACAAGGTCATCCCCTCGGTACGCACCATCAGCGAACTGGCGCGCAAGTCACTCTACGGCCTGGCCCTGGACGACCTGGAGAAATCCCTGGAGGTCGCCCTCGCCCAGCACCCCTGCGCCAACACCGAAGGCTTCACCCTCAGCCTGTACTTCGGCCGCACCGACTTCGAACCGCTGCAGGAGATCGCCCGCCAGCTGTTCGAGGCCTTCCCCTGCCCCATCCTGCTGGTGGACTTCCGCAAGGGCGAGACCTGGCGCATCGCCGGCCTGCGCACGGGCTCGCTGCACAAGCTGCGCGAGGACCAGGAAGACCTCTTCGCCAGCGCCCTCGACGGCTTCAACCGCAAGGTCTGGCGCCTGCCGCGCTCGCGCCAGGTGGCGCGCTACGACCTGGCCATCCTGCACAACCCGGACGAGCCGCTGCCGCCCTCCAACGCCCGGGCCCTGGAGAACTTCGTGCGCGTCGGCAAGCGCCTGGGTATCGAGGTCGACCTGATCGAGAAGAAGGACTATTCGCGCCTGGCCGAGTACGACGCACTGCTGATCCGCGAGACCACCAGCGTCGACGACCACACCTACCGCTTCGCCAAGAAGGCCGAGAGCGAGGGGCTGATCGTGATGGACGACCCGGCCTCGATCCTGCGCTGCACCAACAAGGTCTTCCTCACCGACCTACTGCGCAGCCACGGCCTGAGCATGCCGGCCACGGAGATCCTCTACCGCGACAACCCCCAGGAGCTGGAGAAGGTCGGCGAGCGCCTGGGCTTCCCGCTGGTGCTGAAGATCCCCGACGGCTGCTTCTCGCGCGGGGTGATCAAGGTGGAGAACCTGCAGCAGTTGCGCGAGGCCAGCGCCGGGCTGTTCGAGCACTCGGTGCTGCTGCTCGCCCAGGAATTCCTCTTCACCGAGTACGACTGGCGCATCGGCATCCTCAACCGCCGGCCGATCTTCGCCTGCCAGTACTTCATGTCCAAGGGGCACTGGCAGATCGTCAACCACAAGGCCCAGGGCGCCGAGGTCATCGGCGAATGCCGCACCCTGCCGGTGGAGCGCGCGCCGAAGGCGGTCGTGGAACTGGCGCTCAAGACCGCCAACCTGATCGGCGACGGGCTCTATGGCGTCGACCTCAAGGAGATCGGCGACAGCGTCAAGGTGATCGAGGTGAACGACAACCCCAACCTCGACGCCGGCATCGAGGACGCCCACCTGCAGGACACCCTCTACAGCCTGGTGCTGGAGGACTTCGTCCGCCGCCTCGAACAAAAGCGCCGCGGCGGCGCCCACTGAAGGAGCACCGGCCCATGCGCCAGAGCTACAGGCTGATCGACGGCACCCTGCGCCCCTGCACGGACGAGGCGGCGCCGCTGCAACTGTGCATCGCCCCGGAGGCCGAGGAACTGGAATGGCTGCGCCAGCGCTACGGCCTCGATGCCCACGCCCTGGCCAGTGCCCTGGACCCGGACGAAGTCGCCCGCATCGAGTTCCGCACGGGCTCGCTGTTCCTCATCTGGAAGCGCCCGGAGAACTACTCGGGCGACGAGCGCTTCGCCTTCGAGGTGTCCTCCTTCGGCATGCTGCTGGACGAGCGCCAGCTGGTGCTGATCTCCCACGCCGATTCGCTGCTCGAAGGCCTCGCCGGGCGCCACGACCTGCAGCAGCCGCTGGATGTGCTGCTGGCCATCCTGCTGGGCAACATCCACCACTACGAGGGCCACCTCAAGGTCATCAAGCTGGTCGCCCGCGAGCTGCAGCAGCGCTTCAACCAGAGCCTGCACAACCGCCACCTGCTGCAGATGTTCGGCCTCAGCGAGAGCCTGGTGTATTACCTCAACGCCATCCACGGCAACGGCGCGGTGCTGGCCCGCCTGCGCGGCCAGGGCGAGCGCCTGGGGTTCGCCCCGGCGAGCCTGGAGCTGCTCGACGACCTGATCATCGAGAACGAGCAGTGCATCAAGCAGGCGGAGATCTACTCCTCGGTGCTCGCCGGCCTGATGGAGGCGCGCGGCAACCTGCTGAACAACACCATGAACGAGATGCTGCGCAAGCTCACCCTGATCAACGTGGTGTTCCTGCCGCTGAACCTGATCGCCGGCATCGGCGGCATGTCCGAGTTCAGCATGATGACCGCTGCCGTCCCCTGGTGGGTCGCCTACCCGCTGTTCGTCCTCGCCCTCGCCGTGCTGGCGGGCCTCATGCTGCTGGCCCTGCGCCGGCTGGTGGCCGCCCGCACGGCGCCGCCCGGCTGAGGCCGGGCCGCCCCTGTCCCATCGCCACCGGGCATCCCGCGCCGGTGGCAGCACCCAGCAGAAGGAAATACCCATGGAACCCCTGCACATCGCCCTCGGCGTGCTCGCCGCCATCGTCGCCCTGAGCATCGCCATCAACTACTTCGACAGCCGCATGAAGCCCGGCGAGATGGGCCGCCAGGCCCGCGACGGCGGCCCGCGTCGCACACCCCGCCGCTGACCATGCCCATGCCGGGAAGCCCCATGGACTTCAGCTTTCGCGACGCCCGCCCCGACGACCTGGTCGCCCTGCTCGAGCTGGAAAACCTGTGCTTCGAGCACGATCGCCTGTCGCCGCGCAGCTTCCAGTGGATGATCGCCCGCGCCCACGCCAGCCTGGCGGTGGCCGAGGCCGGCGGCCGGGTCATGGGCTACGCGCTGCTGCTGTTCCACCGCGGCACCTCGCTGGCGCGCCTCTACTCCATCGCCATCGCCCCCGGCGCCCGTGGCCACGGGCTCGGCAAGGC
The DNA here is from genome assembly GCF_012767755.2 of Pseudomonas tohonis. Lineage (NCBI taxonomy): Bacteria > Pseudomonadati > Pseudomonadota > Gammaproteobacteria > Pseudomonadales > Pseudomonadaceae > Pseudomonas > Pseudomonas tohonis. The sequence continues at coordinate 3,883,238 of NZ_AP023189.1, forward strand.
GCTGCTGGCGGAGGCGGAGCGCCGCGCCCGCGACCACGACTGCGCCTACCTGCGCCTGGAAGTGCGCCCGGACAACCTCCCCGCCATCGCCCTCTACGAGCGGTTCGGCTACCGCCGCTTCGCCTGCATCGACGACTACTACGAGGACCACGCCCAGGCGCTGCGCTACGAGAAACGCATCGTCCAGCGCCCGCTCGACGCCGCGCGGGCGGTGCCCTACTACCAGCAGAGCACCGAGTTCACCTGCGGCCCCGCCTGCCTGATGATGGCCATGGCCGGCCTGCGACCGGGCCGCCCGCTCACGCGGCGCGAGGAAGTGCAGCTGTGGCGCGAGGCGACCACGGTGTTCATGACCTCCGGCCACGGCGGCTGCAGCCCCCAGGGGCTGGCCCTGGCCGCCTGGCGCCGGGGCTTTCGCGTGCGCCTGCAGGTCAGCGTCGAAGGCCCCTTGTTCCTCAGCGGCGTGCGCAGCGAAGGCAAGCGCGAGGTCATGCGCCTGGTGCACGAGGCCTTCTGCGACGAGCTGCGCGAAAGCGACGTGGAGCAGGTGCCCGCCAGCCGCCAGGACCTGCCCGCGCAGCTCGCCGAAGGCGGCCTGCCGCTGGTGCTGATCAGCAGCTACCAGCTGACCCGCACCAAGGCTCCGCACTGGGTGCTGGTCACCGGCTGCGACGAGGATTTCGTCTACCTCCACGACCCGGACATCGACCACAGCCGCCACCGCCAGGCCCTGGACTGCCAGCACATGCCGGTCAGCCATGCGCGCTTCCAGCGCATGCGCCTGTTCGGCGGCAACAAGCTGCGTGCGTCCGTCGTCCTCTACCCGCCAGGCGATCCTCACGCCGCCAGGCGCAGCGACAGTTCCACGTCCTCGGCGAAGGGCACGGAGAGGTAGCCGCTGCCCGCCTCGCGCACCCGCGCCAGGTACTCGGGGCTGTGGTCGGCGTTGTCGGCGATCACCAGCGCGCCGGGGCGCAGGCGGCTTTCCACGAGGGCGAGGATCTCCGGGTAGAGCGCCTTGGCACCGTCGAGCAACAGCAGGTCGATGGAGTCGGGCAGGTCCTGGGCCAGGGTGCGCAGCGCATCGCCCACGCGGAACTCCACCAGGTCCTCCAGCCCGCCGACGCCGAGGTTGCCCCGGGCCCGCGCCACCTTGGTGGGCTCGAACTCGCTGGTGATCAGCCGGCCGCCACCGTTGTCACGCAGCGCGGCGGCCAGGTGCAGCGTGGAGATGCCGAAGGAGGTGCCGAACTCGACGATGGTCCGCGCACCGCTGCTGCGCGCCAGCAGGTACAGCAGGCGGCCGGTCTCGCGGGAGACGGGCAGCGCCACGTCCTTGAGGCGACCGTAGAACTCGCGGTACTCGGTCTTGCTCTGCATCAGCCGCGCCACTTCGCCCTCGGCGAGGTCGGAAAGGCTCGGCCCCAATGCCTGCCAGGCCGTGTCGGCCTCGGCGAACAGGCGGTCCAGCAAGGCGGTGAGAGCGGGTTGGGTCAGGGTGTTCATGCAGTGTCTCCAGGGGTTGTTGAGCGCATCGTTGGCGCCGGAATAGAATGCGATCAATCCGTCAGGTTTTACTATTCGCATTGCCAGGCCCCGTCATGACCGAACGCCAGAACCCGCGTATTTCCTCGCGCAAGCAACCCCAGCAGGCCCGCTCCAACGAGCTGGTCGCCACCATCCTGCAGGCCGCTATTCAGGTTCTGGCCAAGGAAGGCGCCCAGCGCTTCACCACCGCCCGGGTGGCCGAGCGTGCCGGCGTCAGCGTCGGCTCGCTGTACCAGTACTTCCCCAACAAGGCGGCCATCCTGTTCCGCCTGCAGAGCGACGAGTGGCGCCAGACCAGCGAGCTGCTGCGCCGCATCCTCGAAGACCTCGCCACCCCGCCGCTGCAACGCCTGCGCACCCTGGTCCACGCCTTCCTCCACTCCGAATGCGAGGAGGCCGACATGCGCATCGCCCTCGACGACGCCGCCCCCCTCTACCGCGACGCCCCCGAGGCACGGGAAGCCAAGGCCGCGACCGGGCGCATCTTCGAAACCTTCATGGAAGAGGTCCTGCCCCACGCCTCCGAAGCCGCCCGCACCCTGGCCAGCGAGCTGATCACCACCACCCTCGGCACCGTGGGCAAGCGATTCTCCGAGCGTCCGCGCACGAAGGAGGAGATCGAACGCTACGCCGACGCCATGGCCGACATGTTCGGCGCCTACCTGGAAGCGGCCGCTGCGCGGGGATAGAGGGAGCGGAACACCGCAGTGCAGGGCCGGACATCGCCGCGTTGGGCCTCGCCGCGCTCGGTGGGCTGAAGCCCACCCTACGAAAGCGCCGTGCCACCGCGCGGGCATGACCACCTGTAGATACCGTCTTGATTTCTAGTGAGCAAGGGCCAGTTTTGCGTCAAATGGCCGGCCTGATTTCAAGACGCCGTAGGCGATGCTCAGCAGCTTGCGCATGGCGGCGCAGACGATCTGCTTGCCGGTCTTGCCCTTCGCCCTCAATCGTTCGCTCAGGGCCCTGACAGCCTCGTTGTACGTCAGGGCACTGATCGCGGGCATGAACAAGCCGGCCCGCAGGCGCGATGAGCCCGTCTTGGAGATACGTGTCTGTCCCCGGTGGTTCCCGGACTCCTGCAGCCGCGGATTGAGCCCGGCAAAGGCAGTGACGGCGCGGCTGTTGGCAAAGCGCAGTGGGTCGCCCAGCTCCGCCAGGAGCAGGGCGGCGGTCTTGTCGGCGATCCCGTCAATGCTGGTCAGCAGGTCGCGCTTGCCGCGCAGATCCGGGTCGTTGTCGATGTGGTCGTCGATCGCCTTGAGGGTCTCTTCGATCTCCTGACCGATATGTTCCAGCACCGACTGGATCGAGGCCTGGACGCTGGCATCGGCCACTTCCAGGCGGTTGCGCTCCATCTGCTCGATTTCGCGCAGGTCCTCCAGGCGCCGTACCAGGGCTTTCAAACGCCGCACGGCACGGGGCTCGGGTTGCCAGGGACGCAGACTGTCCTGATGGCGCTCGCCGTATTCGGCGATCAGCTTGGCGTCGACCTTGTCGGTCTTCACCCGCTGCAACTGACTACGGGCGTAGTGGGCGATTTGTGCCGGGTTGAGGACACAGACCCGATAGCCTTGCTCCAACAGCCATTCGGCCAGGGCTTCATGGTGGATGCCGGTGGCCTCCATCACGACCCAGGCTCCGGGTTCGCTGTGTTTGTTCAGCCAGTCGCGCAAGACGGCGAAGCCCGCTTTGTCGTTGGCCAGCTTGGCCTTGGTGCGGTACTTGCCGTTGGGTTGCAGGGTGGCGAGGTCAAAGGTGTGTTTGGCGATGTCGATGCCGATGACGCTGGGCATGGATTCTCCTCTCGATCCGTTCAGACGCGATCATCACTGCACCCGGCCCAACCTTGTGAATGCGAGCTCGAGGCTCTGGATACCGTTCGGGCTGTTCGAGTGAGTGTGGAGGGGCGGAGCACTATCTACGTTGCAGGCTCGTGGCCTAAGGATGGATACGACTTCCAGCCCCTCCCCCGATGATCAGTCGGGGACTATTACCCCTGTGGAGGTATTAGTCGAGATACAAGGGTGGATGGCGCTCTTTTCATCCACCAGGCGGGGTCGGTCCTGCACATCCGAATTAACCAATGAGCACCGGACGGTGGGCTGAAGTCCACTCTGCAAGAGCCGGACAGGCAACTTACGGCCGCCAACTGCCGCGCGCAGACATGCATCCGAAGTTGCCACTCTCGATGCGTTACTTGCTCAAATAATGTTGCCCCGACAACAACTTCCAGAGCGCCTATTCCATATCGATATGGCCTGCATCGTACTGTTGTATTGGTGGCGCGAGAGTTCGCTTGGATAGCATCGGCGCACTTTTCCTGCCGATGAGAACAATAAGGTGAATTTAGGAAAGATCATCAGCCGCAGCGCGCTGTACTGGCCCGACCACGAAGCGCTGATCGACAGCCGGCAACGCGTCACCTTCGCCCAGCTCGAACGCCGCACCAACCGCCTCGCCTCCGGCCTCCTGGCCCTCGGCCTGGCCGAGGGTGCGCACGTGGCGATCCTCGCGCTCAACCGCGTGGAGCTGGTGGAGGCCGAGGTGGCCTTCTACAAGGCCGGCATGGTCAAGGTGCCGATCAACGCCCGCCTCTCCCTGGACGAGATCATCCAGGTGCTCGACGACTCCCACAGCCAGGCGGTGATCGCCGACGGGCGCTTCGCCGCCGCGCTGCATGCCCGCCGTGGCGAGCTGCCGCGCCTGCGCCTGATCGTCTCGCTGGACGACGCCGCCGGCGACGCCGACTACGCCAGCGTGCTGGAACGCGGCAGCGAGACCCCGGTGCACTGCGACCCGGCCGACGACGCCCTGGCGGTGCTGCACTACACCTCCGGCAGCTCCGGCGTGCTCAAGGCCGCCATGCTCTCCTTCGGCAACCGCAAGGCGCTGATCCGCAAGAGCATCGCCAGCCCCACCCGCCGCGCCGCGCCGGGCGACGTGATGGCCCACGTCGGTCCCATCACCCATGCCAGCGGCATGCAGATCATGCCGCTGCTGGCGGTGGGGGCCTGCAACCTGCTGCTGGAGCGCTACGACGACCAGTTGCTGCTGGAGACCATCCAGCGCGAGCGGGTGACGCGCCTGTTCCTGGTGCCGGCGATGATCAACCGCCTGGTCAACGTCCCCGGCGTCGAGCGCTTCGACCTTTCCAGCCTGCGCCTGGTGATGTACGGCGCCGCGCCCATGGCACCGGCCCTGGTCAAGCGCGCCATCGCCCTGTTCGGGCCGATCCTCGCCCAGGGCTACGGCGCCGGCGAGACCTGCTCGCTGGTCACGGTGCTGACCGAGCGCGACCACCTGATCGAGGGCGACGACCACAGCCGCCTGGCCTCCTGCGGTCGCTGCTACTTCGAGACCGACCTGCGCGTGGTCAACGAGGATTTCGAGGACGTGCGCCCCGGCGAGATCGGCGAGATCGTGGTCAAGGGCCCGGACATCATGCAGGGCTACTGGCAGGCGCCGGAGCTCACCGCCGAGGTGATGCGCGACGGCTACTACCTCACCGGCGATCTGGCCAGGGTGGATGAGCGCGGCTACGTCTTCATCGTCGACCGCAAGAAGGAAATGATCATTTCGGGCGGCTTCAACATCTACCCCACCGAAGTGGAGCAGGTGCTCTACACCCTGCCCCAGGTGTTCGAGGCGGCGGTGGTCGGCGTGCCCGACGAGCAATGGGGCGAGGCGGTGCGCGCGGTCATCGTGCTCAAGCCCGGCGAGAGCCTCAGCGCCGAGCAGGTCATCGAGCACTGCGGACGCTCCCTGGCCGGCTTCAAGAAGCCGCGCGCGGTGGACTTCGTCCGGGAACTGCCGAAGAACCCCAACGGCAAGGTCGTGCGCCGCCTGATCCGCGAAGCGTACTGGCAGAACAGCGAACGACGGATCTGACGGGAAACACGCACATGATCGAACCAAGCGAAAAGGCCGCGCGCATCATCGCCGGCATCCAGGCCTTCGTCCGTGACGAGCTGGCCCCGCTCGCCGAGCGCGAAGGCATCCTCTGGGGCGAGCCGGTGCCCCGGCCGCTGCTGCGCGACATCTGGCGCCGCTCCTGCGAACTGGGCTTCTACAACGTGATGCTGCCCGAAGCCCTGGGCGGTGCCGGGCTCAACGTCGCCGAGCTGTGCGCGGTGAAGGAAGCGGCGGTGCTCACCGGCTCGCCCCTGGCCCCGCACGTGCTGGGCGAGCTCTCCGGGCCGCCGCGCATCGGCCACCTGTTCCGCGTGGCCAGCGAGCACCAGGTCGAGGCCTTCCTGCGCCCGGTCTGCCGCGCCGAAAAGGCGGTGTGCTTCGCCCTCACCGAGGCCGAGGCAGGCTCCGACGCCACCGCCATCACCACCGAGGCGCGCCTGGAAGGCGATCACTACGTGCTGCGCGGCGCCAAGCGCTACATCTCCGGTGCCTCCTATGCCGACCTCGCCGTGCTGCTCGCCGTCACCGGCCCCGGTCGCGGCCCGCAGGGCATCTCGGCGTTCTTCGTCGACCTCGCCGCGCCCGGCGTGCGCGTGGACAGCGACTATTCGGTGATGTCCGGCGGCGGCGCCCATGGCGACATCGTCCTGGAGGACGTGCGCGTGCCGGTGGCCAACCGCATCGGCGGCGAAGGCGAAGGCTTCAAGCTGGCCATGGGGCGCATCACCCTCAACCGCCTGCTGCACTGCCCCACCATGCTCGGCATGGCCGGCCTGGCCTTGCAGCTGTCGCTGGACCACGCCCGCACCCGCAAGCAGTTCGGCCAGCCCATCGCCATGTTCCAGGCGGTCAACCACATGCTCGCCGACATGGCCACAGAGCTCTATGCCGCGCGGGCCATGATGTACGCCACGGCGGCCAACAACGATGCCGGCGGCGACATCAAGGTGCAGGCGCCGATGTGCAAGCTGTACGCGTCGGAGACCGCCTTCCGCATCATCGACAAGGCCGTGCAGGTGCATGGCGGCGCGGGGCTGATCAAGGGGCATCCCGTCGAGTGGCTGTTCCGCGCGAGCCGTATGATGCGCATCCTCACCGGCACCAGCGAGATCCAGCGCAACACCATCGCCAAGGGCATCCTGATGCCGGGCTGAGCCCCGACGCGCACTCCCGGGGGCGCGCCGGCCACGAATCCGGCCGCCCCCGTGGGCTGCGCCCTTGCGCGTTTTCCGCCCTGCACGGCCCCGGGCCGTCGCAGCCCCGTCCGCCAGGGAAGCCGGACGGGCTTCCAGAACAAGAACAACGAGAGTTCCCATGACCCGAGAAGACACTGCCTTCCGCCCCGGCCCCGCCTGGACGATCGCCTTCCTGCTGGCCTTCATGATGCTGGTCAACTTCCTCGACAAGGTCGTCATCGGCCTGGTCGCCGTGCCCATGACCGAGGAGCTGGGCCTGTCGCCCACCGAGTTCGGCCTGATCGGCGGCGCCCTGCACTGGCTGTTCGCCGCTTCCGCCGTGGTCGGCGGCTTCCTCGCCAACCGCCGCCCGACCCGCACCCTGCTCCTCGGCATGGGCCTGTTCTGGGCGCTGATCCAGCTGCCCATGCTGCTGGCCAGCTCGCTGTGGATGATCGTCGCCTGCCGCGTGCTGCTCGGCATCGGCGAGGGCCCCGCGTCCCCCGTGGCCACTCACGCGCTGTACAAATGGTTCCCCGATGATCGCCGCAGCCTGCCGGTGGCCCTGCTGCACTCCGGCAGCGCCATGGGCCTCCTGGTGGCCGGCGCGATGATCCCCTGGGTCAGCCTGCACTACGGCTGGCGCACCAACTTCGCCGTGCTCGCCGTGATCGGCCTGGTGTGGTGCGGGCTGTGGCTGCTGCTGGGCCGCGAGGGCACGATCGATTCCCTGCGCCGCGGCCAGCTGGCGACGCCCGACGCTCACCGCCTGCCCTACCGCCGCCTGCTCGGCGACCCCAGCGTGCTGGGCAACTACCTCTGCCATTTCGCCGCCAACTGGTCGCTGGCCCTGACCCTGACCTGGGTGCCCAGCTACCTGCAGGTCGGCCTGGGCATGGACCCGCTGCGCACCGGGCACATGTTCGTGCTCTTCGTGGTGGTCACCACCCCGCTCAGCCTGTTCATGGCCTGGGTCTCCCAGCGCCTGCTGCGCCGCGGCCTGCCCTCGCGCCTGGCGCGTGGCGCCTTCGTCTCGCTCTGCCTGATCGCCGGCGGGCTGTTCTCCGCCTCGCTGATGCTGGAGCTGCCGGTCGCGGTGCGCATCGTCAACCTGACCCTCAGCGGCGGCCTGGCCCTGGTGATGTATTCGGTGGGGCCGGCGATGCTCGCCGAGTTCACCCCGGCCAGCCAGCGCGGCGGCATCCTCGCCATCGGCAACGCCGTGGCCTCGCTGGCGGGCCTCTCGGCGCCCGTGGTCACCGGCCTGCTGGTGAGCGGCGCGGGTGCCGCCCATCCGCAGGGCTACGCCCAGGGCTTCCTGGTCTGTGGCGCGGTGCTGGTGGTGGCGGGCCTGGTCGGCCTGGTGACCATGAACCCGCAACGCTCGCAGGAGCGCCTGGCTCAGGACGAGACGTCGGCCGCCTGCTCGCGGGCCTGATCGCCCTCCGCGCCGCGCTCGATCAGGGCGCCGCGCCAACGCCCGCTGTTCACCGCCTCCACCAGCAGCGATCGCACCAGGTCGCGCATGCAGGAGGCCGCGAAGGACAGCGGCCGGTGCACCGAATAGGCGATGGACACGGTGCGGGTGATGCGCGGCTCGACGATCAGCCGCGCGGTGGTCGGCTGGAACAGCTCCAGCAGCGGCGGCCAGTTGCTGATGGTCGCCGCCAGCCCGCTGCGCACCAGGCTGGCGATGCCCGGCGTCGACTGTTGCTCGTAGGCCACGTTCAGCACCACCCCCGCCTCCATCGCCGCCTGCTCGATGCGCCGCCGCAGGTGCAGCGCGCGCGGCGGCATCACCAGGCGCGTGGCGCCCGCCTCGGCGAGGCTGATGGGCGTCTCCTCCCCCTCGCCGTGCCCGACCCAGTAGAGGTCCTCGACGAAGATCGGCTCGGCGGCCACGTGCTGCAGTTCCTCGGCATTGGGCAGCACGCCGAAATCCACCTTGCCCAGCTCGATGGCCTGGCCGCCCTCGCGGGTCAGCCCGTCGCACACCGTCAGGGCGATGCTGGGGAATTTCTCCGCCGCCCGGGAAATGATCTCCGGCAGCAGCAGCGCCGAGGCCGTCGCCGGGATGGAGATGGACACATGGCCCTTGGGATCGCCCCGCGTGGAGGCCAACTCGTCCTTCACCGAATCCAGCTTCTGCACCACCGAACGCGCCACCTCGTAGAGCTGGCGCCCGGCACCGGTGAGCGCCACGCCGTCGTGCTGGCGCTCCAGCAATTGCACTTCCAGTTCGTCTTCCAGCAGGCCAATCTGCCGGCTCAGGGCCGGTTGCGCGATGAACGAGCGGCGCGCCGCCGCAGAGAAGCTACCCGCCTCGGCGATGGCGATCAGGTAGCGGAGCTGCTTGAGGGTCATGGAGGTCTCACCTATGCCGAACTGATATGGCTGCCATCTGGAATCGCTATGGGCGGCGTTTCTTAAGGCGCGCCTAGTATTCCTGAAAAACCGGCAAGACGGGATGCCCATGCACACAGCATCCGGCCCCCAGGGCCAACAACCCTATCGAAAAAAGCGCTGAAAGCCTTGCCAGGCAATGGACACAGATCGAAGAAGGGGAAATCCACGCCCCCCCGCACGCACCACGGGAACCTGCCCGGGAATCACACCTTCACGCCCCGGGGGGCACGCCGCAGCCCTGCGCCGGGATCGACTCCGCGAGCAAGCCATAACAGGATTGGATGGTTAACCCCGAATCACTCCGGGTGCATCGCCTCGACGCCGAAGTTACCCTTGGCGATCTCCTCCCCGAACAACTCGATGGCCCGGCGGCAAACCGGCGAGAGAAAGCCGTGGGTGCGGGTCGCCATCCCGATGTGGCGGTTCAGGTTGATCTCCCCCGGCGCCAGGTCCAGCGCCGCCATGCCGGTGCCAAGGAACTCGCGGCTATAGCGGGCCAGGGTCAGCATGCGGCTGCCAACGATCAGCTGGTAGGCGTTGGGGCTGCTGAAGTCCGCCTCCACACGCGTGGCGGGCACCGGCAGGCCGCGCTGGCTGAAGGTCTCGTCGAGCATGCGGCGTACCGTGATATGCCCCGCCGGCAGGGCCCAGTCCTCGCCCACCAGGTCCTCCAGGCGCAGCTGCTTGCGACGGCACAGCGGGTGGTCGGCGTCGGCCGCCACCACCAAGCGGTCTTGGTACAGGGGCTGGATGTCCAGGTCCGGCTCGAAGGCCTGGATCGGCACGAAGACAATGTCCAGGTCCCCCGCTCGCAGGGCGCTCAGCAGTTCCTGGGCCATGCGGCAGAAGAGCTTGAGCTTGGCCGCGGGGCGCTCGCGCAACAGCCGCTTGCAGGCGATGTGCAGCAATTGGTCGGGGAAGGTCAGCGAATAGCCGATGCGCACCATGCCCTGCTCGCCGGTGAGCAGGCAGCGCATTTCCGCCATGGCGTCGTCGTAGTCGCGGCGCAGCTTCTGGGCGCGCTCCAGAAACAGCTCGCCGGCCTGGGTGGGGCGCATGCCCTGGGGCACCCGCTCGAACAGCTGCAGGCCCAGTTGCTCCTCGACCCGGCGCACCGCCTTGGTCAGCGCGGGCTGGGAAATGCCTAGTGCCTCGGCGGCCTTGCCGATGGAGCCGCTGTGGCGGACGGCGACGACGTATTCAAGATCACGGGTGTCCAAAGGGCATTCCTTCTGGTTATGACTTCGACCTCAGAGGTTCATTGTATCTATGCCTGGTGCTGCCTAACATCCGCAAAAAAGCCCCCCGGGCACAACCCGCCAATGGGATAACAACAATGACGCCATGCCCCTCCCCGTCGCGCCAGCGGCACGCCCTCGGCCTGCTGCTGGGCACCGGCCTCCTGCTCACCTGCACCCTGCAACCGGCCCAGGCCACCACCGCGCCCAGCGCCGGTGTGATGCAGGGCTTCCCTCCCGCTCCGGAGCTCCGCGTGAACAAAGCCAACGCCTTCCTGCCGCCGTACCTGCGCTGGTCCATGACCCATGCCCGCGAAGTGTCCGCCACCCGCAATCTGGCACGGGCACGCACGCCCCTGGTTCTGGCCGCCGGCCAACCGCTGGACCTGGCCGCGCTGAGCTTCAAGGCCGGCGATGAAACCCTCGACCTCGACCGTTACCTGCAGGAAACCGTCACCGACGGCTTCATCGTCCTGCATCACGGGCGGGTGGTCTACGAGCGCCACCTGGACGGCCTGGGCGAACGCCAGCCGCATATCTGGGCCTCCATGACCAAGTCGGTCACCGGCCTGCTGGCCGCGCAGTTCATCGCCGAGGGCACCCTCGACCCGCAGGCCCGCCTGGCCCGCTACGTGCCCGAGCTCGAAGGCACGCCCTTCGGCGAAAGCAGCGTGCGCGCCAACCTCGACATGCTGGTGGAGGTGGCCTACCCGGAGAACGTGCCGCCGGACCTCGGCCTGTTCGCCGCCACCGGCCTGATCCCGCGCAAGGCGGGCATGCCCGAGGACATCTACGCCTTCCTCAAGATGGCCCAGCGCAGTGGCGACAACAGTGGCGCGGCGCCGTTCTTCTACCAGAACGGCTCCCCCGAAGCCCTGGCCTGGGCGCTGCGGCGCATCTCCGGCAAGACCTGGGCGGAACTGGTGGAGGAACGCATCTGGTCGCGCTTCGCCGAAGAAGACGCCTACGTGCAGGTGGACGCATTGGGCACAGAGATGGCCAGCGGCGGCATCAGCTGCAACCTGCGGGACACCGCGCGCTTCGCCGAGCTGGTACGCCGCGAACTGGGCCGCGAGACGCCCGGGGACAGCTTCAACCAGGCGGTGCGCAGCCTCCTCCAATCCGGTGACAAGGCAGCCTTCGACCGCGGCAACCTGGCCCCCGGCCGCCCGGGCTACACCTACCGCAACTACTGGTTCCAGAAGAACGATGGCGACGGCTCTCTCGAAGCCAGCGGGCGCTTCGGCCAGAAGATCTACATCAACCCCGCGCGCGAAGTGGTGATCGTCAAGCTCTCGGCCACGCCGGACCAGGCCCGCCGCGCCACCAGCGTCAGCGGCGAAGACCGCGCCGGCACCCGCGCCATCGACTCGGCCACCACCTTCAACAACCTGGTCAGCGCCCTGCTCGGCCAACTGCCGCACTAGACCCCACCCCGGCCACGCCAAAGGCTGCGCAGGCGACTGCGCAGCCCGGGCGGCGCTTTGCCCCGTGCACAGCCCAGGCCGGCCACCGACCCGACAACAACAACGAGAGGGTTACATGAACGATTCGACCTCACCCCAGCGCGACCGTATCCGGCGCGCCTTCCGCCCCACCGCCCTGGCCCTGGGCGTCGCCCTGGCCGCAGCGGGCCCGCTGTCCCAGGCCGCCACCTGGCAGCTGGACGACGACTGGAGCCTGACCAGCAACACCTCGCTGTCCCTGGGCACCAGCTGGTCGCTGGAGAACGCCGACAAGCACCTGATGAACAAGGCCGACGCCGCGACCATCGGCAAGACCGGTACCGGCACCAACTACAACGGTGACGACGGCAAGCTCAATTACGAAAAGGGCGACACTATTTCCACCCTGTTCAAGGGCCTGACCGACTTCGACCTCAACGACGGCTCCCAGGGCGCCTTCGTCCGCGTCAAGTACTGGTACGACCACGCCATGGAGACCGGCAACGGCGACTTCACCCGCTTCGATGATTCCGGCTGGCAGGACCTGGCCCGCTTCAAGGGCTTCGAAGTCCTCGACGCCTACCTCTGGAAGGACCTCGAGCTGGCCGGCCGCCCCCTGAGCCTGAAGCTCGGCAAGCAGGTACTGAGCTGGGGCGAGGCGCTGTTCCTGCAGAACGGCGTGAACGCCATCAACCCCCTGGACGTCTCCGCCTTCAACCGCCCCGGCACCGAGCTCAAGGAAGGCCTGCTGCCGGCGGAAATGTTCAGCTTCAACTACGACCTGACCGACGCCGTCAGCCTCGAGGGCTTCTGGCAGTACAACTTCCGCCCTTCGGTGCTCGAAGGCTGCGGCACCTTCTTCAGCTCCAACGATTCGCTGCAGGAAGGCTGCGGGGCCGACAAGCTGATCGCCGGCGGCATCTCCAGCACCGCCAACTCCAGCGTGGAGAACGCTCTCGATGTGCCCGCGGCGCTGCGACCGGCCTCCGAGCGCTACCTGCAGCGCACCGCCACCGACTGGGCCAGCGACAACGGCCAGTACGGCCTGGCCATGCACTACCTGATCGACTCGCTGAACAACGCCGACCTCGGCCTCTACTACTTGAACTACCACAGCCGCACGCCAGTGCTCTCGGGGGTGATCGCCCGCCAGGCGCCGAACGCCGGCGGCAACCCCGGCCCCAACATCAACACCGGTGACTACTTCACCGTCTACCCGGAGAACATCCGCCTGTTCGGCGCCAGCCTCAGTGCGGTGGTCGGCGACACCGCCGTGTTCAGCGAGTTGAGCTACCGCCCCAACATGCCGCTGAACCTCAATTCCTCCGACCTGGTCAACCTGCTCGCCGGCCAGGCCAACAGCTGGATCATGCCCATGAACGCGGCGCAGCTGGCCGGGGCCCGTGGCAGCCGGGTGGATGGCTACCGGCGCAAGGAAGTGTGGCAATTCAGCCTCGGCGCCGCCGACAGTCTGTCCAACGTGCTCGGCGCCCAGCGCCTGGCCTGGGCCGTGGAGGCCGGCGCCAACTGGATCGGCGGGCTCGACCCGCAGGACGAGCGCTTCGGCCGCTCCGGTGCCTTCGGCCGCACGCCCACCTCCGATGGCACGCCATGCTTCACCCCCTCGGCACAGAACGCGGCGGGCCTCACCGCCGAGGAGCTGGCCGCGGCCAACCACTGCAACACCCACGGGGTGATGACCGCCTTCTCCTGGGGCTATCGCCTGCGCATGGGCCTGAACTACGAAGGCGTGCTGCCGGCCACCGTCATCACGCCCTCGATCAACTGGCGCCACGACGTCGAGGGCTATGGCCCCAACTTCCAGGAAGGCCAGCAGGCCGTAGGCCTCGCCCTCACATTCGACTACCGCAACGACTACTCCCTCGAGCTGGCCTACAACAGCTTCTTCGGCTCGAACAAGTTCTCCGTCATCGATGACCGCGACTTCGCCTCGGTCACCCTCAAAGCGAGCTTCTGACCATGACTCCCGCCTTCAAGCACCTCACCCTGGCCATCGCCCTGCTGGCCGCCGGCTCCCTGGCCCAGGCCAAGGAAAACGACCCCGCCCGCCTGGACGGCCCGCTCACCCCGGTGGGCGCCGAACGCGCCGCCAACGCCGACGGCAGCATCCCCGCCTGGGACGGCGGCATGAAGCCTGGCGCGGCACCGGTCAGCGCCAACGGCGACTACAGCGACCCCTTCGCCGCCGAGCAGCCGCTGTACGAGATCACCCGGGCCAACCTGGAGCAGTACCGCGATCAGCTCAGCCCGGGCCAGCAAGGCATGCTCACCCGCTACCCGGACTACCGCATGCGCGTGTACCCCAGCCACCGCAGCGCCACCGTGCCACAGGCCTACCTCGACGAGACCCGTGCCAACCTCGCCAAGGTCAGCCTGACCGATGGCGGCTACGGCCTGGACGGCTACAACTTCGGCGTGCCCTTCCCCCAGCCCACCGAGGGGCTGGAGGTGATGTGGAACCACCTGACCCGCTACCGCGGCGGCTCCATCCGCCGCCAGTTCGCCTCGGCCACCGTGCAGGAACGAGGCGACTACACCCTGGTCAACTCCGACGGCCTGACCGCCTTCCGTGAACGGGTCAGCGACCTCGAACCCGGCGAGAACCTGCTGTTCTTCAACCGCGTGCGCACCACTGCGCCCTCCCGCTATGCGGGCGAGGTGACCCTGGTGCACGAGCCCATCAACCAGGTCTCCGGTCCGCGCTCGGCCTGGCAGTACAACCCCGGCCAGCGCCGCGTACGCCGCGCCCCCACCGTGGCCTATGACAGCAGCGCGCGCTACAGCTTCGGCCAGGTGGTGGCGGACAGCGTCGACGGCTACAACGGCGCGCCCGACCGCTACGACTGGAAGCTGCTCGGCAAGCGCGAAATGCTCGTGCCCTACAACGCCTACCGCATGGCCAGCAAGCAGGTGCGCTACGCCGACCTGCTCAAGCCTGGCTACCTCAACCCAGACTACGCACGCTACGAGAAGCACCGCGTCTGGGTGGTGGAAGCCACCCTCAAGCCCAACAGCCGCCACGTCTATGGCAAGCGCCGCTTCTATCTCGACGAGGACACCTGGCAGATCCTCGCCTCCGACATGTACGACGCCCGTGGCGAGTTGTGGCGCAGCTACGAATCGCACCTGGCCATGCTGCATGACATCCAGCTGCCGCTGACCGTGGCCGAAGCCACCTACGACCTGATCTCCGGCCGCTACGCGGTGAACTACCTGACCAACGAGGTCACCAGCAAGGCGCAGTATGGCGAGTCCATGTCCAAGGCCGAATTCACCCCGGCGCAGCTCAAGCGCCTGGGCAAGTGAGGGCACGCGCCATGACAGAAGCCGTCATCCTCTCCACCGCCCGTACCCCCATCGCCAAGGCCTTCCGTGGCGCCTTCAACGCCACCCGCTCGCCGAGCATGGCGGCCTTCGCCATCCGCGCCGCGGTGGAGCGCGCCGGCATCGAGGCCGGCGAGATCGAGGACCTGGTGATGGGCACGGCGATGCCCGCCGGCACTGCCGGCTGGAACCTCGGCCGCATGAGTGCCCTGGCCGCCGGCCTGCCGGTCTCGGTCAGCGGCCAGACCCTCGACCGCCAGTGCGCCTCCGGGTTGATGGCCATCGCCACCGCTGCAAAGCAGATCACCGGCGACGGCATGCAGGTGACCCTCGGCGCCGGCCAGGAGCACATCAGCCTGGTGCAGCATCGCCACAACGAGTGGATCGCCGAGTACCAGGACGAACAGGTCATCGCCCATGCGCCCCACGCCTACCTGCCCATGCTGCAGACCGCCGAGCAGGTCGCCCGGCGCTACGGCATCAGCCGCGAGGCCCAGGACGCCTACGCGCTGCAGTCCCAGCAGCGCACCGCCGCCGCCCAGCGCGAGGGGTTGTTCGCCAGCGAGATCGTGCCGGTGCGGGTGCGCAGGCAGGTCGTCGACAAGCACAGCAGTGCCACAGGCTTCGAGGAGGTTGCCCTCAGCCAGGACGAGGGCAACCGCCCGCAGACGCGCCTGGAAGACCTCGCCGCCCTGAAGCCGGTGATCGACGGCGGTTGCGTCACCGCCGGCAACGCCAGCCAGCTGTCCGACGGCGCCAGCGCCTGTGTGCTGATGGATGGGCGCCTGGCCGAACGACGCAACCTCGACCCCCTGGGTGCCTACCGCGGCATCGCCGTGGCCGGCCTGGCGCCGGAGGAGATGGGCATCGGCCCGGTGCTGGCCGTGCCGAAGCTGCTCAAGGCCCACGGCCTGCGGGTGGACGACATCGGCCTGTGGGAGCTGAACGAGGCCTTCGCCTGCCAGGTGCTGTACTGCCGGGACCGGCTCGGCATCGACAACGACCGGCTCAACGTCAACGGTGGTGCCATCGCTATCGGCCACCCCTATGGCATGAGCGGCGCGCGCATGGTCGGCCACGCTTTGCTGGAGGGCCGCCGACGCGGCGTGCGCTACGTGGTGGTGACCCTGTGCGTGGGGGGCGGCATGGGTGCCGCCGGCCTGTTCGAGGTCTACGGATGAATGCCTTTGCCGGCCACGCCTCGCTGCCCGCCGGCATCCCCTGAAGCCCCCCCTGCGACCGCTCAGCCTTGCGCCCGGCGGTCCTTCACTTTCGCCGAGTAGCCATGCCCAGATCCGCACCACGCTCCCCGCTCAGCCAGCGCCTATTGGGCGGCGACGAACCCGACCCACGCTTCACCCTGGCCAACGAACGCACCTTCCTGGCCTGGATACGCACCGCCCTCGCCCTGCTGGGCGGCGGCATCGCCGTGGAGACCTTCGCCGGGCACGCCTTCGAGCCCCGCCTGCGCCTGGTCATCACCCTCGGCCTGCTGTCGCTGAGCCTGCTCGTCAGCCTGGGCGCCTGCCTGCGCTGGCTGGCGGTGGAGCGCGCCCTGCGTCATCGCCGCGCCCTGCCCCTGCCGGCCCTGGTGCCGGCGCTGGCGCTCGGCTGCTGCGTGGCGGCGCTGATCCTGGCCGGGCTGTTCTGGCCGCGCTGGCATGCGTGAAACCCAGGCCGAACGCACCGAACTCGCCTGGCGCCGCACCCAGCTCTCGCTGCTGGTGATCGCCTGCCTGGCCCTGCGCGGAGCCGAACCGACGCTGGCCCTGCTCGCCCTCGGCAGCGCTGCCGCCCTCTGGCTCGGCCAGCGCCCGCGCTACCGCCACGGCCTCGCCATGCTCCGCGACGAACGCGGCCAACCCCGCGCCGCCGCCGTGTTCGGCACCGGCCTGGCGATGGTGGCGATGACGCTGCTGGCGATGGTGAAGGCCGTGATCACGGGCTGACCCGCATCCGCGGGCTGAAGCCCGGGCTACGCAGGCGGATGCGATGGGCAGTAACCGGACCGCGGAGCGTGCACCTGGAGCTCGCCGAAAGCAGCGTGCGGTGGTCTCGAGAACGGCGCTTTCAAGGCCATTCTGGATGCCTGGAACGCCCATCTGCGTTAAGTGTTGCTGGAAGATTTCGAGTCCAGCTGATTGCCGAGCTTTGCTGATGTTTCTGGTTTCGCCCCCCCGGGCGAGTCCCTTTTTTCAGTCGCCAAAAAAGGAACCAAAAACGCTTGCCCCTCCATACGGGTCTGGCTGAAGCCAGACTTCCCTCGCTCCATCATCATTTCAGGGGCACGGCGTAACGGGCCATCCATGGCCCGGTACGCCTTTCGCGACATCCATGTCGCTCAACCCCTGAAACGACGATTGCGCTCGGCCTCCTGAAAGGGGCGTTTGGCGATTGCTCCAACGTCGGTGCTCGATACTTCACATTGATGTGCGCGCCACCACCGAGTGAACGCTGCGGCTGGCGGCTTTCGTAGGATGGTGTAGAGCGAAGCGAAACCCATGCGGTGGGTGTGCCAGGAATCCAGAAAGGCCCTGAAAGCACCGTTCTTGAGCCTTTCGTTGAATCCGCAACAGCTAACGCAACCAACACCAGAGAATTCGCTCCTGCATGTTTCCCCAATGCGCGCAAACACCCTGCCCACCGGCCCGGCGGGCAGGCCGCGCGTTTCAGGGGGTGACGAGGTTGAACTGCGGGTTGGGCTCGTCCAGCCCGCCGAGCAGCCGCAGCAGCTTGATCCGCCCCTGGTCGATCTCGATGCCGCCGATCATTGACTCCTTGAGGAAGCCCGTCTCCTTGAGGGCGATGCGGTCGAGCAGCGCCTTGGTCATGCTCAGGCTGACGTCCGGCTTGGCGTGGCGTGCGCCGTTGCGGTGGGTGAGCACGCCGTTGCGCAGGGTCAGGGCGTAGTCCTCACCCAGGTCGCTGAAGCGCCAGTTGATCAGCAGGTCCTCGTCGGCCGCCTTCATCGCGTCGATGCGCACCGCCAGGTAGTCGAAGAACAGGCTCGGGGTCAGCGCACGGATCATGTCCGGCGCGCTGTTGCGCGCCTTGGCCCGGGCCACGCCCTGGCGCAGTTCCAGCGCGCCGCTGAGGTAGACGTTGCGCCAGGTGGCGTTCTCGCTCTGGTAGCCGAGCTGTTCCAGGGTGTCGGCCTGCAGCTCGCGCGCCGCCTGGTTGTCCGGTTCGGCGAAGACCAGGTGGTTGAGCAGTTGCGCCGCCCAGCGGTAGTCGCCGCCTTCGACCGCCTTGCGGGCGCCGGCCAGCACCGCGTCAGGGCCGCCCATGGCCTCGACGTAGCGCTTGCCCGCCTCTTCCGGCGGCAGCGGGTCGAGGTTGGCCGGGTTGCCGTCGTAGAAGCCCATGTAGCGCTGGTACACGGCGCGCACGTTGTGGCTGAGGGAGCCGTAGTAGTCGCGGCTGTACCACTTGCCGGCCAGGCGCGGCGGCAGGGTGGCGAGCTTCGCGGCGATCTCGGTGGGCGTCAGCCCCTGGTTGATCAGACGCAGCGTCTGGCTGTCGAGGAAGGCGTACATGTCGCGCTGGTCGGCCAGGTACTCGCGGATGCGCGCGCCGCCCCAGGTCGGCCAGTGGTGCTGGGCGAACAGCACCTCGGCCTTGCCGCCGTAGCGCACCAGGGCATCGTCCAGGTACTGCGCCCAGACCTTGGCGTCGCGCACCAGGGCGCCGCGCAGGGTCAGCACGTTGTGCTGGGTGTGGGTGGCGTTCTCGGCCATGCACAGGGTCTTGAACTGCGGGAAGTACATATTCATCTCGGCCGGCGCCTCGGTGCCGGGGGTGAGCTGGAATTCGATCTCCACGCCGTCGACGGTGCGGGTCTCCAGCGCCTGGCCGATGACCTCGCTGGGGGCGATCAGGGTCACCGTGGCGTTGCTCGGCGTGCCCTTGCCCAGGCCCGCGTCCACCTGGCCCCGCTCGCCACGTGGCAGCAGCGAGCCGTACATGTACTGCGCCCGGCGCATCATCGCCGGGCCGGCCAGCACGTTCTCGCTGACCGCGTGCTCGAAGAAGCCGTCCGGGGCGATCACCCGCACCTTGCCGGCCTTCACGTCGGCCTCGTCGATCACCCCGCGCACGCCGCCGAAGTGGTCGACGTGGGCGTGGCTGTAGATCACCGCCACCACCGGCTTGCGCGGGCGGTGCCTGTAGTACAGCTCCAGGCCGGCGCGGGCGGTCTCGGCGCTGATCAGCGGGTCGATGAGGATCAGCCCGCTGTCGCCCTCGATGACGGTCATGTTCGACAGGTCCAGCCCCCGCACCTGGTAGATGCGCTCGCCGACCTGGAACAGCCCGGCGATGTTGTTCAGCTGGGCGATGCGCCACAGGCTGGGGTTGGCGCTGGCCGGCGCGGCGTTGCCATCGAGGAAGTCATAGGCCCGGCGGTTCCATACCTCGCGGCCCTCGGCGTTGGCGATGACGCCCCCGAAGGGCTCCAGCAGGCCGCGCCGGGCGTCGTCGAAATCGGCGGTGTCGGAGAACGGCAGGCGCTGCAGCCAGGCCTGGTTCAGCTCGGCGGTGATGGCCGTGGCGGGCTTGCCGGGGGCGACGGAGTCGGCGTGCACGGTGCCGCAGGACAGGAGCGCCAGGGCGACGGCGCTGAGACGGGAAATGGGCATGAAGGGGCTCTTTCTGGTCTTGTTGGAATGAGCGACCGCAACGGACGCCGCCCGACTGTAGGGAGCACGGCGCGCGCCGACCAATACCAGAGGCGCATGCCCCCCATGCCGCACCGCGATGGCCCGCAATGCACGACGCCTCCCGAAGGAGGCGTCGTGGTCAGGCCCTGGCGATGTTCAGCGCAGGTCGAAGCGGTCGAGGTTCATCACCTTGGTCCAGGCCGCGACGAAGTCCCTGACGAACTTGTCCTTCGCATCGGCGCTGGCATACACCTCGGCGATGGCGCGCAGCTGCGCGTGGGAGCCGAACACCAGGTCGACGCGGGTGCCGGTCCACTTCAGCTCGCCGGTCTTGCGGTCGCGCCCCTCGTAGCTGTTCGCCGAGGCCGGCTTCCACTCCACGCTCATGTCCAGCAGGTGGGTGAAGAAGTCGTTGGTCAGGGTTTCCGGCCGCTGGGTGAACACGCCGTGCCGGCTCTGCCCGACGTTGGCGCCGAGCACGCGCAGGCCGCCGACCAGCACGGTCATCTCCGGCGCGGTGAGGGTCAGCAGTTGCGCCTTGTCCACCAGCAGCTCCTCGGCGGAGACGCTGTAGCGCCCCTTGAGGTAGTTGCGGAAGCCATCGGCGATGGGCTCGAGGAAGCCGAAGGACTCGACGTCGGTCTGCTCCTGGGAGGCGTCCATGCGCCCCGGCGCGAACGGCACGGTGATGCTGTGCCCGGCGTTCTTCGCCGCCAGCTCGACGCCGGCGCCACCGGCCAGGACGATCAGGTCGGCCAGGGAGATCTTCTTGCCACCGGCCTGGGCGGCGTTGAACTCCGCCTGGATGCTTTCGAGGACGGCCAGCACGTTCTTCAGCTGCTCCGGCTGGTTGGCTTCCCACGAGCGCTGAGGCTCCAGGCGCAGGCGCCCGCCGTTGGCGCCGCCACGCTTGTCCGAACCGCGGAAGGAGGACGCGGCGGCCCAGGCGGTGGACACCAGTTGCGACACCGAGAGCCCCGAGCCCAGCACCTTGGCCTTGAGCGCGGCGACGTCGGCATCGTCCACCAGCGGGTGGTCGACGGCCGGGATCGGGTCCTGCCACAGCAGTTCCTCGGCGGGCAGCTCCGGGCCCAGGTAGCGGGCCATGGGGCCCATGTCGCGGTGGATCAGCTTGTACCAGGCGCGGGCGAAGGCATCGGCGAGCTGGTCCGGGTTGGCCAGGAAGCGCCGCGAGATCTGCTCGTAGGCCGGGTCGAAGCGCAACGCCAGGTCGGAGGTGAGCATCGAGGGCGCGCGGCGCTTGGCCGGGTCGTGGGCGTCGGGGATCTTGCCGTCGCCGGCGCCCCCCTTGGGCCGCCACTGGTGCGCGCCGGCCGGGCTCCTGGTCAGCTCCCACTCGTAGCCGAAGAGGTTCTCCAAGTACTCGTTGCTCCAGCGCGTGGGCGTCGAGGTCCAGGTCACCTCCAGGCCGCTGGTGATGGTGTCGCCGCCCTTGCCGCTGCCGAAGGCGTTCCTCCAGCCCAGGCCCTGCTCCTCCAGGCCGGCCGCTTCGGGCTCGGGCCCGACGTTGTCGGCCGGGCCGGCGCCGTGGGTCTTGCCGAAGGCGTGGCCGCCGGCGATCAGCGCCACGGTCTCCTCGTCGTTCATCGCCATGCGGCCGAAGGTCTCGCGGATGTCCCGCGCGGAGGCCACCGGGTCCGGGTTGCCTTCGGGGCCTTCCGGGTTCACGTAGATCAGGCCCATCTGCACGGCGGCCAGGGGGTTCTCCAGGTTGCGCTGGCCCTGGTCGGTGCGGCTCTCTTCCTGGCCGTGCTTCCCGGGCTCGGCCACCAGGGTGCCGTCACCCGGCTCCTGCACCGCCTTGGTGTTGCCGTAGCGCTCGTCACCGCCCAGCCAGACGGTCTCGGTGCCCCAGTAGACGTCCTCGTCCGGCTCCCACACATCGGGGCGGCCGCCGGAGAAGCCGAAGGTCTTGAAGCCCATGGACTCCAGCGCGACGTTGCCGGTGAGCACGATCAGGTCGGCCCAGGACAGGTTGCGCCCGTACTTCTGCTTGATCGGCCAGATGAGCCGGCGCGCCTTGTCCAGGCTGACGTTGTCCGGCCAGCTGTTGAGCGGGGCGAAGCGTTGCTGGCCGGTGCCCGCGCCGCCACGGCCGTCACCGGTGCGGTAGGTGCCGGCGCTGTGCCAGGCCATGCGCACGAACAGCGGGCCGTAGTGGCCGAAGTCGGCGGGCCACCAGTCCTGGGAATCGGTCATCAGCGCGTGCAGGTCGCGCTTCACCGCCTGGAAGTCGAGGCTCTTGAAGGCCTTGGCGTAGTCGAAGTCCGGGTCCATCGGATCGGACAGGGAGGAATGCTGGTGGAGGATCTTCAGGTTCAGTTGCTTCGGCCACCAGTCACGGTTGCTGGTGCCGCCGCCAGCGGCATGGTTGAACGGGCATTTCGATTCGGTCGACATCTGGATCCACCTCGGGTCGCGTGTGCCCCTCTGCCCGGAGGGGTCGGAACGGGCGCGCCGGCCACCGCCTGCGGAGCGGCGGTCGACGGATCGCCACGGCTCCACGGATGCACGGCACAGCGATGTTCCAACAGCGGGCAGCAGGGCTCTGTTGTTATCCCTTCATCAGGTTTGGCGCGGGACCGAGCCCAACGCTAGAGCAAGACTAGACCTCCATTGGAGGAGGTCTAATAGAGGCAGCGTTGGGGGTCGATAGTCTGGCTCTTTCAGCCGTCCCGCCCGTGAAGTCGGGCCTTGGGCCGGGCGCCGACGAGCGGCCACCGGCATGCCGATGGTGGGCCGTCCCGGTGCCGGTAAATTGTACCGTTGTGCGGTTTTTCGCGACGCGCCCTTCAGGCCGCCCCGCTCCCCGCCCGTTGCGTGAGTCGCACCCCCGCGCGCGCCTTCAGGGCCAGCGACAGATCCAGGAGCAGCGCCAGGACGATGGCGCCCAGGGCGACGGCGAACAGCGCCGGGTACTGGCCGCCGCTCGCCGAGAACAGCATCGAATAGCCATAGCCGGCCAGTGCCTGGAAGGTGGCGAAGGACACCGTCGCGCGGCTCCAGGTGGCGGTCTGCCGAGGGTGGTCGGCCACCAGCTGGTGCACCCGCGCCAGGGCCAGCGGCACGATGCCCGGCGGGAAGGAGCCGATCAGCAGCGCCGCCCCTGCCAGCACGCGCAGATCGCCGGACGCCAGCAGCACGCCGAGGGCGACGGCCTGCACCGCCAGCACCAGGCGGATGGCCCTGCGCGCGCCCAGGTGGTCGGCGAGGAAGCCGTACACCACCGGGCCGAGCGTCGCACCCAGGCCGTACAGCGTCCACAGCAGCGCCCCGGCGTGGTGGCCGGCCCCCAGGCTGCGGCTCACGTAGTCCACCAGGAACATCATCGGCGCCACCAGGCCGACCGCCATCAGCGCGTACTGCGCGAACAGCAGGTGGACGCCGCCTGCGCCACCGGGTGCGGGCGACGGCGCCGCGTCGGCCAGGTGCACCCCCTCGCGAGGCCAGGCCCACCAGCTGGACAGCGTCAGCAACGCCGCCACCGCGCCGAGCCCGACCCAGGCCTGGCGCAGGCCGGAGGACAGCAGCAGCGGCACCAGGGTCCCGGAGCCGGCGATGCCCAGGCCCAGGCCGAGAAAGATCGCGCCCCCCGCCACGCCCCGGCGCTGCGGCGGCACCCGCGGCAGGATGGTGCTGGCGGCCAGCACCATGATCACGCCACCGGAAATGCCGGAGAACAGCCGCCAGGCGAAGAACCAGCCCAGCGACAAGGGCACCGCGCAGGCGAAGAACGACAGGGTCACCAGCAGCATCATCGCGCGCAGCACGGCAGGGCTGGAGAAGCGCCGGGCCAGCGGCCGGCCGGCCAGGGCACCAACCAGATAGCCCGCGAGGTTCGCCGCGCCGAGGTAGAACACCGCCGAGGCGGAGAACCAGTGCGCCTCGATCAGCGAAGGCACCAGCGGTGTGTAGGCGAAGCGGGCGAGCCCGATGCCCACCAGGCTGGCGCACATGCCCGCCCAGATGGGCAACCAGGGCGAGCGGCGGGAGGATGCGTGAGACGGGGCGGAATCCATGATGACCTCTCAGGTGACGGAGTCGCGATGAGAGGAGGATAAGCGCGCGGAAAGATGAAATAATGCAGCGTTTTCAAACCACTGCAATGCATTTTTGCATCACACAGGAGCCCCGGATGAACTGGGACGACGCCCGCATATTCCTCGCCCTGTGCCGCGAACAGACGTTGCGCGGCGCCGCCCGCGCGCTGGTGGTCGACCAGGCCACCGTCGGCCGCCGGCTCGCCTCGCTGGAACAGTCCCTGGGCGCCACGCTGTTCCTGCGCACCTCCGCAGGCTACGCCCTGACCGCCGCCGGTGAGGTGGCGATGGCCGCCGCCCTGGACATGGAAGCCTCAGCCGCCGACCTGCAGCGGCGCATCCTCGGCATGGACGACCGCCTGGCCGGCGTGGTGCGGGTCACCACCACCGAGTCCTTCGCCGCCGACTTCATCATTCCGGCCATGGCGCGCATGCGCCTGGAGCACCCGAACATCGAAGTGCAGCTGCAGGCCTCGACGCAGATGCTCAACCTGACCAAGCGCGAAGCGGACATCGCCGTGCGCAACCAGAAGCCGGACAACCCCGACCTGGTGGTGCGCCGGGTGGCGCGCTGGAGCGCAGGCCTGTTCGCCACGGCGGGCTACCTGCAGGCACGCGGCACCCCCGAGCCGGGAGCGGCCTTCGCCGGCCACGACCTGGTGCTCTACCAGCCCTACCTGGACAGCGGCAAGGACGTGACCCTGGCGTCCGAGCCCATCAGCCACGGCCGCATCGCCATCACCTGCACCTCGGGCCTGATGGTGCGCCATGCCGTCGCCAGCGGCCTGGGGCTGGGCGAGATTCCCCTGCCGCTCGGCGCGCGCGATGGGCTGGTGCGGGTTTGGGAAGAACGCGAGATCCGCCCCTACGACGTCTGGCTGGTGACGCACAGGGACGTGCGCCACACCGCGCGGGTGCGGGTGGTGATCGACGCCATCGCCGAGGCCTTCGCCACGGTGACGGCCTGAAGCCCCGAGGGCCGGCCACCCCTGCGGGCGGCCGGCGGCAGGGTCACTGCGCGAGGAACGCCAGCAGGTCCTCGTTCAACTGCTGCGCGTGGGTCACGGCGAAGCCATGGGGGGCGCCTGCGTAGACCTTGAGCACCGCGCCGGGGATCGACTCCGCCGCCAGTTTGCCGGTGGCCTCCAGCGGCACGATCTGGTCGTCGTCGCCATGGATCACCAGGGTGGGTACATCGACCTTGGCCAGGTCGCCACGGAAGTCGGTGCCGGCGAAGGCGGTCACGCAGTCGATAGTGCCCTTGAGCGACGCCAGCAAGGCGATGTTCAGGGTCTGGGTGAGCACGCCCTGGGAAACCTGCTGGCCGTGGTTGATGCCGTAGAACGGCGCGGCGAAGTCGGCGATGAACTGTGCGCGGTCCTTCAGCAGGCCGTCCTTGATGCCATCGAACACGGCCTGCTCCACGCCCAGCGGATGGTCGGCGGTCTTGCCGAAGATCGGCGTCACCGCGCCCAGCAGCGCCAGCTTGGCGACCCGCCCGGTGCCATGACGGCCGATGTAGCGGCTGACGTCGCCACCGCCCATGGAGAAGCCCACCAGGGTCACCTCGTGCAGGTCCAGGTGCTCGATCAGCTGGGCGATGTCGTCGGCGAAGGTGTCGTAGTCGTAGCCGTTCCACGGCTGGCTGGAACGACCGAAGCCACGGCGGTCGAAGGCGATGGTACGGTAGCCGCGGCTGCTCAGGTACTGCATCTGGTATTCCCACATGTCGGCATCCAGCGGCCAACCGTGGCTGAACAGCACGGGCTTGCCGCTGCCCCAGTCCTTGTAATAGATCTCGGTGCCGTCACGGGCCACGAACGTCGTCATGCAAACCTCCAGGAATGGTCATAGGTGGGCTTGGAGCGGGCCATGTCCGGCCCTCCAAGCCCACACTATCCCCCCGCGAGCCACGCCGGGATTGCACGGATGTGCTGTGCTCGCCAGCATCCCGACCCGGCCCAGGCAACCTGCCCCGGCGCCCTGCAACGGGGCCCCAGCGGGTGCTTGATGGCCGATGAGCTCGGCACCGGTGGCGGCCAGGGTCTCGCGACGCCAACCCAAGAGCGGGTTGAATCGCGAATGAATTCGCTCCCACAGGCAATCCTCACCGTGGCACTGCCCTGTAGGGGCGACTTCAGTCGCCAAGCGGCGCGCAGCGCCGCCGGCTGGACCACGCTCTACGGTCCACCAACCGGAGCCATGCCGGGTACCGCCGATCAACCCCGGTTGCGCTGCCTGTACCCCGCCGGTGATTCGCCCAGGTGCTGGCGGAACACGCGGCTGAACGACGCCTGGCTGGGGTAACCGACTTCCAGCGCGATGGCGCCGATGCTCATTGCCGTGCCTTGCAGCAATTGCTGCGCGCGCTCCAGGCGCAGGCGCGTCACCAGGCTGGCGGGCGGGGTGCCGGCGAGCTGGGTGAAGGCGCGCATGAAGCTGGAGCGCGACATGTTCGCCTCGGCCGCCAGTGCCTCCACCGGCCAGTCGCGCGAGAGGTCCGCCAGCAGCGCCAGCGCCGCCTTGCCCAGGCGCCGGTCGCGCAGCAGGGCGAAGATGCCCGGCAGGTCCTGGCGCTGCCGCAGGTAGGCGCGCATCACCAGGGTGAAGAGGATCACCGAGAGCCCGTCGACCATCGCCTGGTTGGCCACCTCTTCGCCCTCGGCCTCCAGCCGCATCAGTTCCACCACCGCAGCCAGGCGGCCCTCCGAGGTGGCGCCGGCCTGCACCACCAGCACATCGGGCAAGGCCTCCAGCAGGGTCGCGCGCGGGTTGTAGTGGATGCGCCCGCAGAGCATCTCGAAGCCCTCCCCGCCCTGGCCGATGCGCAAGAGCGGAATGCGCCCGGGCTCTTCGTGCGGGGGCGTCGGAGTGGGCAGGCGGCCCGGCTGGCCGGCCTGCAACAGGTGCGAATCGCTGCGCGGCAGCAGCAGGATCTCCCCCGCGTGCAGGCGTCGGGGCGGCTGGCCGGCGAGTTCCAGGCGGCACTCGCCGCGCAGCAGGATGTGGTAGCTGGCCTGGCCGGCCGGCAGGCGCGGGTGGTCGAGGGACCAGTTGCCGTGCAGCTGGCAGCGCAGGTCCAGCACGCCACGGAGGTTGGCCAGGTCGATCAGGTGGTCGAATGCGTGCATCGGGACGTTTCGGCAAAGGGATGGGCAGGAATGCAAAACGCCGGGAACGCGCCGGCGGGACACTCTCCTCACCGGCCGATGACCGGCACCGTGCAAAGCTAGGAGAAGCCATCATGCTGTTCAACTGGTCCGACTACGTTCCCGCCGTGAAGAAAGCCTTCGGCAAGCTCGGCAAGTCCCACCCGAAGATGCTCGCCGCCTACCAGGCCCTGGGCGCCGCCGCCAGCGACGGCGACGCGCTCGACGCCAAGACCCGCGAACTGATCGCCATGGCCGTGGCCATCACCACTCGCTGCGACGGCTGCATCGGCGTGCATGCCGAAGCCGCGCGCAAGGCCGGCGCCACCGAGGCCGAACTGGCCCAGGCCCTGGCCACCGCCATCTCGCTGAACGCCGGCGCGGCCTACATCTACTCGCTGCGCGCCCTGGAGGCCTTCGAGCAGACGGCCTGAGGCCCGGCGCGTCACCCGCGCTAGAGCAGCACGCCCTTCACCGGCTGTGCCGGCTCGGGCGCGGGTTCGCCCAGCAGCTCCAGCACCGTGATCTCGATGTTGCGACACATGGCGTTCAGCGGCAGGTCGTTGGGCTGGGTGTCGAAGGGGTCGGAAATCTGGTCGCCGAGGGCATCCAGGCCGAAGAAGGTGTACGCCAGCACGCAGACCGCGAAGGGCGTGAACCAGCCGATGGCGTCCACCAGGCAGAACGGCAGCAGGAAGCAGTACACGTGGACGATGCGGTGCAGCATGAGGATGTAGGGATAGGGGATGGGCGTGTTCTTGATGCGCTCGCACCCACCCAGCACATAGGACAACCGGGTCAGTTGCTCGTCGAGGGTCGCCTGGACCCTCTCGCCCGCCCCCGCCTCGCGGCTCGCCGCCATCACGCGCTGGCCGATCAGCCCCAGCAGTGCGCTGGGCACGTTGCCCTTGCCGGCCAGCTGCGCGCGGGCCGGCGCGTCCAGCAGGCGCTGCACGTCGGCGCCATCGCCCGCGCCACGCAGGTGATCGCGCAACGCATGGCTGAAGGCGGCCAGCGCATCCACCAGCCGGCGGCGCTCGGCTGGCGGCATGGCCGGGGTCAGGCTCAGCAGTTGCCGGGTCAGGTTGCGGGTGACGATCAGCAGCTCGCCCCACAACGTGCGTGCCTCCCAGAAGCGCTGGTAGGCCACGGTGTTCCTGAAGCCGAGGAAGATCGCCAGCGTCAGCCCCCAGAGGGTGAAGGGCGTGGCCGTGAGGATCACCTTGTAGTGATAGAGCGTGCCGTGGGTGGCCACCACCACCGAACTGATCAGCACGGTGAACACCACCTTGCGCCAGATGGCCGGGATGATCGACCCCTTGAGGGAGAACAGCAGGACCGGGATCGAAGGATTCTGGGGACGGGTGATCATCGGCTAGGGCTCGGCAGGCAGGACGGGGATGGGCGCAACTATAGAGCCTGGCGACCCCGTTTGGCCTGCGCCCCACAGCAAATACCAGCCCGCTCGCAACCCTGTGCCGGCGGCAGGTCCTTCGCAGCTGAAGCCGCTCCCACAAGGAGAGCCTCTGCGGTTGGGCCCGATATCGCCGCGTTGGGCCTCGCTACGCTCGGCACCGACCTACGACGCCGTGCCCAACTCGAACCAGGGCGCCAACCGGTGTGGTGGATGACGCTCCTTTCATCCACCAAGCGACCTTGCAGCACACACGCATGCCTGCCTCAGAAGTCGTACCGCGCCGTCATCCCCAGCGTCCTCGGGGTGCCGAGCACGCCGGTGTAGGCGCCGTTCGGCGAGTTCCACAGGGTGGTGTAGTAGGTCTTGTCGAAGGCGTTCTTCAACCACAGCGACACGTCCCACTGGCCGTCCCCGAGGTCGCCGCGCACGCCGGTGGCGAGGTTGACCAGCGCGTAGCTGGGCAACTGGGCGTAGCGCGAGTCATCGATGGTGCCCACCGCGTGGGAGCGGAAGGCGTAGCTGGCGTTGAGGTACGGGCGCACCGTCTCCAACTGCCACTCGTAGGTGCCGTTACCGTTGAAGATCCACTTCGAGGCGCCGACCACGTTGTGCCCGCTGAGGTCGCACGAGGCCGGGGCGCCGGGGCGCAGGGCCACTTCCGCCGGGCAGGGAGCGTCCTCGTAGGCGAGGTAGCGCACGTCGTTGTACGAGCCGTTGGCGTTCAGGGTCAGCCCGCGAATCGGGCGCAGGGTCGCCTCGAACTCCACGCCCCGGCTGCGCACGCTGCCGGCGTTGGTGAGGTAGCTGGTGAGGTTGGCGTCGTCGTAGGCGTTGGCCTGGTAGCCGTGGACCACCGTCCAGAACAGGTTGGCGTTGAGCTGCAGGCGGTTGTCCAGCAGCGTGCTCTTGACGCCCAGCTCGGCATCGTTGGCGCGCTCGGTGCCGATCAGCAGCGAGTCCGCCCCCGCCACCGGGGCGCTGGCGACGCTGAGGTTCACGCCGCCGGATTTCTCGCCGTGGGACAGCGAGGCGTAGCCCAGCACCCGGTCGTCGAAGCGGTAGGCCAGGCTGAGCAGCGCCGAGGGGCTGAAGCTGTACTGCGCCAGGTCGCCCGAGTCGTAGGCGCCGACCCGCGCATTGCGTACCGAGGCCGCCGCACCGCTCACGGCAGCGCCGCCCACGGGGGCATTGCGCCCGACCCGCGCCTGCTTCTCCTCGTAGGTGCCGCGCACCCCGGCGGTGAAATCGAGGCGCTCGGTGAGGTGCCAGGTGCCCTGGGCGAACAGCGCGAAGCTGTCGGTATCGATCCGGCCCTTGCCGATGCTGGTGACGTCGTTGAGCGCGCCGGCCGGCGTGCCGTTCCAGGTGTCGGCCAGGGGATCGTAGTACGTGAACACCTCGTTGCGCATTTCCTGGCGGAAGTAATAGGCGCCGAGCACGTAGTCGAAGGCGCCGCCGGTGGGCGATGCCAGGCGCAGTTCCTGGGAGTACTGCTTGTCGCGGGCGGACTGGCCGACGTTGTCCATCACCCGCACATTCAGCTCGTCGTCGTTGCGCGGGGTGAAGTCCCACCAGCGGTAGGCGCTGATGGAGGTCAGGGTGAAGTCGTTGGGCAGCGTCCAGTTGGCCTCCAGCGAAGTGCCGCCCTGGAACACCTTCACGCTCTGGTCCGCGTCCAGGTTGACGTGGCGCCCGCGCACCAGGGTCGCGCCCACGGCGGCGGCGCGCTGCTCGTAGCGGTTGACGCCGTTGATGGTCGGCCCGGTGCTGAACAGCGAGCGCGTCCCGGCGCTGGAATCTTCCTCGTTGTAGTCGGCGATCCAGCGCAGGTTGAAGGCCTCGTTCGGCTCGAACAGCAATTGCCCACGGAAGCCCTGGCGGGTGCCGCCGCCCAGGGTGTGGCCATCGTGCTCGTTCTCCACGTAGCCGTTCTCGCGGGTGCGGTAGGCCGACAGGCGCCCGGCCAGGGTCTCGCTCAGGGGGCCGGAGAAACTGCCCTGGTTCTGCACGTAGCCGTCCTCGCCTAAGGAGGTGGAGACGCTGCCCTCGGCGGTGAAGCTCGGCTTGCGGGTGCCGATGTTGAGCACGCCGGCGGTGGTGTTCTTGCCGAACAGCGTGCCCTGCGGGCCGCGCAGCAACTCCAGCTGCTCGATGTCCAGCAGGTCGAACACCGCCATCCCCGGGCGGCCCAGGTAGACGTTGTCCAGGTAGATGCCGGCGCTGCCTTCCAGGCCGTCGCTGGCCGGGTTGTTGCCCAGGCCACGGATGGACAGGCTCGACTGCCGCGCATGCATGAAGGCGACATTGAGGCTGGGCATCGCCTGCTGCAGGTCCTGCACGCGGTACAGGCGCTGCTCTTCCAGGGTCTGTGCCGAGAGCACGGTCATCGGTGTCGGCACCGACTGCGCCTCCTCGGTGCGGCGGCGGGCGTTGACCGTCACCGCTTGCAGGGTGGTGTCATCGGCCGTGGCGCCGGGCGTGCGCTCGGCCGCCGAGGCCTGGCCCGGCGCGCAGGCCAGGGCGACGAGGGTGGGAACCAGCATCCGCAGGGCGGACGCGCAGGGGGGCCGGTTGAAGGGCGTGGTCATCATGGACTCCGGTCATGAGTGGACCCTCGCTGCGCGTGGTCTGCGTAAGCGTGATCGGGTGGTGGTCGTGGGTGGGTGGGTGAAGCCGCGCGGTCAACTGCGCAGCCAGGGGATGTCCCGCGCCAGGTAGCGGTGCGCGCGGAAGATGGCGTTGTTCTCGCCCGGCAGGTAGGCCCGCGAGGCGGCGTCCGGGTAGGCGGCGAAATGCGGGTTGATGTACTCCCACACCACGGCGCCTTCGCGGGTGACCTCGAACAGCCGGCCGAAGTTGGCCTCGGTGATCAGCGTGTTGCCGTTCTCCAGGCGCTGGGCACCGCCCATGAAGGGGGTGAAGAAGGCGTAGCCGGGGGTGTCGGCGTACTGCCATTCGATGCGCTGGGCGATGGGGTCGACCTCGATCACCCGCGAATGGGGCATGGAGATGTGCGGGCGCGAGATGCCGTTGTCGAACACCAGCACGCGGCCGTCCTCCAGCTCGCTGGGGCAATGCTGCTGGGCGACGATGTCGTGGCCCAGGCGCCAGAGCACGCGGCCGCTGGCCCGCTCGACGGCGATCACCGAGGAGACGCTGCGCAGGCTGAGGATCACCTTGCCGTCGCGCCCCGGGGTCACCGCGTTGGTCATCGGCCAGTGGTAGCGCTCGAAGCAGTCGTGCAGCGGGTAGTCCTCCGGCGCCAGGTGCTCCCAGCTGCGCCATTCCCAGAGGGTGGCGCCGGTGCGGTCGACCTCCTTGACCACGTCGCCATAGATCACCCCGCCCGGCGCCTCGCTGCCGGGAATGCCGCCCAGCACGCGCGCGGCGATGGCCTTGGGCAAGGGCTCGGCGGTGGTGTAGAGCAGGTTGCCGTTGGCCAGCCACTGGGCGTCGTGGTGGTGGGCGAGATCGGTGTGCTGCCAGACCACCTCGCCCTCCGGGGTCACCTCGGAGAAGGCGCCGCCGTGCCACACCGACCAGCCTGGGAACAGCTCGGGCGAGTCCGGGTGGTTGCCGTTGTAGCCGAGGTTGCCGTTGGCCAGCAGCACCGCATCGCGGCCGGGGCGCTGCGGCAGTTGCCAGCGGTGCACCTCGTTGCCGTCGATGTCGATGAGGAAGACCTTGCCGCCGGCGGTCTGCGGGGCGAACAGGGTGTAGCCGCCGGCGGAGCGCTCGCGGTCGACGGCGATCAGGCCGGTGGCGTGGCGGCGCAGGGTGGTGGAATCGAGTGGGGGCATGGGGTTTCTCCGGGTGAGCGCCGCCCTGCCGGCGGGTGCGGCATGGCGGTCGGGCTGGGGGTCAGTGGGCGCTGGGCAGCAGGCGGTTGTAGCGGTCGTCGAAGGCCTCGCCCACCTGCAGCGGCCGGGGGATCAGCCGCGCCTCGGCGAAGGCGTCGGCCAGGCGCTGCTGCAGGGCGCTGACGCGGCCGTCCAGGGGCACGTAGCGCAGGCTCTGCTGCTGCAGCATCTCCTGCACCAGGGGCAGCGGCAGGCGGGTGACGCCGGCCAGGTGCTCCGCCCAGGGGCCGGGGTTGGCAGTGGCCCAGGCCTGGGCGCGGGCCAGGCGCTGGACGAAGTCGCCCAGCAGGTCGGCCTTCAGCGGGTCGTTCAGGGCAGCCAGGCTGGCGACGGTGAAGTTTAGGCCAGTCTCGGGCCAGGGGCTGCCATCCACCAGGCGTCGCGCGCCCCGCGAGGTGGCCTGGCCGACGAAGGGGTACCACACCGCCCAGGCGTCGAGGCGGCCGCTGGCGAAGGCGTTCTGCGCATCCACGGGGCTGGCGTAGAGCACCTGGATATCAGCGGTCTTCAGCCCCGCGCCGGCCAGCGCGGCCAGCAGCAGGTAGTGCCCGCTGGAGCCCTTGGCCACGGCGACGCGCTTGCCCTTGAGCTCGGCGACGCTGTGCAGGGACGAATCCGCCGGTACCAGCAGCGCGTTGTTGTTCTGCGCGCCTTCGGCGGCGGCGATGATGCGCACGTCGAAGCCACCGGCCTGGGCGAACACCGGCGGCGCATTGCCCACCACGCCCACGTCCACGGCGGCGGCGTTGAGCGCCTCCATCAGCGCCGGCCCGGCGGTGAAGGGGTGCCAGTCGAGGCGGTACGGCAGGTCGCGGTCCTCACCCGCCGCCGCCAGCAGCGCCTGGACCAGGCCGCTCTGGTCGCCCACCTCCAGCTCGGCGCCGGCCAGTTCGGTGGCAGGCCGGGCCGCCAGGGGCGACGGCTCGGCGTGGGCCGGCCCGGCGCACAGCAGGGCGAGCAGCGGCAGGTGCTTGGCAGCGGAAAGGAATCGGCGCATCGTCGCGGGTCTCTGAATCAAGGCTGGCTCCAGTATGTCGACGCCCCGCGCTCGCCTCCATGTCAAACACCCCACCTTTTCTGCCATCGCGGCGCCCCGCTCCGTGCTGGTCCTGGCCTTCCCCGGCGCCCTGCTGCTGAATGCCGCCGGGCCCCTGGAGGTGTTCGCCGCCGCGCCCCGCGTGCTCGGTGGCGAGCTGGCCGAGCACCCGCCCTACCGCGTGGTGCTGGCCTCCCCCGAGGGCGGCGAGATCGAGACCATTTCCGGCATCCAGGTGTGCACCCGCTCGCTGGAGCAGGTGGCGCGCGAGGTGCCGGACATCGACACGCTGATCGTCATCGGCGGCCCGGGCGTGTCGCGGCTGGAGACCGATGCCGACGCCATCGCCTGGCTGCGCCGCCATGCCCCCAGCGCCCGCCGCCTGTGCTCGGTGGGCACCGGCGCCTTCGCCCTGGCCGCCGCCGGCCTGCTGGACGGACGCCGCGTGGTGACCCACTGGAAGTTCGCCGAGGACCTGCAACAGGGCTACCCGGCGCTGCGCGTGGAACGCGACGCGCTGTACCTGCACGACGACAACCTGTGGACCTGCGGCGGCGCCTCGGCGGGCATCGACCTCGGCCTCGCCCTGCTGGAGCAGGACCTCGGCCCCCACGCCGCCCTGGCGCTGGCGCGCTACTTCACCCTGTTCATCCACCGTTCGGCCGAGCAGCCCCAGCTCAGTGCCTCGCTCAAGGCGCAGAGCGACGCCCTGCGCAGCGACCGTGACCTGCGCCTGGTGCGCCTGCACGCCTGGATGGCCGAGAACCTCGACGCCGATTTGCGCGTCGAACGCCTGGCCGAACGCATCGGCATGAGCCCGCGCCACTTCGCCCGTGCCTATGCCGCCGCCACCGGCGGCACCCCGGCCCAGGCCGTGGAGACCCTGCGCCTGGAAGCCGCCTGCCGGCTGCTGGAAACCAGCGCCGAGCCCATCAAGCGCATCGCCGAGACCACCGGTTTCGGCAACGAGGAACGCATGCGCCGCAGCTTCCAGCGCCAGCTCGGCACGAGCCCCCTCGCCTACCGCGCCCAGGCCCGCGCCCCGCAACAGACCGACAGCCTCCCCGCCCAGGGCCAGACCGGCTACCGCCATGACAACCGCCTCGCCATCGCCCTGGAGCAGCTGGCGCAATAGGGGCCGGCAGCGGCAGCACCCCGTGGGAGCGAATTCGTTCGCGAAGGAGCGGCCAGCCACTCGCGGCCCCGTGCCTGCGGGAAATCTTTCGCGGCTGAAGCCGCTCCCACAGGGCGGACGCCGACCTACGGCACGTGCGCAACCCGAGCCACGGAGCCAACCGGTGTGTAGGGTGGATGGCGCTCTTTTCATCCACCAGCGGGGTGGCCGGCGAGCACCCGCAATGCCTCGGGGAACACCGTGGGAGGGCAGCCCTGCGGGCTGCTTGGCGACTGAAGTCGCCCCTACAGTCGCCCCGGCAGACGCCCCGGCAGTCGCCGTACGATCGCCCCTGCGCGGCACGTGGCGGTAACAGCGAACCATTATGCGCTAACGATCTATCAATCTAATTTTTACATCCTTCAGGGAATTAAAGCGGCGCTCTATAGTGCGGGTCCCAA
Source organism: Pseudomonas tohonis (assembly GCF_012767755.2). Lineage (NCBI taxonomy): Bacteria > Pseudomonadati > Pseudomonadota > Gammaproteobacteria > Pseudomonadales > Pseudomonadaceae > Pseudomonas > Pseudomonas tohonis. The sequence continues at coordinate 3,918,066 of NZ_AP023189.1, forward strand.
CCCTCCCGCACGTCCGGAAGCGTGCTCGCACAAGGATTCCCGCATGTCCCCTCGCCTGTTGTTCCCCGCCCTCCTCCTGGCCCTGGCGGGATGCGCGGCGACGCCGCCCGCGTCGGTCCACACCACCAACCCCACCAGCTCCACCCTGCAGGGCGACGCCTCGCGGCCGGCGCAGGCGCATTGGCTGCGCACCGAGCTGTATTTCTCCGTGGGCCCGCTGGAGGGTGGTCCGGGCAGCGTCAGCCCGGCGCGCTGGCGCGAGTTCATCGACCAGGAGGTGACGGCGCGCTTCCCCGACGGCTTCACCGCCTATGACGCCTACGGCCAGTGGCGCGACAAGGGCGCGGCGCAGCCCGAGCGCCTGAGCACCAAGGTCATCGTCATCCTCCACGAGGACACCCCGCGCCACGACGCCGATATCGAAGCCATCCGCCTGGCCTGGAAACGCATCACCGGCGACCTCTCGGTGCTGCGCCTGTCGCAACCGGCGGACGTGTCGTTCTGATGGCCGACTACCGGGAAACCCTCTACGAGGGCTACGGCCAGCAGCTGCGCATCGACGAGCTGCTGCATGAAGGCCATACCGACCAGCAGCACCTGGTGATCTTCCGCAACGCCCGCTTCGGCCGCGTCATGGCCCTGGACGGCGTGGTGCAGACCACCGAGGCCGACGAATTCATCTACCACGAGACACTGGCCCACGTGCCGATCCTCGCCCACGGCGCGGTGCGCCGGGTGCTGGTGATCGGCGTCGGGGACGGCGGCATACTGCGCGAGATCGTGCGCCATGCCGGCATCGAGGAAATCGTCGCGGTGGAGATCGACGCCGAGGTGATCGCGCTGTGCCGCGAGCACCTGCCGCAGCATTCGGCCGGCGCGTTGGACGACCCGCGCCTGCGCCTGGTGATCGGCGACGGCCTGGATTTCGTCGCCACCACCGAGGAGCGCTTCGATGTGATCATCAGCGACTCCACCGACCCGGGCGGCCCCGCCAGCAGCCTGTTCGGCGCCGACTTCTACCGCAACTGCCAGCGCTGCCTGAACGCCGACGGCGTGCTCGCCACCCAGAACGGCGTACCCTTCCTGCAGCCGGACGAGCTGAGCGGCACCGCGCGCCACCTGGCGGCCACCTTCGCCGACTGGGGCTTCTTCCTCGCGGCGGTGCCCACCTACATCGGCGGCGCCATGAGCTTCGGCTGGGCCAGCAACAGCCAACGCGCCCGCGCCACCGACCTCGCCACCCTGCAGCAACGCTTCGCAGCCAGCGGCCTGCGCACCCGCTACTACAACGCCGAGGTGCACCAGGCTGCGTTCGCCTTGCCGCAGTACATGCGTGAGTTGATCGACGGGTGAATTTCCCCGCGCAGGCGCCAGGCCGGGCGTAGGGTGGACCGCGCTTCATCGGCCCACCGTTCGTACTCGCCGGTCACTCCGCCTGGTGGATGAAAAGAGCGTCATCCGCCCTACCCACGGGCAACCTCCATGCCTTGCCTTCAGGGCGCCAGCTGGCGGTTCTTCACGCGGTCGTCGGTCCAGTCGGGGTCGCTGGCGGTGACGGGGCTGGAGACCTTGAGCACCGCCATGCCGTGACGGGCGAGGAACAGCGCGCCGATCTCGGCCAGGGCCTCGCGGTTGGCGGCGTTGTCGGCGTGGATCAGCAGGAGGATGCGCGAGGGCAGCTTCTCCGGCTTGCCGCTGGGCCCGCGCCACTGGCCATTGACGTCGTACCAGCTGAGGCCGTCGGGGAAGCGCGGCGTCACCTCCTCGGCGAGGAAACGCTCCCACGCCGCAGGCTCGATGGCGCCGAAATAGAGCTCGGTGCGCAGCATGGCGTGCTCCCGTGGGTGGCCATCGCCGGCCAGCGGGCTGCGGCTTGCCAGCAGCAGTGCGGCACCGGCCAGGGTCGCCACCAGGGCGATCACCACCGGCCCGCGCAGCAATTTCCAGACAGTCATGAGAGCACCTCGCCTTCGCCAGCCACCGAACCACCGCGCCAGGCCAGCAGCCCCTGCAACAGCGCGCCCAGGGCGAGCACGGCGACGCCGACGAAGGCGCCATAGCCGACATAGGCCAGGCTCGACCAGAGCATGTACAGGCACAGGGCGAAGAACAGCAGCGGCAGCAGCGGATAGAGCGGCACCCGCACCGGCCTCGGCACCTCGGGGTGGCGACGGCGGAGGATGATCAGCGCCAGGCTGCTGAGGGCCATGAACAGCCAGTAGACCGGGGTCATGTATTCCACCATGGCGTTGAAGCCGCTCTCGGCGAAGCTGCCGAAGGCCACCAGTAACAATGCCACGCCGCCTTCGGCGAGCAGTGCACGGCGCGGCACGCCGTGGCTGTCGTCCCAGTGGCCGAGGCGGTGCAGCGAGGGCACATCGCGGGCAGCGGCGTAGGTGGTGCGGGCACCGACCATCAGCGTGGAGTTGATGCTGGCCACGGCGGAAACACCCACCACCAGCAGGATCACACCGACACCCGGTGCGCCGAAGGCGCGGCCCAGCAGCTCCACCGCCGGTGCGCCGCTGGCCGCCAGGCCATCGAACCCCAGGCCCTGGATGAAGGCCCAGTTCAGCGCCAGGTAGATGCCCAGCAGGAGCAGCAGCGCGCCGAGCATGGCGATGAAGAGGCCGCGCCGACCGTCACGGATCTCCGCCGACAGCGTGGCCGCGTCGCTCCAGCCGCCAAAGGCGAGGAAGACGAAGATCATCGCCGCCGAGAAGCCCGCCACCCCGCCGCTTTCCGGCGGCAGCGGATTGCTCGGCGGCGGCACCGCGACGCCCTGCCAGGCCAGCCAGGCGCCGCCGGAGACGATGGTCAGGAAGCCCAGGGTGAGCAGGCTCACCAGCAGCGTCTGGGTGAGGAAGCCGACCCGCACGCCGAGCAGGTTGACCAGCACCAGGGCGACGATCAGCGCCCCGGCGAACAGCCCTGCGCCGTGGTGCCCGAGGGGCAGCACGGCGGTGAAGTAGTCGGCGAAGAGAAAGGCCGAGAGCGCGATCCAGCCGGTGTGCAGCACGGCGAAGCGCGACCAGGCGAAGAGGAAGCCCACCCGCTCGCCGTAGGCGCGGTGGAGGAAGTGGTAGTCGCCGCCGGGGTGGGGAAAGGCCGTGGCCATTTCGGCGAAGCACAGCGCGCCGACCATGGACAGCAGGCCGCCGAGCACCCACACCAGGTAGAAGTGCTCGGCGCCGACGTTGAGCGCCACGGTGGGCGCGGTCTTGAGGATATCGGTGGTGATCACCATGCCCAGGGTCACCAGCAGCGCCTGCAGCACGCCGAGGTGACGCCGTGGCCCGGCGCTTGGGGTGTCGCTCATGCCCGCCTCCGGCAGGGGCCTGGCCGCCCGGGTGGGCGGCCGGCTCGGTCAGAAGCCGTAGGTGGCGCGGGCGTAGTAGTACGCGCCGTTGGAGCCGACCGGCGAGAGCACGTCGTACGGCAGGTTGCCGCCGTAGTTGATCTCCGAGCTGGAGCGCTCCGGGTACTGGTCGGTGAGGTTGTTGCCGCCCAGGGCGACGCTGAACTGCGGGGTGAACTTGTATTGCACCTCGGCATCGAGCTGCCACACGGCGTCGTAGGTCTGCTCCGGCTGCGAGGTGCCGAAGTCGAACACGCGGGTGGTCTCGCCCTGGCGGGTGAGGCGGCCCAGCAGGCTCCAGTTGGCGTTGCTCCAGGTGGTGGAAAGGACGAAGCGATCACGCGGTGCGGCGTCAGTGAGGGTGTTGCGCTCCTCCACGCCCACCAGCGCGTCGTTGCCGATGCCCAGGGCGGCGAGCTGCGACGGCGTGCCCTTGGTGGCGGTGACCTTGGTGTGGTTGTAGGTGTAGGCGGTGGTCACGCCCAGTTGGCCGTCGGCGAAGGGCTGGTGGTAGTTGAGCACCAGCTCGGCACCATCGGTGCGGGTGTCGGCGGCGTTGGTGAAGAAGTTGACGTCGTGCACCCCGGCCACGCCGAAGTTGTCCAGCACGTACTGCTCCAGGGCGTCGCTGCCGATGCGCTGGGACAGGGTGATGCGGTCCTTCACGTCGATGCGGAACACGTCGAACGACAGGTCGAAGCGCTCGCTCAGCTGGGCGGTGAGGCCGATGCTGAAGTTCTTCGAGGTCTCCGGGTCCAGGTCCTCGGCCCCCAGGGCACGGGCGATGGGGTCATTGACCGAGAGCACGCGGATGTCGGTGAGGGTGCCGCCGGTGCCGAAGTTGCTGGTGGTGTGCTGGAAGCCCACCTGGGCCAGGGACGGCGCGCGGAAGTTGTTGGACACGGCACCACGCAGGGCCACGGCATCGGTCAGGCGGTAACGGCCGCTGAGCTTGCCGGTGAGCTTGCTGCCGGCGTCGTCGTAGCGCTCCCAGCGGGTGGCGGCATCGACGAACAGGCGGTCGGTGAGGTCGCCCGAGAGCTCGGCGTAGGTGCCGAACACGTTGCGGTCCAGGTCCACTTCCTCGCTGGGGCGCAGGCCGCTGGCACCGTCGGCGCCGGTGCCCACGTAGGAGGCCTCGTCGCCGGCGCGGGTCAGGTAGTTCTCGTAGCGGTACTCGCCGCCCAGGGCCAGGGCGAAGGACGTGCCCAGCAGGCTCAGCTCGCGGGTGAAGTCGAGGTTGCCTACGGTCTGGCGCAGCTCGTACTCGCCGGTGTCGAAGCGGGTCGGTGAGGCGGCGCCGAGGGAGGCGTTGAGGGTGCGCTTGGTGGCGGATTCGAACAGGTTTCGGCCGTGGGTGAGGCTGGCATCGTAGTCCCAGTCTTCGCCGATCAGGCCCTTGAAGCCGCCGGTGAGGGACAGGTCCTGGTTGGTGCCGAGGGACTGCGGCAGGAAGCCGTTGGGGTAGAACGCCGGCTGCTCGCTGGGGTAGCGGTAGAATTCGGCACCGGTGGTGGTGCGGTGGTTGTAGGTGCCGAAGGTGTAGGCCTCGATGTCACCCAGGGCCAGCTTGCCGTTGAACCAGGTGTTGATGTCGCGGGCGTCGCCGTCGCCCATCACGTAGTTGCGCTGGCCGGGGGTGTCGGCGAAGCCGTCGAAGCCGGCGCGGTTGGTGGGGTTGCGGTCCTTGTATTCGGCGCCGCCGCGGATGAAGCCGTCCTCACCCAGGCGCGTGCCGATCTTGGCCGTGGTGGCGCTGTTCTGGCCGTCGGTGGTGGTCTCGTGGATGGCGCTCTGGTGGGTGTGGTAGGCGCCGTAGGTGGTGGAGACCTCGCCGCCTTCGGGGGCGTCGTCGAGGATGATGTTGATCACCCCGGCGATGGCATCGGAGCCGTACTGGGCGCCGGCGCCGTCACGCAGCACTTCGATGCGCTTCACCGCGCTGATGGGGATGGAGTTGAAGTCCACCGGGGCGGTGCCACGGCCGATCTTCGAGGAATCGTTGACCAGCGCCGAGGTGTGGCGGCGCTTGCCGTTGACCAGCACCAGCACCTGGTCCGGGCTCATGCCGCGCAGCTGGGCGGCACGCACGTGGTCGGCGCCACCGGAGTTGGACTGGCGCGGCAGGCTGAAGGACGGCAGCAGCGTCTGCAGGGCCTGGCCCAGTTCGCCGTTGACCGCGCCGGTGGACTTCAGGTCCTCGGCGGTGAGCACGTCCACCGGCACGGGCGAATCGAGCACGGTGCGGTTCTTGGCGCGGGTGCCGGTGACCAGCACGGTGCCGAGGCGGGTCGAATCGTCGGCGCTGCTGGTGGCTTCCTGGGCGTGTGCGGGGGCTTGCGCCAATGCCGTGAGCACGGCGGCGCCCAACAAGGGGAAGGAACGGCGATGCATGCGAATTACTCCTTGGTCGCACTTTTGACGGGCAGTTGGCCAACCCCTGGAAGTTGCCGTCCCGACAGATGGATGCTGTTTTAAATGGTCTTCAAGTTGCCATCGCGAAGTTGAACGGAAGCGCCCGCCTAACAGCGGCGGCACGTTCTGATTCGTCGTGCAACGGGGGCAGTGCCGACCGGGTCCTGCCTCTTTGCGAGGTGGCCTGGTATCTCGTTCTTGGGCGGCATCCATGCCTGATGGGGTGTCCTGGGGGCCGATCCTAGACGAGCCCGACGGACGGGCAAAATAACGAATAACACTTAGGTTATATCGCACAGCCGGCTTATAAGCGGAATAAATAAAGTTGCTACTACAGCAGCAATAGATGTTGCTGGAGCAGCACTGAAAATACAGTTCAAGTTCAGTTCCTGGTTATTGAACCTGGCAATTAATGGAACTTTGCTTGGCAAGTTTCTTGGGCGCGCAAGAGCACGTTTCAATAAGGGGGACTGGAAGTTGAGCCCACCTTCGCTGGTGGAGGTAAAAAGCGACCTCCACCCTACGCCAGGCTCTGGCCCCGGAGCACGACGTATTGCCGGTTGTAGGGTGGACCACGCTTCACCGGTCCACCATGCGGGGGTGGGTTTGACTCCGCTGCCGGTTGCCGCTCCCACAGAACGCCCCCGCCCTTCCCCGCTCAGTCATAGGCCTTGCGTTGCCACTCGTCCTCGGGGATGTCCAGCGCCTCGCCGGAGAAGCGCTGTTCGAGGAAGGGGTCGGCGTGCAGGTGGAAGCCATTGCGCTCCCAGAAGCCCGGCGCCTCCTCGGTGGTGAACTCCAGGGCGCGCAGCCACTTGGCGCTCTTCCAGAAGTAGCGCCCGGCCACCAGCAGGCGCAGCGGCCAGCCGTGCTGGGGCGTCAGCGGCTGGTCGTCGTAGGCCAGCGCCAGCAGGCTGTCGGGATGTAGCAGGTCGGCCAGGGCGAGGTTGGTCTGGTAGTCCGTGTCGGCGTGGGCCATGACGAAGGCGCCCTGCGGCTCGATGCCGTGGGCCTGCAGCAGGTCGCCCAGGTGCACGCCGCGCCAGCGGGTGTCGAACTTCGACCAGCGGGTGACGCAGTGGATGTCGCAGCGCACCTCACGCTGCGGCAGCTGCAACAGGTCGTCGAAGCGCAGCTCCAGGGGCCTGGACAGCGCGCCGTGCAGGCGCAGCGACCAGTCGGCCAACGCGTACCTGGGCACCTCGCCCTCGTGAAGGATGGGGAAGCGCTCGGTGAGCACCTGCCCCGGCGGCAGGCGCGTGCCGTGGGCCGGGTCGTTCTTCACCGCCCTCGCCTTGCGCAACCGCGATGCCTTGTCGTGCATGGCGCTCGCCTCAGTCGGCCAGGGGAATCCACGGCGAGCGGGCGACGCTGGCCGACTCGCCGAAGGCCGGCAGCTTCTGCGCCAGGTCGCGCACGTTCTTCACATCCAGGTCCAGCAGCTGCTGGCGGGTAATCAGGGTGGCGGGCACCTGCACGCGGGGGCCGGTCTCTTCCCCGGCGATGCGCTGGGCCAGGGTGCGCACGCTGATGGCGCCGGCCACTTCCGGGTTCACCGCGGCGGTGGCGGCCCAGGCGCTGCCCGGCTCCTTCATGATCTGGATGTCGGCGGTGGAGATGTCGGCGCTGTAGATCTTCACCTGCTCGCCCAGGCCGGCTTCGTCGACAGCGATCTTGGCGCCTTTGGCGAACTCGTCGAAGGGCGCGAAGATCACCTGCAGGCCGGGGTTGGCGCGCAGCACGGCGCTGGCCTGGTCCGCCACCGAGTTGGCGATGGGCGGGTTGAGGGTGCCGAAGCGGGCCTTCTCGACGATGCCCGGGTTGGCCGCCTTGACCTGGCGCCAGATCTCGTCGCGACGCTCCATGGGCGTGAAGCCGCCGATGAACACGTAGCCGGCCTGGAAGGCGTTGCCGTTGTCCTTCAGCGCCTGGTCCAGGGCCAGTTGCGCCAGGGCGTGGTGGTCCTGCTCGATCTGGGTCACGCCGGGGTTGCCCAGCTCGACGTCGAAGGCCACCACCTTGATGCCCTTGGCCACGGCCTTGTCGACGGTGTCCTTGAGGGTTTCCGCCAGGCCGAGCTGGACGATGATGCCGTCCACGCCCAGGTCGATCGCCTGCTCCAGCTGCTCGCGCTGGGTCGCTGCCCGCTGGCGGGCATCGAACAGGCGCAGGTCGACGCCCAGGGCCCTGGACTGCTTCTCCACGCCGCGCAGGTAGGCCTCGGGGAAGTCGCCGGAGAACAGGTAGCCGACCAGGGCGATGCGTACGCCGCCCTTGTCGAAGGGGGCCGGGGCACCGTCGATGCCGGCGGCGCTGGCGCCGGAGGCGAGGGACAGGGCCAGGGCGCCGGCCGCGAGGCGACGCAGGGCGCGGTTGATCAATGCAGGCATGTCGGGTTCCTTTTTCTGAAGAGGGTTCAGCGCGCGCGTTGGGCGAGGCCGAAGGTGAACATCAGCGCCAGCACCAGCACCGCGCCCTTGACGAAGTCCTGGGCGTAGTAAGGCGCGTTGAGCATGGTCAGGCCGTTGAGCAGGGTCGCCACCAGCAAGGCGCCGACCAGGGTGCCGAAGGCGTTGGGCTTGCGCGCGCCGAGCACGGCGAAGCCGATCAGTGCGGCGCCCAGGGCGTCGAGCACCAGGCCGTTGCCGGAGCTGACGTCGCCACGCCCCAGGCGCGCCGCCAGCAGCAGCCCGCCGAGTGAGGCCAGGGAGGCGGAGAGCACGTAGGCCAGCAGCTTGTAGCGCTCCACCGGGGCACCGGCCAGGCGCGCCGCCCGCTCGTTGCCGCCGATGGCGTAGAACACCCGGCCGAAGCGCGTGCGTTCGAGGAATGCCCACACCAGCAGCGCCACCACCAGCATTACGACCACGGGCACCGGCACCGTGTCCCACAGCCGCGCGCGGCCGAGGGCGAGGAAGGCGGCGCTGAAGCTGCCTGCGGCCTCGTCGCCGTTGGGCAGGGTCATGCCGACAGCGATGGAGCGGCCGCCGGTGGGGATCAGTTGCAGGCCGATGACCAGGAACATGCTGCCGAGGGTGGCGAGGATGTCCGGCACGCCCAGGCGCACGATGAGAAAGCCGTTGAGCAGCCCCACCAGCGCGCCGCAGGCCAGGCTGATGGCCACCGCCGGCAGCGGCCCCCAGCCGAGCACCACCATCACGTAGCTGGCGCACATCAGGCTCATGGCGGCCACCGCGCCGATGGACAGGTCCAGCCCGCCCACCGCCATGGTCAGGGTCACGCCCAGGGCCAGCAGCGCGACGATGGACACCGACTGCAGGATGATGAACAGGTTGCCCACCCG